>QHZW01000056.1 GCA_003224815.1 Acidobacteriota bacterium | reverse complement strand
CGGATTTACCGCAATCGCAACAACCACCCCCACCTCAAAATACGTATTTAACCGCGTAACTCCGAGGAGCGGAAGTCTGATTTGCCAATATCTCTCCCCCGCAGTACACCCTCAGTTGTTTCTTCCGTAACGTTAGCTTGCGCGAAATCGCTGGTACACAGTCGAGCCAATACGCGATCCTATAAGGCTGGTAAAACTTTAGGAGTTCATCGATCAATGCCGCGCATGCTTGACCTGGTCAAGGCCTCAGCTCTGCCTTCACATCAGATGATGTCTGCTTCAAAAGGCGCTCTTCGTCTGCCCGCCGACGAAATGCTGGAGATTCTCGTCTATATCGCGGAGCACAACAAGATTTTTGGCGAGTCTGCACGAATGACGTTGGCAGGATGGGATGAAGCTTCTTCACGTGAAGCCGCAGCCAATCCGAAAATTGCTGCCGAGATTTTGAATTATTGGCTTTCGCCGAAAAACATTCGCCCGGCGTTGTTGCCTATCATGATCGAAAACCCTGCCGTTAGTAATACGAAGTTAGGAGGGCTGGCAACTACTCTGAAGAAGGAACTGCTCGACGTTTTAATCGCCAGTCCACGAATACGGAACTCCCAGCAGCTCTTGCAGGACCTCATTACGAATCATGATCTGAACGGAACGCAAGCCGCGCGTGTGAGAGCGCTGCTCACGGGTGAACGGGTGATGGAAGAGCCGCTCATCGAAGAAGAGAAACACGCGAGTGTCGGCGAAACCGCGCCTAAACCTACACCAAAACCAGCACAGAATGCCTCCGAAACACTCCTGCAAGCTGAACCACGGGTCAATCCGACCCAGTCAACCGACGTCCAAACAACCTCCGCAAAGCCCGATTCTGAGGAAAGCGAAAATATCCCGGCCATTGATCCGGAAGCTGACGCCGCGCTAACGCATTTTCTTACGGAGCATGCGAAAGAAATAGCCTCTCAGCCGGAGAAACCATTTCACCCAATCGGGGGAATTCACGAGGACACTGTAGCGATGGAGGAACCCGTGCCCATTACGATCGTGGCCGCTGCCGCATCCGCCGGTGCTGCGCCCGCGGACATGCCTCCAACAGGCCGCCCGCAAGTGCCCCACAAGTCTGCCGCCAAACTCGATGGAGACAAGCGCGACAGCGTTCTGCAAAAAATTTCCAAACTCGACATCAAAGGGCGCATTCAGCTTGCCATGAAAGGCACAAAAGAAGAACGCGCGATTCTGGTACGCGACGGTACCAAGATCATCGCTCTCGCGGTGCTGGATTCTCCTAAAATCACCGATGGCGAAGTAGAAAAGTTCGCCGGTCAGAAAAACGTGCTTGAGGCTGTGCTGCGCGCCATCCCCATGAAGCGCCGGTTCGCTAAGAACTACGCCATCGTTCGCGCCCTGGTATTCAACCCGCGTACCCCTCTCGATGTGGCCTTGGGGTTGATGAAAAACCTGCTGGTCGCGGATTTGAAGAATCTGTCCGGAAATAAGGAAGTCGCGGAAACCGTGCGGAAGCTTGCGCTGCGAATGTTCAGACAGAAACACGAGGCAGCAAATAAGAAATAGCCCCGCGCTAAAATAGCGGAGTGTCTTCCTCGCCAAATTCGGATCCGATTCGTGGCCTTCTTACCCGTGCCACAGCCATTGCTGTCGTAGGGCTTTCTGACAGTCCCCTGCGGGCCAGCCACGGGGTTTCAGCGTACATGCAGGCCCATGGATACAAGATCATTCCAGTGAATCCAATGATCAGTGAGTCCCTGGGCGAGAAGGCGTACTCTTCGTTGCTCGATGTTCCGAAGAAGATTGATATCGTGAATGTCTTTCGGCGGCCGGAATTCGTGGACGAGATCGTGGATCAAACCATCAAACTCAAGGTTCCAGCTCTATGGTTGCAAGAGGATGTCATTAATGAACCAGCTGCGGCCAAGGCGCGCAATGCGGGCATTTTTGTGGTCATGGATCGCTGCATTCTGAAGGAACATCGGGCCAGGTTCCGTTAAAAGGAAGCATTCAGGCAGGCCGGGCCACAGACGCAGCCCTCTTCCTCCGCCGCAGAAAGTACCACAGTCCAAGGCCCAGCACAGCGGCAATAATCAACCAATGGAAGTGATGACTGAAGAAGATCAGCGAGGTATGCACGATACCGGGGCCGAACTTCAGCACCAGAATTCCAAGCAGGAAGAAGCGCACCGTACGGCCCAGAAAAATTGCCAATAAGAAGTGGGTGATGCTCATTTCCGCTACGGCTGCGCCGAGCGCAAAAATCTTGAACGGCATGGGCGGAGGAAGCATAGCCGGAAACATAAGGCTCCAAAATGGATGCTTCTCGAAAGCCGCGTGCAACTTTTCAAAACGCTCAGCCGAGACGCGCTTACGCAGCAACTCTTCGCCTCCGGCATAACCGATGGCATAAATGACCAAACTGCCAATGGCAGAGCCTGCGGCGGCCATGAACACATAAAGCAGAAAGCGGGCGTGATTCTTTGCGACGTAACCTGCTACTACCACATCCAGCGGAAGACCGAAGGCGGCACCGTCGAGCGCGGCAATCGTAAAAACGCCCCACACGCCAAGCGGCTTGAGAATCGCCCAGAGAAAAGCGGTGTAGCGCGTAAGAATGTGTTTGAGAGTGTTCAAGAGCGTGCGATTACAAGGTTACCGGAGACCACCTATTCAAGCCCGATAGGGGCTCCGTATTTGATGGCTAAATCTTCGGGTAAAAAGTTTGAAAGTCGGCTGACGGTGTACCCAGAGTTCAATATCCACTGGTCGAAATCGTGATAAAGGTCTCTCAGTTCGAAACTCCTTACTTTAAGCCGCAGCAACAGTTCCGCTACACGCTCTGTAATCAACATGAACCCCGGCATAGGCCACACTATGAAAAAGTCTTCTCCGGTCCACTGGCTCCAATCGATCAAATTCTCCACGTCGGTTATGCCGCTATATTTCTTCCAATGGCAAGCTGGACAGTTCTTTACGATGCGGATACCTGATTGAAGGCGTGCCACTCCTGCCCATCCAGTCACAATCAATTCTTGATAGTCCTCTGAAACGTATCCATCCCGGAAGCGAACGCTCGCGGGCCGAAGACGGTATCCACTGAACCCGGACCTCTCGAATTCTAAAAGTAGGCTCTTGTGGATAAGACATCCCTCAACCCAACACCAAATGATCAGCTCATCTCGTCGACTGTGGCTCACCTTGACGCACAGATCGGAGAGGCGACGATCTCTATCCATGTGCTCGGTCGTGATGGGACACTCACGATATTCTCTAACTGGGGGCAGCATGCCGCGCATATTATCAGCCATCAATCGATCTTGGTCAGTCGAGTGCAGGTTGAAATAGGTGGGCATCGTTCGCGAGATCAGTTCGCCATGTGCTCCGTCTTTCCCGCGAGAATTTGGATGGCGTGCGGCAATACATCGATCACCGACTGCAACGATTCAACCGCTCCCGCCGGACTTCCGGGAAGGTTCAGTACTAGAGAATTGCCGCAAACTCCGCATAGGCCGCGACTCAATGCCGCGAATGGAGTTCTCTTTTCGCCTTCGCGGCGCATCCGTTCAGAGACTCCGTCCAGCATGCGGCCGCACACCGAGCGCGTCGCTTCCGGGGTAACGTCGCGGGCTGAAATTCCGGTGCCGCCAGTCGTGACGACCAACTTGGCCTTGCGCGCGAGATCGACGATTGCTTTCTGGATCGCCCCGTGATCGTCGGCAACAACGCGGGTCTCGACTACTGCAAAATGAAATTCTTGCAGAGTGCGTGAAACGGCCGGCCCGGAGGCGTCATTGCGCTCACCGCGCGCGCAGGAATCGCTCACCGTAAGAACTGCCGCGCGAAAAGTATCAGGAGTCGAGGAGGACATCCTCCTCCTCTTCGCTCGGCCCCTCGCTGCCGCTATCGCGTCGCGACTCGTCCAGTAGGCGCAACCCTTCCATCAGCAGGCCCTGGGTGTTCAGGGTTGTGGACTGCTGTTTGGTTTTGGCTTCAAAGTTGATTTGGAAATTCCCGCCAGTCCATTGCAATACTTTAAAGACTGCGGCATCGCCTGTCAGAGATCCGTAAGCAGCATGCGGTACTTGGCCATCCATAAAATACATCTCGCATTTTTCGCCATCTTTGGTCAGTGTGAGCAGACAGCTTTTGCGGCCCATCTCGAGCGATTGCACAAGGTCAATCACATTCATTTGCGCCAGACTGCCGCGCACGATCCCGTCAGACGACGAGGAACTCGATATTTTTTCCAGCGCGATCTTGTCGATGACGCGCTTGATCCTCTGTGTGGCTTCGCGCAGGAAGAATGGTTTCTCGACAAAGTCATCGGCTACGTGGTCCTGCACGGCAAGTTTTTCCGAGATATCAGACTTCGTGGCGAGGAGGATGACCGAAATACCAGCCGTTTTTTTTCTGCCACGAAGCTTCTCAATGAGCTGACGGCCATCCATTCCAGGCATGCGGTAGTCACTGACGAGCAAATCAGGTACCTCATCAACCGCTTTGAGCAGCGCATCCGCTCCATCCGCAGCAGTTGTAACCTTGGCCAACGGCGACAATGCGTCATTGAGCATGGACAAAATCATCGGATTGTCGTCCACCAGCAGGACTTTTACATCGCTCTGCATATAGTTTTTAGCAGCAGCCATCCGGACGCTATTTCTTGCGAACGTACGTGCCGCTTTTGCCGCCCGATTTGCGCTCGAGCACGATTTCGCGAATCTCGATACCTTTGTCCAAAGCCTTACACATGTCGTAAACGGTCAATGCAGCCACGCTGGCTGCGACGAGCGCTTCCATCTCGACGCCGGTCTCGGCAGTTGTCTTTACCTTTGAGGAGATCGCAATTCCATTTTCGCACTGCCGCAAACTGACATCAACGTGCGAGAGGGGCAAGGGGTGGCAAAGAGGAATCAGATCGGAAGTCTTTTTTGCCGCCATAATTCCCGCGAGACGCGCTGTTTCAAGCGGATCGCCTTTAGGATTAGTGGAGAGAGCGCCGATGACCGCGGCTGACATCGCGACAAACGCGCTGGCTGTGGCTTCGCGCACCGACGGCGACTTGCTAGACACATCCACCATGCGGGCAGCGCCGGACTCGTCATAGTGGGAAAGCTTTGAAGCCATTTGTGTCAAGGAACCCGAAGCTCATCTTAGCAGCACAGGCACAAATTCCCCGGCCGGGATGCGCTCGCGATCAGGAGGAATCACGATGTAGCAGTTCGAGCGCGCAACGGCGCCCAGGTCGCCGGAACCTTGCCATTTCACCAATTCAACTTCGCTATCCTCAAATTCGCCCAATAGATTCGCTGGAAGGAAACGTTTCAGGCCAAGCTTGGTCTTGATCTCCGTTTTCAGCTTTGCATAGACGAAGGAGAGCTTACGCTCCTGCATGCCGGCAAGCGCTTCGACGAGAGGACGAGCAAAGAGTTCGAAGCAAACCATGGTTGAAATCGGGTTTCCCGGGAGCCCGAGAAAGTATTTATGTGATGCCGACGATTCGTGTGCGCCTGCGCCTAACGGAACCGCCCCGAACACAACCGGCTTCCCCGGCTGGATTTGAGCGCCGGTGAAGAAAAATTCTGCTTCGAGTTCCGAAAGTACCTCCTCAACCAGGTCATACTTCCCCATCGACACTCCGCCCGCGATCAGCAACAGATCACCTTCAAGACCTTCGCGGAGCAGTTCGTGCAGTCGATTCGGTTCGTCGGGCGCGATCGGCAGCAATACGGGTTCGCCGCCCGCCTGTGTGATTTGTATGGCAAGAGAATAGCTGTTTGAATTGCGAATCTGATTGGGCCCGGGGGGAACGTCAATGTCCACAACTTCGTCGCCGGTGGAAAGCACAGCGATTCGCGGCCGGGAGTACACAACCAGTCGTGAAAGTCCCACCGCTGCAGCCACCCCAATTGCAGCGTAGTCGAGACGCATTCCTGGCGCGAGCATCACATCTCCCTTTTTGCCTTCTGCCCCAACCGGAACAATGTTGTCTCCGGGGTTGATCGTTCGTTGCACTTCAACGCGATTTCCCGCACGGGAAGTCAACTCAACCATGACAATGGCGTCTGCCCCGTCCGGAACAGGCGCTCCGGTCATGATTGAGACAGCCTGGCCGGAAACAATTGGAGGCACAAGTGCCCCTCCGGCTTTTGCTTCAGCCACTACTTCCAACGTCGTGGGTACGGCGGCAAGGTCGGCGGCGCGGACTGCGTAGCCATCGCGAGTGGCGCGGCGGAAAGGAGGAAAATCGCGATCGGCGGTGATTGGCTCGGCCAATGCGCGCCCGTTCGCCTCCAGCAGATCGAGCAACTCGCGTCCGTGAGGGCGCAAATTTGCAGCATGTTGTTCGATCAGGTGTCGCGCATCCTCAAAAGTAAGAATGGTGGATTGGGTGGCGGAGGACATGAAGTCAGTTTCAAGTAACCGCCTTCGAGACGGTACCTGTTCAAGTTTTGAGCGCGAATTGCGGATTATGACGAGTCTCTCGTCATTGAATTTGAAACTTGACGCCTACTTCTTCAGCATCTTTACCGCGACTTCCTTGAAGAAAACTACGTCATTGTCGCTGTGATTCTGCAGACCGAAATAGCCATCATTTGGACGTGTGCCCCGCTGCGGCTCGAAGTTGAACTTGCGTTCAGGCACTGGCTCACCTTCGGTGTAATCGGTCACCTTTATGCCGTTTAACGCCACAATGGTTCGCGGCCCATCCAGCGTGATCTCCATCGTGTTCCATTCAGGCCCGGGCTTGCCCGGCTTGGCCAGTGGCTTGGTCAGCGAATACAAGGTGCCCGTCACCGGCTCGATAGGAATTCGGATGAATACGCCGGAGTTGTCGTTGTGATCGCGCATCTTGAAGACGACCCTGATCCGGCAATCGCCCAGTTTACCTCCCGTCCAGTAGAGGAGTCCCATGCCGCCGTGGGTGTGGATCAAGCCGTCCTCAACCGTCATGGATCCGGGGCCGACATGCTTCCAGCCGGTCAGGTCTTTACCGTCGAAAAGTTGCTTCCATTCATCAGTTTGCGCCTGAAGAGAGGGCGCCGCTAGCAGGGCAATCGTTAGAAGCCAATGACGCATAGTCACCTCGAATTTCGCCATGTTACAACAGATTACAAACTGCCGCCGTGGCGCTACGAATCGGTGCACCAAAAGTCCGGCAATTCGCATCCAAACAGCTATAATTGAGGCGGGTTAGCGGAAGCCGAACCTGCCAACTATTCCGGAGTCTGATGTCCACCAAAATCAAAACCACAATTCTTGCCGTTTCCGCTGGAGTCCTGCTGTTCTCATTCGCCGGGCTCAGAAGTGTCCGCGCCTCTAACGATGGTGCATACAAGCAGATGGAAGTCTATAGCGAGGTGCTCTCGCGAGTGCGCAGCGAATATGTCGAAGATCCCAACCTGCCGTCGGTGACCGACGGCGCGCTGCATGGACTTTTGGAGTCGCTCGATTCGAACTCCAGTTATTTGAATCGCGAGCAGTATCAGGACTACAAGGCGCACAAGAACAGCGCGAAGGGGAATATTGGAGCAGCGGTGTCGAAGCGCTTTGGCTATGCCTCCGTCGTATCAGTTATTCCCGGGGGACCAGCTGATAAGGCCGGATTGCAGGACACTGACATTCTGGAATCCATCGAAGGCAAGAGCACACGGGAAATGTCACTGGCGCAAATCCATAGCCTGCTTTCGGGCGAGCCCGGTTCCACTGTGAATTTTTCCGTAGTGCGCGCCCGCCGTGCAGAACCTGAAAAAGTGACCATCACGCGCGATGTGGTGACGATTCCTCCAGTGACGGAAAAGACAATTGAAGACGGTATTGGCGATGTGCGGGTTGACGCCTTAACCAAAGGCAAGTCGCAGGAGATTGCAACCAAGATCAAAACACTGCAAAAGTCCGGAGTGAAGAAGCTGGTTCTTGATCTTCGTGACTGCGCTGAAGGTGAAGAATCGGAAGGCATCGCGACCGCGAATCTGTTCCTGAACCACGGCACGATCACCTACCTGCAGGGCCAGAAATATCCCCGCGAAGCGTTCAATGCGGATCCTGCAAAGGACATCACAACTCTGCCTGTGGCGGTTTTAGTCAACAAAGGGACGGCAGGGCCGGCTGAAATCGTAGCCTCGGCAATCCTGGAGAATGCTCGCGGCGACGTGGTCGGCGATAAGACCTTCGGTGACGGATCTGTCCAAAAACTGATCGAGCTTCCCGATGGTTCCGCTCTGATTCTTTCAATCGCGAAGTACTATTCCCCACAAGGCAAGGCGATTCAAGATGCCGCTGTGACCCCTAACATCGTGGTGGCAGACACGAATGACGATGGTCCGGTTCCTGACGAGGACGAGAATGCTGTCCCTGCCGACAATAACCAGAAGAAGAGTCCATCCGATCACGACGAGCAGTTGCAGAAGGCCATTCAGGTTTTGAAGGCCCGCCAGGGCTAAGGTTAGAACAAAATTAACCATCGCGCGTCTTCGGACGCGCGATTTCTTTTGCTCGATGCTTCGGCGGCTTACCCCGAATTGTGTGTCACAGGTGTAAGTTTCCGCTATTATGGCTACTCCCAAAGCACCCCGGCCACTGCATACCACAAACTAGGGAGAAGATCATGCGAGAGATCGTCAGTCGTGTGCTGGTTATCTTGAGTTTCATCTCGGCGCCATTTTTCGCCGCGCCTGCTCGATCCCAGCCGCAATATCCGAACTATCCCAGCGAGACGCCTGATCACTTCCAGCCCGCCACCGCCAGCTTTGATTACGGCAGGCGCGTTGTGATGATTCCGATGCGTGACGGCGTGAAGCTGCACACCGTCATTCTGGTGCCGAAGGGCGCAAAGAACGCGCCTATCTTGTTCACGCGCACGCCTTACGACGCTGACACGCTCACCGAGAACTCGCACAGTTCGCACTTGGCCTCGACACTTTGGGGTTATGACAACGCGACTGAGGTCATCGTTGAAGGCGGCTACATTCGTGTGGTGCAGGATATTCGTGGACGCCACAATTCCGAGGGCGACTACGTCATGAATCGCCCATTGCACGGAGCGCTGAATCCTACGCCCGTCGATCACTCGACCGACACTTACGACACCATTGACTGGCTAGTGAAGAACGTCCCAGAAACTAACGGCAGGGTCGGCGTTCTGGGCATTTCGTACGACGGATTTCTGCCGCTGATGGCCCTGGTGAATCCGCATCCCGCTCTGAAGGTTTCCGTACCAATGAATCCCATGGTGGATGGCTGGATGGGAGACGACTGGTTTCACAATGGGGCTTTCCGCGAGCAGAACATGAGCTACATCTACGAGCAGGAGGCAACGCGGAACTCAGGATTCGGCGGAAACGAAGCGCGCTGGTGGACAGACCACTTCGACGACTACGACGTATTCATGCAGTCTGTGAGTGCGGGTCAACTTGGCAAACTACATGGTATGGAGCAACTCGGATTCTGGAACAAGTTGGTCGCGCATCCGAGTTACGACGAATTCTGGCGCGATCAGGCGATGGATAAAATCCTCGCTGCTCAGCCACTCAAGGTTCCAGTCATGCTGGTCCACAGCTTGTGGGACCAGGAAGACATTTATGGCGCAATGGCTGTGTATAAGGCGATCAAGCCGAAGGACACGAACAAGGACAAAGTTTTTCTTGTGATGGGACCATGGCACCACGGCCAGGAGATCGAAGACGGCAGCACACTGGCTGCATTGGATTTCAAGAGTGACACCGGTCTGTATTTTCGCCAGCACATCCTGCGGCCATTCTTGGATCACTATCTCAAGGATGATGCGCCGGCTTCTGACGTGCCACCAGTTTCAGCATTCGACACCGGGACCAACGAATGGCACAAACTTCAGTCCTGGCCCTCCGGATGCGCCGAAGGCTGTTCCATCAAGCCAACGCATGTGTACCTGAATCCGGGATTCAAACTCAGTTTCTCCGCGCCGAAGCCAGGCGACAGCCAATTAGATGAATATGTTTCCGATCCAGCCAAGCCGGTTCCCTACCGCAAGCGTCCAATTCAGCCCATGGGATACGGAAACGGACTCACTTGGTCTGAATGGCTGGTGGATGATCAGCGCGAAGCTTCGGGCCGGACTGACGTTCTATCATTCACCTCCGATGTCTTGACCAAGCCAGTGAAGATCAGCGGCCAGCCGGTTGTGAATCTTGTGGCCTCAACCAGCGGAACGGATTCCGACTGGGTGGTCAAAGTCATTGACGTTTATCCTGACGAGGTCGCGGGCGATAAGCAGATGGGCGGATATCAACTAATGGTGTCTGCTGATATTTTCCGCGGGCGATATCGCGAGAGCATGGAAAATCCCAAGCCGATCGAATCCGGAAAACCGCTGCTCTATAAGTGGAGCTTGCCGACCGCAAACCACGTGTTTCTGCCCGGGCACAGGATCATGGTTCAGGTGCAATCGAGCTGGTTCCCTCTGTATGATCGCAATCCGCAGACTTTTGTGCCGAATATCTTCTGGGCCAAGCCAGAGGATTATGGGGGCGGGCCCTATTTGCGAAATTGTCGAACTTGCGGATTGTCGAATTTCAAATCCCATCATGGCGGGTGATTACCCTATTTCGGAAAATTCGCAATTTCGGGCAATTCGAAAATCGAGAACTGCTGCTTGTTCCGATCTCCACGGTTGGCTGCTATCCTAAGCACAATTCCTGATGAAAGCAGTTCTTGAGGAAATTGCACCGCCTGCGCCGGCGGGACAGAAACTCGTCCGCCGATTTGTGTTCGTGCTGTTGGTTTTTCTTGCCGCCCTGGTTGGCTCTTTGGCAGGGCTTCTGCTCGTTTACTCGACAGACCTCCCGCAGATCGAGCAGCTTGAGACTTATTGCCCAAGTTCAAGCACAGATCTCTACGATATTCATGGACGCGTGATCGGCTCGTTCGCATTGCAGCGCCGCGTGGTGGCGTCTTATGGTGACTTTCCGAACCCGCTGCTTAACGCGTTGATCTCGGTCGAGGACAAGGAATTTTATCGGCACTGGGGAATTAATGTGTGGCGCATCGCCGGCGCTGCGTATCGCGATATCGAGTCCCGCGGTAAGGTCCAGGGCGCTTCCACGCTGACCATGCAGCTTGCGCGTAACTTGTTTCTTTCCCCTGACAGGTCTTTTCACCGAAAGATTCAGGAGGCGTTGCTCGCGATCCAGATCGAACGCCGCTTCAGCAAGGAACAGATCCTCACCTTGTATGCGAACCAGATTTATTTGGGACACGGGGTTTACGGATTCGAAGCCGCTTCGGAGTTTTACTTCAGCAAGCCGGCCAAACAACTCACCGTGCCCGAAGCGGCGCTCATCGCCGGCTTGCCAAAATCTCCAGCACTGTATTCGCCTATCAATCATCCTGATCGCGCGCTGCACCGCCGCAATCTCGTGATCAACGGCATGCTTGAAGACGGCAAGATTACAACCCAGCAGGCCGAGCAGGCTCGCAATGCGCCGCTCGGGTTGAAACTGGCTCGCGATCCCAATTCTCTCGGCCCCTACTTCGTTGAGGAAGTCCGCCGATATCTCGAAAACAAGTACGGCACCGACCAGGTACACGAGGGCGGATTGAAGGTTTACACCACGCTTGACATGGACCTGCAGCGGGCTGCAAATTCGGCGGTGCTCGACGCACTCGCAGCTTATGAACGGCGTCACGGCTGGCGCGGCCATCTGGAAAATATTTTGGCCGAAGGCCAGATGCTCGCTGGCTATCAGCACCCTGACCGGGACAACATTGACGTAGGCGCCTACACGCATGCCTTGGTCATTTCAGTTTCTCCGGCCAGCGTAACCCTTAAGCTCGGCCATTACCAGGTAACGCTTACGCAGGCGGACATCGGGTGGACGCGACAGAAGCTGGCCGTCCTGCTCTCCGCCGGGGACATCGTTTACGTCAAGGTTCTCGCACTCGAGGGCAGCAAAGCGTCAGTCGGCTTTGAACAAGATTCCGGAGCACAGGGTGCGCTGCTAGCTATCGACAACGCGACCGGAGGCATTCGCGCCATGGTTGGCGGACGAGATTTTGAACTCTCGCAATTCAATCGAGCAACACAAGCGCTGCGACAAGTGGGATCGTCGTTCAAGCCATACGTCTATACTGCGGCCATCGATCAAGGCGCGAGGCCGGATGATCCGATTTCGGATACCCCCGTCAGCTTTCAAACTCCGTCAGGGCCCTATTCTCCTCACAATTACGACGAAAAATATGAAGGCGCAATCACGCTACAGCGCGCGCTGGCCCAGTCGCGGAATATTCCGGCACTGAAGCTGGCAGATCGTCTCGGAATTCGCACGGTGGAAGATTATGCGCGAAAGTTCGGGATTACATCGCCGCTGCCGCCGTATTTGCCGGTCGCGCTTGGCGCGGCAGAAATGACGCTGCTGGAGCAGACCTCAGCATATACCGTGTTTCCTAATGATGGCATTAGAGTTGTGCCGCGAATGATCACAAAAGTTGAAGATTATGATGGGCGCGTGCTCGAAGAGAACTATCCCGAAGTCAAAGATGTGATCAGCTCACGAACTGCACGGCTGATGACAGCGATGTTGCAGGGCGTAGTGCAGCATGGCACGGCCATCGCAGCCAGCAAAATGAATATTCCCCTGGGCGGAAAGACTGGAACGACAAACGATT
This sequence comes from Acidobacteriota bacterium, assembly GCA_003224815.1. GTDB lineage: Bacteria > Acidobacteriota > Terriglobia > Terriglobales > Acidobacteriaceae > Gp1-AA145. Next base: position 5,567 of record QHZW01000056.1, on the reverse strand, counting down.
TTACCGATGCCTGGTTCGTGGGGTTCTCGCCCTCGCTGACGAGCGGAGTCTGGATTGGCTTCGACGAGAAAAAATCGCTAGGTCCAAAGGAGACTGGCGCACGCGCTGCACTGCCGGCATGGGTTCAGTTCATGAGTGCGGCACTGGCGGGAAAAGATCCCGGGCAGTTTCAGCCGCCTCCCGAACTGCCACCGCGTCAAAGTCTACAGAGCTTAGACACTTCGGACCTAGCGCCTGCTGCGGACGAAAGCCACTAGAGTGTGCGTCCAAAAGGAGACTCGAGAGACGGGCTCTGGGGCGTGAACAGCTCCGCCCCGTTCTCAGTGATGTGCATGTCATCTTCGAGGCGAATTCCGAACTCACCCGGAATGTAAATCCCAGGTTCGTCACTGAACACCATCCCGGGTTCGAGTTTGGTCGCATTTCCGCGGACGAGATACGGCCACTCGTGAATGTCCATACCCATACCGTGACCGACGCGATGCGGGAAAAATTTGTAGTCGGGCCCGAACCCGGCATCAGTGCTGACTTTTCGTGCGACAGCATCAATGCTCTCGCACGAAACACCGGGGCGTGCTGCGGCCAGCGCGGCACTCTGTGCGCGATGGACGATTTCGAACACGGTCTTCATCTTCTCGGTGGGCTTGCCAAACACGAAGGCCCGGGTGATGTCCGAGACATAGCCCTCCACGCTACATCCATCATCGAGAAGAATGATACTGCCTTCGTGAACCGTCTGCGCCTGGGTTGAGCCGTGTGGCGAGGCGGAGTTCGACGCAATCGAGATGTCCACGTCGCCTTCGAATCCGACCTTTTCGTATGCCGCGTGTACGAGTGCATGGATATCGGACTCGGTCATGCCTTCCCGCAGGCTCTTGAATACTGCTTCGTAAACGCTCAGCGTAGCCTTGCAAGCCAGGTTCATCAAAGCGAGCTCGTGCGTGGTTTTGATCGTGCGGCAGCCGGCTGTCGCCGGCGTCGCGCTGACGAGTTTGAGCTGGGGAACGGCTCGTGCGATCGAATCAGTGAAGACGAACCTTACCGTTTCCTCGATTCCCAATGTGCCTGTCGAAATTCCCCGGTCGCGCAAGCCTTGCGTCACGCGCTCGTACGGACTCTCATCCTCCTGCCACACGCGAATGTCAGGCGAGTTTGCCTGCGGGCTATTTGCGAGCTGCTCTTTAGTTCGCGCCAGTTCAAACGCAGGACAAGCAAAAAACGCCTGGCCCTTGGCGGGCAGGATCATCGCAAGCATCCGCTCGCTTTCCCGCCACTTGATTCCGCTGAAGTAGCGCAGCGAGGTGCCCGGCATGAGCAGAACGGCGTCCATTCCATTCGTGTGCATCAAACGGCGGGCTTTCTCCTGGCGCTCAGCTCGTTCTTGAGCGGTGATGGGCTGCGCCTCACCTTTCAGTGATTTCAGGCTCGCAATTGCGGGGGACACTGGCTTGCAATCGGCTGAACCCTCTTGAGCCCCGGCGATACCTCCGAATGCGAGACCAGCAAGCGTGGTGGTGGATTGCAAGAAACGGCGGCGACCGAGCATGGAATCTCCATCAAACTGAGCGGTACATTATGGCACGCCGTCGCGAGAGGTGATGGCCTTTCGCTCGCCGTTCACTCGGCCAACATTGCGGCACCAGGCTAAGAGCAACCTACTACGTGAAACTTGTCTCTCGCGCCCGCGCGGTAAGTACATGCGTGCAACAGGAACGCCGCCCGTTTCGGAGCGTAGCGATTAGTGGTGCCCACCTCGGGTTCCCCCACCGGCGTGTCCACCGCCGCCTCCGCCGCCATGACTAGGTGCGGCAGAAACATGCCTCGCTCCCCCACCAAAGCCGCCGGAGGGCCGACCGCCACCACCGTTGGATGGAGCCCGACCTCCGCCGTAAGAGGGCATTGATCTCGCCGCGCCTTCGCTGTGTGGCATGGAACGGCCGGCACTGTAAGCCGACTCGGGACGGTTCGACGACCCGCCTCCGTACGAAGGCACGGAGCGAGGAGTTGATCCGCGATCGTACGACGGGGCTGGTCTGTTGTAAGCCCCTCCGCCATTGTTCGGCATCGGACGGCTATAGGATCGGTCGTACGCAGCACTAGGCCTGCTGTTTGCCTCGTAGGATGAACGCGGTGCCGAGCCAGATGGGCGCGGCATGTTTACGTCGCTGCGGGGAGCAATACGCTCATTTGATCGTGGAGGAGGCGCACTCATTCGAGGATTGCCCATCTCTCGAGGCCCGCCCATCTGTGTGCGTCCCATGTTGCTGGGCATGTTGCCGCCCGAAGGGCGCGGAACCGACTGCGGACGCATCTGCGGCATGCTTCCGCGTCCGTTCTCCGGGCCCTGAACCGATCTCGATATACTCGGTCTCGGGCCGTTGTTAGTGCGATCCATTCCGCCGCGTGTCTCTATTCTCTCAGTGTTGGAACCACCTGCGCTCGGCGGGCGCGGAACTGAACGCGGCGACATTGCACGGCGCTCCGGCATGCGCATGTTGCTGTTCGCGCTCCCAACAGCCGCTCCTCCACGGCTTGATATGTTAGGCATTGGTCGTTGCGCACCAGGGTTTCCCATCGGAGAAGCCGGGTGATCGATGCCACCATTTCGCGCCTGTGAGATTGGCCGCTGACTTTCCCTTCCCATCATTGGCGTCGGTCTCTGTGAATTATTTCCAAGCGTCGGACGTCCACCAAGGCCACCATTGTTGCGAGCGTTACCCTGGTTGCGCATGTTCCCCAGCGACATGCGACTGACTGTCGGCCGTGCGAAGCTTCTCGACGGAGGCGCAACCGCAGCACGTCCGCCGCCGAGTACAGCCGTTCCGGTCGGCCTAACGTCGAGCGCGTGTACCGGGGTCATTCTGCTCAGCTGGTTCGGCGAAACTCGCAGTGCATTTCGACCCACCCGTTGTCCACGGACGAGCGTTTCTCGCGAAACTGCAGTGAAGCCATTCGGTGCGTGCATGTTCGCGTAGTGAATATTCCCAGCGCTATGCGGGCCATAAGAACCGCCGCCTCCGCCCGTACCACTGGTTCCCCCACCGCCATGACCCCGGTGATTGTTGATGTAGGTATTGTTGTAAACGTTCGTGATATTCACATTCGTAATACGCGTATTAGTAATGTTCACGCGGTTGAAGTAGCCACGGCTGACGTGGTACCAGGGAACGTACGGTTCGCCGAATCCGAGCGGACACCAGCCGTAGCCACCACCGCCGAAGCCGACGCTCACACCCCAACTTGGCCCGCCGAACCACGCCACCAGCGCAGGCGCGTAGTATGGACGCACATAGACCGGGCCCGGTGCCCACGCCCACGAGCTGCCCCAGTATACCCAGCGCCCGTAGTGGAACGGTGCATATCCCCAAGGCTCATCTTCGACCCATGTCCATCCCCACGGAGACACCCAGATCCAGTGTCCGTAACGATAAGGGGCCCAGCCAACTCCAACATGTCGCGGAACCCAGACTGGACCATAATCTGGCGTTTCGTTCCAGTTGCCGTATTCATCGAGGTCCTCGTAGCCCGGGACATCCGGAGAAACGTAGCGCGCTGATTGCGAGTGGTCCATGCGCTCGTCGCGCGAGCTGGCCCATCGGTCGAAATCATCAAGCCGAGGCGCGGCGTGAATCTGATCGGACATCTGATTTCCGGTGAACCGCACCTGCTCATTTTCGTGAAGCGCGACGTCGGGTCCATTGCCGGTCGATTTACCTTCGCCGTGCCAGATGGTGATCACGGTCGTGTCGGCGTTCGGATCAACATCGAAGCGGTAGTCGCCGGGTTTCGAAACTGTGAATGCCTGGTTTGGCGTATCCACTTCGTATATTTCGTTGTCGTACAACCTGCGAACGTGCACGATCATTGCGCCCTGGTGCAGTTGCAACTGAACCGTGTTCTGGTCAATGTTCGTCAGAGTCAGACTGCTCTCAGAATCGATGCGGATGAGACCGGCGCCCACGCTAAGTTCGGCGCGAGAATTTTTGTCGGCCCAGACATTGTCGCCGTTCGTTAGCGGGCGATTGAGTTCGCCATTCGCCCAATCTCCAGTGCCATGCGGCTGAATTGAAACGGAGCCAGTCATGAACTGCAAGCGCGCGGCACGGGCCGGCGCATCAGGAGTGTTTTCACTCAAGGTCGGCTGCGTAGTGCCGGGCCGGTTTTGATCCGCAGGCGGAGGTGCCGCCTGACTATCGGCCTCCTGCTCGTCATTATTTCCGTACTGATCGTTGTCGTCAGCCTGCGGCTGATCGTATGCTCCATTTTGGTCGTTAGCTTGATCGTTTCTAGACTGATCGGCGGCGATACCTGCCTGATTATCCGAATCGATATCGGATTGCGCGTGGGCGCTCGTTTTGAACGGTGAAAACGCGAGCAGCCCAGCCAGCATGAATAATGGAATATTGCGCTTTAGAGTAGTCATTGGAACCTCTCGCGGGAGCCCGCCTTCCCGCGAACAACCGTAACTCACGGCAGGCACAAACGGCCGGTTGATCGGCCACCGATATAAACCCGCATATATAGAAAGAGTTGCGGCGGATGCGAGACGCAAAATGCCGTGGAATCTGGTATTTGCGATAGACTACGTTTACGGAGAGTTGGCCGAGCGGTTGATGGCACCGGTCTTGAAAACCGGCATACCTTAACGGGTATCGGGGGTTCGAATCCCTCACTCTCCGCCAGTTCTGCTCAGGCCCTTCGACTCGCTGCGCTCGCTCAGGATTTCGGACGCGGGCAGCTCACGTGAACTACTTCCTAGAAGCTGCGGTCGTTGGCCCTTCATACCTTCAGCTTGCTGAGATACTCGTAGCTCAACTTCACAGCTTCGAGCGGTGGTTGCTCGCAGTAATCTTCTTCCACATAGTAGTGCTGCATTCCACCGTCGCGGGCGGCTGCGAAGATTCGCTTCCAGTCGATCGTACCTTTCCCGACCGGAGCAAACAGGCCCAGCTTGGCGTCGAGTTCGTGACTGGGCGCAGGTTTGTCCTTCATGTCTTTAATATGAAGAAGTGGGAAGCGGTCGGGGTATTTTTTAAAGTACGCAACCGGGTCTTCACCGGCGTGGGTTACCCAGAAGCAATCCATTTCGTATTTAACTAGTTTGGGATCGAGCGTGTTCAGGAAGTATTCGTAAGCGGTAGTGTCGCCATACCTAGTGAATTCAAAGTTGTGATTGTGATAGCAGAACTGGATCCCGGCCTTCTGCGCGGCCTCACCCGCTTTGTGGAACACGTCCACCACCCGTTTGAAGTCGTCGAACGACGTCCGCTCCTCCGGCATAAGAATCGCGTTCACCATGTATTTGAGCCCCAGCGTCCTGGCCTCTTCGACGCGCTGGTCCCACTTGTTTTTCACATCGGGCAGCAGGTAATGGCCGCTTGAGGCGGTGATGCCGTTGTCCTTGAGAACCTTCGAGAACTCCGCCGCGGATTTTCCGTACAGCGAATAGATTTCAACGTCCTTGTAGCCGATCTTCGCAACCTGCTGGATCGTTCCGGCGGCATCTCTCTCGAGTGCATCACGTAAGGTGTAGAGCTGAAGACCGATGGGCTTGCCGTATGGGTTGG
>QHZW01000055.1 GCA_003224815.1 Acidobacteriota bacterium | reverse complement strand
TCACGATCGAGAAGATGAGTACGCCACAGCAACCGCCTTACGCTTCTGCGTTGCGCGGCTTTGGCTGGGACATTGATTCGCCATTTTCGTCGAACCGCGGAGAGTTGCTTCCGGTCGGGTCGTTCGGGCACACCGGTTTTACGGGAACATCGGTATGGATCGATCCGACAACCCGCACTTACATCATCCTGCTCACGAACTCGGTCCACCCTCGCGGCAAAGGTTTGACAATTTCTTTGCGGGCGAGGGTTGCTACAGCAGTAGCTGCGGGAATTCCGTTGATTACCTCGGAGCAGGAAGCGCTTAGGCTGAAGAGGATCACCGGGTATAACGAGGCAATGCCTTCGGAGCATCACGTGGCCGAGCGAAACGGCGCTGTGTTGACCGGCATTGACGCTTTGGAAATGCAGGATTTCGCGTTGCTTCGCGGGCAGCGAGTCGGGGTCCTCACGAACCAGACTGGCGTGGATGCGAGCGGGCGCCGAACAATCGATGTTCTGGCGCATGCGCAAGGCGTCAAGTTGGCCGCCATATTCAGTCCGGAACACGGTGTGACGGGCGCGCTGGACACGACGAAGATCGGGGATTCGCGGGACTCGGCAACCGGCGTACCGGTTTATAGCGTTTACGGCGCGAGCGATGAAAACCGGCGGCCATCAATTGATGTTCTCAAACATCTGGATTCTGTGGTCATTGATCTGCAGGATGCAGGCGTTCGCTTTTACACATACGAGACGTCGCTCGGATATTTTCTTGAAGCTGCGGCGAAAGCCGGTGTTTCGATCGTCGTGCTCGACCGGCCCAATCCCATTACGGGTGCGTTCGTTCTGGGGCCGATGAGTGAACCGGGGCACGAAAACTTCACCAACTATGGCCCTATCCCTGTTCGCCACGGGATGACCTTGGGTGAGCTTGCGCAAATGTTCAACGCGGAGCACAACATTCACGCAAAACTCACAGTCGTAGCCATGCAGGGCTGGATGCGAGGGGACTGGTTCGATTCGACGGACCTGGAATGGACAAACCCCTCGCCGAATTTGCGCAGCCTGACGGAAGCTGTACTTTATCCCGGCGTGGCGCTGGTTGAGGGAACTAATGTTTCTGTTGGGCGCGGAACCGATACACCGTTCGAATTGCTGGGGGCTCCGTGGATCAATGCTCGCGAACTGGCGGCTTATCTTAACGCCCGGCAAATCCCTGCAGTTCGCTTTGTGCCGGTGAGTTTCACGCCAGCCTCGAGCAACTATGCGAATCAGGTATGCCGGGGTGTGAATATTGTTCTCACTGACAGAGAGTTCCTGGACAGCCCCGAACTCGGCATTGAGATTGCGTCCGCGCTGTTGAAGCTCTATCCGCAGCAGTTCCGCATGGACAAGATGATGGAGATCCTCGCGAGCAAGACGGTGTACGACGCACTCGCGCGGGGTGAAGATCCGCACCGCATTGAACTGGGTTGGCGGGATGATCTTCAGAAGTTCCAGCAGGTTCGCCGGCGGTATCTGATTTACAAGTGAGCGGTACGGTTTATTATCCGGCGCGAGTAATTCCCGCTAAAATAGTGGCGTCGCCGGAGCAGTCTCCTGCCATGAAGCTTGGTAATCTCAGAAACCCAGTTGCTGACGCGTTCTATCGCTGTGCTGGGCCGAACTGCGGCATTCTAAAGAAGACATCCGATCGTTGGTGGCTGATGTGGACTTCCGCTATTAACTACAACCAGCCTGTTCTCTACCTGTGTGCGTGGGACGATGAGATTGCCAATCGCGAAGGCACATTGCACGTCTGCGGGGAACTGTGCGCGCAACGCTTGCAGTCACAGTTCATGGGAAACATCAGGGAGAACCAGTTGCGCAAACTCAGTCTGGGATCTTAGCTCTCGTGCGTGTTGCGGAGATCAGGATCGCCGCGGTGAGATAGGCGCGGGTTTACGACCAAAAGTGGAAGTGCATCTTCAAGAGTTTGGAACTAACGATCGCGATACGGTGTCAACAGAAGCATGTACAAAAGCCCCTATACGTTTTGGGCAATGTGGCCGTCGCTTTCGTATTTGAACCGCTTATTCGTGCTGATATTGGTTGGAGTCAGCATTTATTCCATTCTGTCTGCAAGCATCATCTGGAAACTCATTCGGGCCGGCAAAAACCTCGATGAGGAGACTACGAGAGGCGATTCGGATATTACTGCGATCCAAACGCGGTGCTCGAATTTGCGACAACTTTTGGGCGCCACATTTTTCCTGTTTGGTTTCCTGTTTTTCCTCGGGTTGCCAAATGCCACGATCACGCTGGGAGACAGTCACGGGCTCTCCACCTTTGTAATTCTCAACAACTTCGTCTTTCATTTCGTATTCGCGGCAAATGTGTTTTCCGTTTTCCTTGTCCTTCACCTGGTCCAGTGGCTGACTTCACACCGAGTGCAACGTTGCGGACTACGTTTGAGCAACTAATCCAGTTTGTCGCAATTCATGGGAACATCCGCGAGAACCAACTGCGCCGGATCAGCGCGGGCGGGTAAGGCTCTTCATCGATGAGTCTGCAATCCCGTCTACACCTGCTGGGAATTAACCATTCAGCTTCAGTCCCGACCCGGAGTCTTGCACAGCTTTTCTCCACAGACCGTGTTCATCCGTCACAACCGAGGGGTTCACAAGTCCTAAACAGGGACTAATCAAATCCCTAAAATTCCCGATTGGAAAAGAAGTTTCAAATTCGGGAATTCCTGCCCGATGAGGAACACAAGACCGGAGTCGATTTCAAATCGTTCTACGAGGTACACCATGACCGCTGCTATCGCGCCAAGTTCGTTCGCCATCGCAGGCCCTTCACTCGCGGAGGTCCGCTGTCCGCTGAACATTCTCATCGTTGACGACGAGCGTTCCGTGCGCGAGGCTTGTCGCGAAGTCGCCGCCTCGCTCGGGTACCACACGACTGCTATCGAGTCGGCGGAGCAAGCGTTGCGAGTGACGGAATCTCAGACTATCGATCTCGTCCTCGTGGACCTCATGTTGCACGGTACTAGCGGTCTTGAACTATTGCGGAAGCTGAAGGGGCGCCGTCCCGAAACCGAAGTCGTCATGATGACGGGGCACGGGACCATCGAGTCAGCGGTCGAAGCGATGAAATGCGGAGCTTACGACTACCTGATTAAGCCCTTCACCCTGGAGCAACTGAAGTTGCTGCTCGACCGGATTTCAGCGCACATGCGCCTTAAGACGGAGAACCGGATTTTGCGTGAAAAGATCAAATCAAAGCAGGGCTTCGGACAAATCATCGGCCGAGCGCCCGAGATGGATAAGCTTTACCGCATTGTCGCCAAAGCCGCGCACAGCGCGCATCCGGTGCTTATTCTCGGCGAGAGCGGCACAGGCAAAGAGATGGTCGCCCGCGCCATTCACCACTCTGGACCTTTCCGCGACAAGCCTTTCATTCCTGTCGATTGCGGATCTCTTGTTCCAACTCTGATCGAGAGCGAACTCTTTGGATATGTGAAAGGCGCTTTCACTGGAGCAATGCAGGCCAAGGAAGGATTACTCGCCATCGCTGACGGCGGAACTGTGTTTCTGGACGAAGTCGGCGAGTTACCCGTCGACTTGCAGGCAAAACTACTCCGTGCCTTACAAGAAAAGGAGATCAGGCCCGTAGGTAGCACGAAGCTTGTTCCCATCAACGTGCGCATTTTGGCAGCCACCAATCGCAATCTCGAACAAAGTGTTTCGCAAGGCTCATTCCGGCGCGATCTGTTCTTCCGGTTAAACGTGCTCAGCCTTCGGATTCCGCCTCTTCGCGAGCGTCGGCAGGATATCCCGCTGCTGGGGACTGCCTTCCTTGAGCGGCTCTCTCACACTTCTGGACGTACATTTGAATTGACTGACGACGCCATGAAGGCCTTGCTCGCCCATGACTGGCCAGGAAATGTGCGTGAATTGGAAAATTGTCTTGAGCGCTGTTGCGCGCTGACCTCCGGGTCCGTGATTAATGTGGTCGATCTACCGAGTTCCATCACCGGGGCGCCCGCGCAACTCACGAATGCCGCGACGGAATCGAGAATTGTGCCGATGCTCGAAGTCGAAAAACAGACCATCATGGCAGCGATCACGCGCCTGAATGGAGACAAACTGATGGCGGCGAAGCTGCTTGGCATTGGCAAGACCACGCTGTATCGCAAGCTGAAGGAGTACGGAGCAGCTCTCTAGTCGGCCGCTTATGGGACGAGAGTTCCGAATCGAAACCCTGGTTTCGGTTAGCCCACCTGTTACTCACTGATTCTGAACACCCGAGCATTTGGCACTGCAGTTGCCACGTCTTGGGCATGTTCCTTCTAATCTGGTCATCCGAACGCGCGCAGGATTGTGCCCACGTGATTGAGAATACGTTTCAGCAGCCGGTCAAGGTGGTGTCATCGCTGCAGGAAGCGTCTTGTAGTCTTCAGACAGGCTGACTATCTGATTCATCACCTGGGCGGCGCCGTGCCCGTGTTCGTGAACTTTGGAATCAGCGGTCTGGAACGAATATCGCGGGAATTGCGCGCTGCTCTTTATCGGCGCGGGCGTGAAACTCTGCTAGCGCAACAAAATGCGCGCATTCTTCTCCGGAACTCATTCAAAGATGACGTCACGGCGCTACTGCTGAGTTGCGGCGTCATTCTAGACGACCCTGCGCTCAGCCCCGGCTTGGCTGTCCGTGTACAAACTATCGAAGCGATCGCAAATCGGATGAAGGAACGATTGCTTTCCGAGGAGGACGCAGCCGCGGCTGTGTCAGGGCCGTGAGACTAACGCTCCAGCGTGGCTCAGACCGCGGCGCAATGCTCGTCGAACACGCGTGTGAGTTCGTTGGCAATGTCGGCCGAATCCCGATGCTCAATATCGCTGCGTTGCAGCATGTGCACGAGTTGCCCGTCACGGAAGAGCGCGATCGACGGCGATGAAGGACGGTAACCAGTAAAGTAGGACCGCGCCCGCTCTGTGGCTTCCATATCTTGTCCGGCAAAAACCGTGAACACGCGGTTTGGTCTGGCTTCGTGCTGCAACGCAGCTCGTACTGCTGGACGCATCCGCCCGGCGGCGCAGCCGCAGATCGAATTCACCACCACCATCGTGGTTCCCTGCTGCTGGCCGAGTTCCCGATCCACATCTGCCGGAGTTCTCAATTCTTGTACTCCCAGGCTGGTAAGTTCCTCTCGCATGGGCATAACCATTATTTCTGGATACATTCACATTCCTCGAAATAGATTTTTTCAAATATTAACGTGAAATTGACGTTCCGTCACCACTGCACTAGAGGTGCAGCAATTCTCCAGCGTTCGTCGCGACCGTTCGCGATACCGCGCTGAGGTGCCGCAGCCGTCCGCGTATATTTGAAAGCTGGTTTCATTATGCCTCCTGGAATCGACATTCGCGAAAACGTGCCACTGGCGCCACTTACTACGCTTGGGGTGGGCGGCGAGGCACGCTTCTTCATCAGTGCACCGGCTCCGGATGAAGTTGTGCAGGCTGTGGCATTTGCTGAATCCAGAAAGCTCCCATTGTTCGTTCTGGGCGGTGGCAGCAATCTGGTGATTTCGGATCGCGGCTGGAGTGGATTGGTCCTGCACGTGGCTAACGACAACCTGGAAACGCATGAATTCGAGGGCAAAATTCGCTTTGATGTCGGAGCAGGCGTTGCGTGGGACGACTTCGTTCGTGAATGCGTCTCGCGGAACTGTGCGGGCGTCGAGTGTCTGAGTGGGATCCCAGGCAACGTAGGGGGCGCTCCGGTCCAGAATGTCGGCGCGTATGGGCAGGAGGTTTCGGAGACCATCGTTTCCGTGCTGGCTTTTGATCTTTCCGAAAATCGCGTTCGTGAAATGCAGGCGGCGGAATGCGGATTCGGCTATCGCAACAGCATCTTCAACTCGAGTCAGCGCGGCCGGTACATTATTTTGCGAGTGAGTTATGCGCTGGTTCCGAATGAGAAGCCGACGTTGCGTTACGCCGATCTGCAAAAATACTTCTACGGGCGACAAACTCAACTAAGTCTGGCCGAAGTGCGTGAAGCCGTGATTTCGATTCGAGCGGCGAAAGGCATGCTTATTTCACCGGGTGATCCGGATAGCCGCAGCGCCGGCTCATTCTTCAAGAATCCAGTTCTATCTGCCACTGAGTTCGAGGAACTGACCCGCGAGGCAGCGGCACGGAACCTGCACGTTCCAAACTATCCAGCCCTGTCCCAACAGCATAAGATTTCGGCCGCATGGCTGGTTGAAAATTCCGGTTTCAACAAGGGCTACGCCAAAGGCAACGTGGGGATCTCCAGCAAGCATGCGCTTGCCATCGTAAATCGCGGGAACGCAACCGCAGCCGAAGTTATTGCTCTCAAAGACGAGATTCAAGCCGCGGTGGAACGGCTCTGGGACATTCGACTGCAGCCAGAGCCTGTGTTTGTAGGGTTCTAGTCTAGTACTACTGTGTTATAAAAAGGGAGCTCCACAAAAAGGACAACCGGAGAGTTGTCGGAGCAGAATCCGTGCGATGGTTTGTCGAAGCGTAGCAATGGACCAGGGGTTATGCCGCTCCGCGCGCACGGGGCGAACCCCGAGGGTGGAATCGCGAAGGCACTTCGGGGACGGGTAAGTCCACTTGACCGGCTCGAGCGGAGGGGGAAAAACGGCTCCGTTCGGCCACCAGGAACCCATAGGCCGCAATACAGAGAGTGGCGTGATGGTGAAACCCGCGCCAGCCTCGTCCTTCATAGTGGCCCAGTCCCAGTTCTTGCTTCAGTTCTTGGTAATCACGCTCAATGATCCAGCGCTGCTTGGCCAAACGCACCAGATCGGAAAGCTTCGTGGAGGCGGGCAAGGTAGATAACCAGTACTTGGTCGGTTCGGCTTCTTGCTTCGGCCACTCGATCAGCAGCCACTCCTCGGGGCGAGGTTCGCTGCTCCAGTAATCGCGATGGGCGGCACGCACGCGCAGCGCCGCAAAACGGGAACGGAGGGGTTGACGAGTTCCTTGCCGCCAGCGCACCGTCTTCCAGGCGGAGGCAGGCAAGCTCATCGCCAATTCGCGCACTGCCACCGGAGCATGCTGGTCATCCCGGCGTAACAGCTTGGTGGGACGTCCGATTCCTTTCCACTTCCGTTTGGGCAGCGGTGCCTGGCCTGGTTTCCACACACTCACCGAGGACTGGATACCCACTACGTACAGCAAACCTAATTCGGTGATGCCCTCGCGAAATCCGGTGTCGTTGCCGTAGGCGGCGTCCGCCAGTACCGGAGCTGCGGGGATCTCTCGCTCCAGGGCGGTGCGAACTTGTTGCAAAGCAATTTCCGGCTTGGTTTGAAATCGGATTTCCGGCGGTACCCCCGTGGCCTTTCTCCGCTGCTTGTCCTGCGTCCACACTTCGGGTAAGTAGAGACGCCAGGCAATCGGCAAGCTCATCTCCGCGGTGCTGATTGACAAGCTCACGGCCACCCGGCAGTTTTCTTGCTTGCCCACCTGCCCACAGTACTGGCGCGTGACTCCCACCGAACACTTTCCTTTTTTCACCATCCCCCTGTCATCGACCACCCAAGCTACGATCGATCCTTGCTTCTGCATCGCCGGCAAAGCGTATTGGCGCACTGTTTCCAAGAGATCTTCATCGCTCCAGGGCGCTTGCGCGACCACATGGTGCAACGACTGATGGGTTTGGCGCACGTTGTCGGGACAGAGACGGGCCGCCATTGGTTCCACACTCTTGCGTTCGCCGGGAAGAAGCAAGCCCGTGCAATAGGACTTCAGAGGGACCACCCGATCCAAGTGCCCCGCGGCGTGCGCCAGGCGATCCAAATAAGCCGCGAAGCGTTTTTGCTGGGCGCCTGGCGCAACAGAGTTGGCGCTCATGACCCGCACCTTATCATTTGGAGAACGCTGACCGATAAATCTTTCAGCAGAAGGTATTCAGTTTATAACACAGTAGTACTAGCAGGCTGCGGAAAAAAACTAACTCAATGACCGGCTTAGACAAGAGACTTGGTTTCGTGGGGTTTGTAAGGCGGCTGACGTTACAGTTGCCACCCCTGAGCGTGTCCGATAAAGGGTGATAAAGATAGCCAACAGCATCGTCAGATTCTGAAGCATGAACGGGAACCAGCCGCCGATCGCACTCTTGGCGACGGAAAACAATTCCCAGCAAAGATTCATGCCCACCCAGAGGTTCTGCCATCTGTAAACCAGCCAGGCGAACGTCACACCCCCGGCTCCGGTTAGGAAGAACAGTCCTGCCATCTCCTTTAGGCTTTGGCCTTGTTCAACGTGTCCGTATCCGAACAGCAGTGCCGACGGCCAGACCAGCACCCAGAATGGCCATTCCGTTCCGCGTTGCAGCTGTCTGACGTCAAAACCTCGGAACTCAATCTCCTCTACGAAAGGTGAGAGGATAGTCAGGGCGTAGTCCAGTTTCGCGGACGGAATGATCTGCACCCGGGTGCCGTCCTTGACCACAATTCTTTCGGCATATTGCTCGGCTCCGCGTGCCACCGCTTTCAGTTCATCAGCAGACGCCTGCCGTTTCTTTCCCAACCGCTCCTTGGCGCGTTCCAGCGCCGCGCAAACCGCTCGGCACGGAATGGTTTGAGGAGATAATCCACCGCGTGCACTTCGAATACTCGCAGCGCATGTTCGTCATAGGCCATCGCAAAGACAACAGCAAACGGCTTCGTCTATTGGGAGTTAGCCGACAGGGATATCGAAGCAGGCGAGAAGATCGGTAAAATCGTCGCCCCAGTTTTTCTGGCTATTGATGACGGCAACGCTGACGAAGAAATAGCCCTCCGCCTGCCAAAGACCATTGCTGAGGAGGTGCTTAGAGTGCTCTTCCCGAACTGGCAAGAAGGTGTGATATTTCGGCATCAGGCGTGGTTCGGGGCTCCATTACTGACTGTTACAATATTTGTTTTCCGTCACAAGAAAAGAACATTCATGCACCGCTGGTCTCGTCTTTTCATTCCCACCTTGCGCGAAGCCCCGGCTGATGCCGAGGTCGCCAGTCACAAGTTCCTGGTCCGCGCCGGTTACATCCGTCAGCTTTCCGCCGGAATTTACTCCTATCTCTTCCTCGGACAGCGATCGTTCAACAAAATCATTTCCATCGTTCGCGAGGAAATGGACCGCATCGGCCAAGAATTCTACTTACCAGCTTTGCATCCGCGCGAGCTGTGGGAATCCAGCGGCCGCTGGTCAGTAATGGGCGACAATCTTTTCCGCCTGAAAGATCGCAAGGGCGCCGATCTGTGTCTCGCCATGACTCACGAAGAAAACATGACCGAGATTGCTCGCAAAGAACTGCGTAGCTACAAGCAGTTGCCGCAAATCTGGTATCAGATTCAATCCAAATTCCGCGACGAACCACGTCCCAAAGCGGGCTTGCTACGCGTGCGCCAGTTCATCATGAAGGATTCATACTCCTTCGACATTGACGCCGCTGGTCTCGACGTCTCTTATCAGAAACATCGCGAAGCTTACCGGCGCATATTCGACCGCTGCGGTCTGAATTACCTCATCATCGACGCCCATTCAGGCGCTATGGGCGGATCGCAATCCGAAGAGTTCATGGTCTACACGCCCGCCGGCGAAGATCAGGTCGTCAGTTGCGCGAGTTGCAAGTACGCGGCGAACCTTGAAAAAGCAACATCAAAACTCGACCCCGTCCAGGACCTCGCGTCCGAAGGCGACGACAAGCCGCTCGAAGTTCACACACCCGGACAGAAGACGATCGAAGAAGTCGCACGTTATCTCGGCGTCTCGCCAAAAAACAAAATCAAAACTCTGGAGCTGATGATCGATTCCACCGACGCGAAATCCAGCAAGACTACATCGCGCGCTGTCGTCGTCCTTGTCCGTGGAGATCACCAATTGAATGAGTCCAAACTCTCCACGGCGTTAGCAGGCAAAGAAACTCGCCCCATGCAGGAGGAAGAAATCCGCCAGCTCTTCCTCTCCCCTGCCGGATTTCTCGGTCCCCTTGGAATCAGCTGGGCAACGAGCGTTAACGATGGCGACAACCCGATCCTCCTGCTAGACAAAGCCCTCGAAGGCCGCAATAACCTCATCGCCGGCGCTAACAAAGAGGACTACCACGTCAAGAACATCACTCCGGGCAAAGATTTCCAGCCCACTGGATACGCCGATCTTCGCAGTGTGTCCTCCGGCGATCCTTGTCCGAACTGCGGTTCGCCGCTTCGCATGGATACAGCCGTTGAAATCGGTCACATATTCAAGCTCGGTTACAAGTATTCCGAAACCATGGGCGCCCGCGTGCTCGACAAGAATGGCAAAGAAGTGATGCCGATCATGGGCAGCTACGGCATCGGAATCGAGCGCATACTCACCGCCGCCATCGAGCAGAGCAATGACGAGAACGGATTCTGGCTGTCACCGAGTATCGCTCCCTTTGATATCGTCGTCACGGCTACGAACATCACTGACGCCACCCTCAAGTCCACCGCCGAACAGATTGCAGCTACCCTCGAATCCGCCGGCTATGACGTGTTACTTGACGACCGGGACGAACGCCCCGGCGTCAAGTTCAAAGATGCCGACCTGGTGGGCATCCCCTTCCGTATCAATGTCGGCAAGAAGGTTACCGAAGGCATGGTGGAAGTCGTTCAACGCTCGACTCGCCAAAGTCAGGATGTTAGCATCGGCGGAATAACGGAGCATTTCCGGCAATTTTTGCGCCCGGCTCAACCTGAATGAGCCCCGCCATCTGCCGCAAAGCTCCCGTTTGTGCAATTTGCGCCGATAATTCAACTGGAGCGATATGGGCAGCGTAAAAATGATTTTGGGACTCTTCGTGATGGTGGCCGCTTTTTACGTCTCGGCCAAGCTAGTGCCGCCTTACTTCGATAATTATCAGTTCACCGATGCCGTAAAGGACGAAGCCACTCGCGACAGTTACAGCACCAAGACAGAGGACGAGATCCGCAAGGCCATCTTCAAGAAGGCTCAGGAGTACGACATTCCGATTGCCCAGGACGAAATCGGAGTCAAACGTACAGGATTGCAGTTCAACGGCACGGTCGTTGTAACAGCTGTGTACGTTGTCCATGTGGACTTGCCCGGCTACCCTCTGGACCTTCATTTCGACGCTTCGACCCAGAACAAGGGCGTTTTCTAGAGACTCCGGTGGAAAAGGGACTCAGCCGGATTAATCGCGCCACCCGCCAGCAATCGTTTAAAATAATGGCAACCGCTTGCTGTGGCGGGAGAACGCTCTGGTAAAGATTTCTAGCGCCGCCTCATCTCACCAGCAGTAATTAACTCGTTCGCGCACAGAAGGGGTAATCTCAGGCCGAACACAGCCTGCAACCGACGTGGCCATTAAGCTTCGCATCCCTCGCGGGAAAAACAATACCGGAACCCATCGCGGTTTTCGCGATCCCGTTCTTCGCTTTGCATTGGGTGCATTCGCAATTCTTGCGCTCTCGTTTATCGCTTTCTTCTCCTACTTTTATGTCAAGTACGATCGCATCATCGAGGCTCGTTTCAAGGGCCCCGTCTTCGCCAATGCCGCTAAGATCTACGCCCAGCCCCAGACGATCGCCGTCGGCGAGAAAATTGAACTGAAGGAAATCGCCGCCGACCTGCGCCATGCCGGCTACTCGGAAAAAAGCGGCGAATCTCCTATGGGCAGCTATCGCCTCTCAGGGGGCACCCTCGAAATTCAGCCCGGGCCTTCTTCGTACCACAGTCCCGAATCCGCCACCATTCACGTCCACCAAGGCAAAATCGACGGTATCAGCGGAAGTTCCGGCGATCACCTCGACGCCTACGAACTTGAGCCGCAGATGATCACTTCACTTTTCGAAGGCGATCAGCGTTCCAAGCGCCAGGTGGTCCACTACAACGAAATCCCCGGAGTCATGGTCAGTGCGGTTCTGGCCATCGAAGACCGCCGCTTCTTCGAACATAGCGGCGTCAATTTCGGCCGCTTCGCCCAAGCCGCATGGATTGACGTCACTCGTCAACGCCATGAGCAGGGCGGATCGACCATTACCATGCAGCTCGCGCGCGGCTTCTTCCTGACGCCGCAAAAGACCATCAAGCGCAAGCTGACAGAGATGCTGATCGCGACCGAACTCGAGCAGAAATTTGCCAAGCAGCAGATTTTCGAGTTCTATGCGCTGCTCGCCGGCATTATCCAGGGACCAAGTTATCTCTCACCATATCGCCATCCCGAACGCGCAACCGAGCGTCGCAATGTGGTCCTCGACAGCATGGTCGAAACCCGTGCCATTACTCGCGAGCAGGCGGAGAAAGCTAGGGCGACTCCGTTGAAGCTGGCTCCGCCCAATGTCGAAGCCAATGACGCACCCTACTTCGTCGATCTCGTCCGCGACACTGTCATCAGCAAGATGCCTGAGCGCGAAATCAATGAACAGGCATATCGGATCTACACCACGCTTGATCCCGATCTGCAGCGCGCCGCCGCTCAAGCGGTCGAAGCCGGCATCAAGCTGGTGGATGATCAGGTGACCAAGCGCCGAACCAAGCGCGTACGAATCGGCAAAGGCAAGTACGAAACCAAGGTCGAGAAGGGCCCCGATCCACAGGTCGCTCTCATCGCCATGGATCCCCATACTGGCGATATCCTCGCGCTGGTCGGCGGCCGCAATTACGCCTGGAGCCAGCTCGACCACGCCGTCGCCAAGCGTCCCACAGGCTCCATCTTTAAACCCTTCGTTTACGCCGCCGCCGTGAACACCGCCCTTGACGGTAGCCCGCAGGTCCTCACTCCGTCCTCCATCGTGCCTGATGAGCCCAGCACATTCGCCTACGGCGATCAGATTTACGAACCGCGCAATTACAAAGAGGAATACCACGGCGATGTGACCGCGCGTTACGCGCTTGCCATGTCCCTGAACAACGCAACGGTCAAGCTCGCCGAGGAAGTCGGATACGACAAAGTTGCCGATCTCGCGAAATCCGCTGGCATCACATCGGTTAAAGCCACTCCTGCGATGGCGCTGGGCTCCTATGACGCCACTCCGCTCGACATGGCCGCCGCCTACACCGTCTTTGCCAACAACGGCCTGCGCATTTCCCCGCTTATGGTGAAATCCGTGCGCACCGCTTCAGGAGATCCCGTCACCAACTTTACTCCGGAAAGCCGCCAGGTCCTCGACCCCCGCGTCTCTTACGTTATGACCGACATGATGGCAGGCGTCATCAACAACGGCCTCGGTTATTCCGCCGTTCGCGTTCGTGGATTTCAGCAACCCGCAGCTGGCAAAACCGGCAGTTCGCACGACGGCTGGTTCGCGGGATACACCAGCAACCTGCTCTGCATTGTCTGGGTTGGCTTCGATGATTACAGCGACCTGCACCTGAGCGGCGCGCAAACTGCCGCCCCCATTTGGACCGAGTTCATGAAGAAGGCCGCGCTCGTTCCGCGATATTCTGATATGCAGAATTTCTCGCAGCCGTCAGGCGTGGTGGACGTTCAACTCGATAAGCTCACCAACCTGATTGCAACGCCCTCGTGTCCACAAACTTACAGTTCAGCTTTTATTGTGGGCACCGAGCCGACCAGCACCTGTGATCAGAACGCCGGCGTCAAGGGCGTTCTCTCGCGGATATTCGGACTTGGTAACGAACAGGTCCAACCACCTGCTAACGGCCAACCGGCCGATGGTGGCCAGAAGAAAAAGGGGCTTTTCGGAAAAATCGCCGGCATCTTCAAAGACGATAAACAGTCCTCTGGGAGCAAACCCCAGACGCAGCCTCAGACCCCATCCCACTGAGCAGGGCACACTTCGCCGTAACTTGGCAGCGTTTTGGAACTCCGCCTTTAGCGGGTGCCCACTTTCTCGCTGCTTCGCAAGAAGCGGGAACTAACCTTCCAGGAACCTTCCCGTTGACTTCGGTGTCATAATTAAGCAGGTACTTCTCCAGGAGGCCAGGACCATGTCTTGTCGGGCGCGTTTTCTCCGACTGCTCCTCATCTTCGCGGCTGCATATACCCCGCTCACTTTCGCCCAGATAGCCGAACTCGATCAAATCCAGATTGCTCCGCCCATGCGGCAGATTCAGGCTCCTTCTCTCGACGCATCCGCTCAGGATCTCGAAAAAACTGGCGACGAACTCCGCTCGCGCAAGGCTTACCTTGACGCCATTGACTACTACGAGGTCGCCCAAAAGAAAAGTCCCAATAGCGCCTCGCTGTGCAACAAGATTGGAATATCCGAGCTCATGCTCCAGCGTTATCGCGACGCAGGCAAACATTTCCAGCAGGCAATCAAATACGACCGCAAATTCTCCGACGCCTACAACAACTTCGGTGTAGTCCAGTATGAGCGCCGCAAATATCGCGCCGCAATCAAGCAGTACAAGAAGGCAATGGAGATCAGCCCCGATTCCGCTTCCTTCTACTCCAACCTTGGTGCCGCCTATTTCGCCAGCAAAAAATTTGAAGAGGCCAGCCGTGCCTATGCCGAAGCCCTTCGCCTCGACCCCACAATTTTTGAACACACTTCCCGCACCGGCATCACCGCACAAATGGCTTCGCCAGAGGACCGCGCTCACTACGATTACGTTTTAGCCAAGCTCTACGCCAAGATTGGCGACCCCGATCACTCACTGCAATATCTCCGCAAAGCAATGGAAGACGGCTACAAGGGCGTGAAGGCGGTTTATACTGACCCCGAATTTGCCAGTCTGC
>QHZW01000454.1 GCA_003224815.1 Acidobacteriota bacterium | reverse complement strand
CAATCCTTGGAGGGCTTTTCCTTCTGTGTGCGATGCTGTTCTCAGGCTACGCGCTGGTAATGTATTTTATCGGACTGGCGTTTCCTGGGTTTACCACGGTCATCATACTCGAGTTGCTGATAGGCGGGGTGTTAATGATTAGCCTGGGTGTCATTGGCACGTATATCGCTCAAATCTACCAGGAAGTTAAATATCGCCCGCGCTACGTCGTTGCAGAAACTCTCAGCAGCCACGGGGATGAGAAACTCTTGCGCGCTCCGGAAAACATGCAAACAGAGGCGACTTCCACCTTGGCCAGCTGATCGTCAGTTTGCGAGGTACTCCGCGCACATTGGAAACGCCTTGATAAGTGAGATGGAGCTACCGAACGAACATCCGCTAAAACGGCGAGAAGGCGACGCTATCCACATTAGTGGAGACTATCAGGCCCGAGCTTTGAAGTCGGACCGCGCGGCTCAACGCTTCTGGCACGAAGCAAAATTCAGGTTGATAGAACGGACCGCAATGCCTGGGAAGCACGACCGTGTACTCGATGCCGGATGCGGATCAGGAACGATTAGCCACTTTTTGTCTCTGCATGCTGGCGAGGTGGTGGGTATTGATAGCAATCCATCCGCGATAAAATACGCTAGTAGCGCCTACAAAGCGCCGAATTTACAGTTTCGACTCGGTCAATTTGATGATTTGGTGGGTGAGAAACTATTCGACAAAATCTATTCTATTGAAGTCATCGAACATCTTTACGAACATCAAGTGGCAGATGTTCTCTCGCTGTTCCACAAGCTGACGAATCCAGGCGGTCAGCTTTTTCTTACCACACCTAATTATCGAAGTGCGTGGCCGCTTATCGAATGGCTCTTGGACAGGTTCGCGTTGGTCGCGAAGCTCGACGAGGTACAGCATGTAACGCACTTCAATAAACGAAAGCTGTCCTCGATGTGCGAACGTGCCGGATGGAGAGTAGGTCACATCGGAACTTTCAATGGACTAGCGCCATTCCTGGCGCCGATTTCTCGCCAACTCGCGCTGGGCACAGAGAAGATCGAATTTCTGTTTAATCGACTGCTTCCACAGAATCTCTTGTTTTGCTGGTGCACAAGCGAGGTTTGACCCGCGAGTCCTGACTGCTGAACGTCTCGCTTGGCGATACGCTCTCGCTCTCGCCAGCGCGAGATCGGTCTGGCTAGAGAAGCGTAGCCGGCAACGCCCTGACGCGTTCCTGAAATTGCTGAATATTCCTTTTGGGGATGTTCATGACGTAAAAGATCCTTACTCTTCCGCCGAACGAAAACGAAATGGAATCCGCAGTCGCAAGCTCACTGAGGGGTCGGAACATCGCGATTCTCCTCTTTGTCTTTGGATCGCTTTCCCAGATTAGCTTTAGATCCTTTCTTTGGGGCACATAATCAACAATGGCCCTCTTATTATGACTCCATACATCCTGCTGGGTCATTATGATGACAGGTGTGCCGCCACAAAACGACAGAACCCTCGTGTCGTCATAATCATGCAAAAACAAGTGGACCACTGTGGTAGCGTCCCTAGGGGAGATGAGTGTGTCATAAGTGGCATCTGGAGCGCCTTCAGCCCGGTTGAACTCATCGCGTTCGAGACGAGGTGGATTTGAAGGCTGCGCTGCGCCGCTCACGGCGCAAATCACTAGACTAACGAACGATAAGCCGAGTAACAGAATTCTCGGTGTAAGAAATCGGGCTTTCTCCTCGGGCAAGTCCACAAGCCTACCTATCGGTTCTAAATAGATCCCCGTGTGTGGGAAGCGGTGTTCGCTGCGTCTCTACTTTGCCCTGTAAAGCTCATAAGCGCCGCTTTTCTTAATAACGTCGCAGTTCTGGCAGTCTGAATTTGAGCTAAGGACAATCGCGCCGGACGGAGGTTTCGCTCGCTCGGCAATCCGAACAAACTCGGATATGGACCTGCCTTCCACGGTCGCATACCAATACGCGTCCATGTAAGCAGGACCCCAGTGGCCGTTCTCCAGATAGATTGGCCGCTCTGGCCGTGCGACCGCGACGTCATAGAGTGGCTTGTACAGAGCGTCGAAGGCAAAATATCGCTTTGGTCCTTCACGCCAAAAAATGACTTGGAAATCGACAGCTTGTGCAACG
Source organism: Acidobacteriota bacterium (assembly GCA_003224815.1). Lineage (GTDB taxonomy): Bacteria > Acidobacteriota > Terriglobia > Terriglobales > Acidobacteriaceae > Gp1-AA145. The sequence continues at coordinate 1,151 of QHZW01000454.1, read as the reverse complement.
GTCGCTGCCAGTAAGACCGCAAGAATGCTCATTCGGATTCCACGCGGCAGGCCATGGCTAGCAACCACGGCACGATCTGGTTCGCCATGGTGCGTTGTGTCAGTTGTATCGCTCACACGCTGCTTTGGTTCGTCGGGTGCAAGCAGCCATTCCAGCGCACCAGGGCTCGTGCCAGCGGCGGGCAATGACCAGCAGGAGACCAGCCATTGCCAGAATGAAGGTAGCAAAAAGTATCGCTCCACCAGAACCTTCCACGTGATGAGGCCAATGACCGTCTCCTGTCATAAGCAAAGGAGTCAAACTCTGGTCCTGCAAGTAGCACCTGACGAACTCAGCAAACTGAGATCCAAGTTCTTTCCAAGGTACGTCTGACCTAATGTATGTAACTTCCCAGAGTCGCTTTGTTAGCACGCCAGGATGAGACCGATTGAACAGAAGGAGGGGCACTAATGTGACGCCGTAGGCGAACCAGATCTTGACTACACCGACGAGACGGCGTTTTGTGGTCGCTAAGAAGAGTAATCCGAACGCGTACAGCGGCGCCAAAGCGCGCCCGCTGAAATAACCATACGTCACTAACGCGAGACTGCCGGCGACCATTGCAATGTTTCGCCAGCTCCACGTTTCTTTGGATTGAATACTGTAAGCCGCAAGCAAGAACACGACAATCGTGAAAGCAGGCAAATGCGCATCGAAGACCAATCGGCCCTCTTCGAACAGCCAAGGCGTCAGTAGCGCACTCCCGGCAACGATGATACCGATCTTACGCTGGCCAGAAATGCGGGTTGCCAACGCGCCAAGCAGTAAACACGCCGCGAACATCCAGAAAGCAGCGAACGTTCGTGCCACGGGAATGCTTGGAGGAAGGAATCGGAACGTGCATGCCAACAAATAGATCGCAAGGGGGTTCATATAAGTTGGGCTACTGACTGCGTACTGCTGGAACATTACGGGAAACCGCGGACCGAATTCGCCTGCGCCGGTTCGGGAGACGAGATAAGCGTTGTAGGCGGTCGCTGACTCGTCGACTTGGAAACCTGGTGGATTCTGTGAATTGCCCCAGGTGTAGAAGCTAAAAAGGAGCACGACGGCAGCAACGCACAGCAAAATTCGTAGGGTCTTTTGAACCACGCCGGGGACTCCTAGTCTCA
>QHZW01000054.1:16264-24087 GCA_003224815.1 Acidobacteriota bacterium | reverse complement strand
TGTTCGGATTGTGAGAATGTACAACTCACTTCCGTACAGGGGTGCTGCGCAGGTGTTAGGTAAGCAATTGCGCTGCAGCACTTCGGTGGCGGCTAAACTATCGAGCCGCCTGTAGGGGACGCTCGCGGGCCGAGTGGATTGCGAAGATCGGGAAAGTGGTTGAGGAGGCCGACGAGGCGGTATTTTGGCTGGAAATGTTGGCGGATTGCGAGATTGTTCCAGAAACGAAATTATCTGATTTGTTGAAAGAGGCGCACGAACCAAGCGCTTTGTTTACCGCATCTCAGAAGACTGCGCGACGAAAACAGTCGGGTTAAATTACAAAATTACCCGATTACAAAATTACAAAATTCATGAGATTTTCTGACCAATTCGAATCGCGATTTACGGAAATGCTGGGACATTATCCGACGAAGCGATCCGTGCTCGTGCCGACGCTGCTCTACGCGCAGGATGAGGTTGGGTATCTCTCGGACGAAGTCATTACCGAAATCGCCGGACGCTTGGATTTGACCCAACTCGATGTACGAAACGTGATCAGCTACTACTCGATGCTGACCACGAAGCCGCGCGGGAAATTCAATGTGCAGGTTTGCACAAACATTGCATGCCTACTGCGCGGCGGAGAGGAATTGCTGGAGCATTGCGCGAAGAAGCTCGGGATTGGGCACAAAGGCACAACTCCTGATGGCCTGTTTTCGTTGGAAGAAGTCGAGTGCATCGGCGCGTGCAGTTGGGCGCCGGCGGTCCAGGTGAACTACGCCTTTCATGAGAACCTGACACCGGAGAAGATGGACGGAGTGCTGGACGAGTATAGGAAGAGAGCGACACAGTAGGAAGTCAGAAGTTAGAAGTCAGAATGCAGAATTGAAACCTCCTTTCTGCATTCTTCCTTCTAACTTCTGCATTCGAATATGGCAGAGCTTGTTTCCCATCCCGATGAGGTACGTGTAGTCGCGAAGCGCTTTGGCCTGGGCGCGACGAACATTGACCGCTACCTCGAGCTCGACGGCTACAAGGCCGCGCGGAAGGCTCTCGGGATGCAGCCGGAAGCGATTATCAATGAGGTCAGGAACTCGGGACTGCGCGGACGTGGTGGCGCCGGGTTCAATACCGGGCTGAAGTGGTCGTTCGTGCCAAAGGTTTCGGCGAAGCCCAAGTACATTCTTTGCAACGGCGACGAGAGTGAACCCGGCACCTGTAAAGACCGCCTGATCTTCGAACATGATCCGCATGCAGTAATTGAAGGCGCAATGATTGCGGGGTTCGCGGTAGGCGCCCGCAGTGCGTACATCTATATTCGCGGTGAATATCGCTACTTGCTCGAGATCATGCAGAAGGCGATTGCCGATGCATACGCCAAGGGATTTGCGGGTAAAAATATTTTCGGCAGCGGGCACGATTTCGACCTTTACTGGCATGGCGGCGCGGGAGCATATGAAGTTGGCGAGGAGTCGGCACTGATGGAGTCGCTCGAAGGCAAACGCGGCGTGCCGCGCATCCGGCCTCCCTTCCCTGCCGTTGTTGGTCTGTGGGGCGGACCGACGGTCATTAATAATGCCGAAACGCTGGCGAGCGTACCGCACATTATGCTTGGTGGCGCTGAATGGTTCGCCAGCCTTGGCACGCCGAAGAATGGCGGGACGCGCCTGTTCTGCCTCAGCGGACACCTGAACAAGCCCGGCGTTTACGAATTGCCAATGGGCTACAACCTCAAGAAGATGATTTACGACGTCGGCGGCGGAATTCCGAACGGGCGCAAACTCAAGGCTGTTGTACCGGGCGGCTCGAGTTGTCCGCTGTTGACCGCTGACGAAATTGATCTCGCCATGGATTTCGACACGCTGATGAAAGCCGGCAGCATGCTGGGATCAGGCGGCCTGGTCGTGGTTGATGACAGTACCTGTATGGTCAAATTCGCATTGCGGATCATGAAGTTTTATCGGCACGAGAGCTGTGGATGGTGCATCCCTTGCCGCGAAGGCACTGACTGGCTGGAGAAAACATTGGCGCGATTCCACTCCGGCGGCGGCATTAAGAAGGACATTGATAATATTCAGTACTTGTCGGAGAACATGCTGGGCCGCACGTTCTGCCCACTGGGCGATGCGGCAGCGCTGCCGACGATTTCGATTGTGAAGAAATTCAGGAAGGAATTTGAGGACCACCTCGAAGGAAGACCGTGTCCCTTTGAAAAGTCGGGCGCCGTGGAGAGATTGCCGGTTTTTGCGTGAGAAAATTGAGTAATTGGGAAATTGAGTAATTGGAAATTACAATCCGATGAGTTCAAAGCCCGAGGAGCTTCGTGATCGGACCAAGAAGTTCGCTTTGCGGATTATTCGACTTTTTCGGTCATTGCCCTTTAACACAGACACGCAGGTTTTAGGTAAGCAACTGCTGAGATGTGGAACGTCAGTGGCTGCTAATTATCGGGCGGTTTGCCGGCGCGTTCGAAGGCCGAGTTCATCGCCCGGATGGGAATTGTAGCGGAGGAGGCTGATGAATCCGTGCTTTGCCTCGAACTATTGATTGACTCTGAAGTAGTCGGGCAAGACAAAGCATCTGAGTTGTTGAATGAGGCGAGAGAACTGACGGCGATTTTCACAGCGTCACATCAGACATCCTAAAAGGGGCCGAAGCTTTAGCAATTGCGGTTCAAAATTACTCAATTACTCAATTTCTCACTTACCAAATGCTTTCTGCTCCCAAACTCGTAAACATCACGGTTGACGGCAAATCCGTCTCTGCGCCCGCCGGTTCGCTTCTGATTGAGGCGTGCAAGACGGTTGGCATTGAGGTGCCTTCGTTCTGCTATTACCCGAATTTGTCTCTTCAGGGCGCGTGTCGCATGTGTCTGGTCCGCGTGGAGAAGATGCCGAAGCTGCAGACCGCCTGCACTACGGGTATCACCGATGGAATGGTTGTCACGACCGACAGCGATGAGATCCGGCAGGCTCGCAAGGGCATGGTCGAGTTGCTGCTGGGTAATCATCCACTGGATTGTCCGGTTTGCGATGCCGGTGGCGAATGCGAATTGCAAGACATGACGTTTTCCTACGGCGCGGCAGAGTCGAAGTACATTGATCTGAAGACCCATCGCGACGAACAGCAGTGGTCCCCGGTGGTTTATTTCGATCGACCGCGCTGCATTCTGTGTTACCGGTGCGTGCGCATCTGCGGCGAGGGTATGGACGTGTGGGCGCTCGGAGTTGATAACCGCGGTGTCGTCTCCACGATTGTGCCGAACGAAAAGGACCACCTCAACTGCGAAGAGTGTGGCATGTGTGTCGATATTTGTCCGGTTGGAGCACTCACCTCTGGCGCGTACCGCTACAAGACGCGGCCCTGGGAGATGAACCACGTGGGCACCACCTGCACCCACTGCGGCGATGGCTGCAAGACGACGCTGGGTGTGCGGCGCTCCGATACCGGCATGGAAATCGTGCGGGGCGACAATCGCGACAAGAGCGGGATCAACGGAGATTTTCTTTGTATTAAAGGCCGGTATGGATTCGATTTTGCCAATCACGAAGACCGCCTAACTCAGCCGCTGATTCGCAAGGGCGGGCGCCTGGTTCCATCCACATGGGAGGAGGCTTTTGAGCTGATTGGCAAGCGCTTCAGGTCTTTTATTGATCGCGATGGCGGCAAAGTCATAGGCATCATCGGCTCGACGCGTACCACTAACGAAGAGAATTACCTTCTCCAAAAGTTCGCGCGCGTGGTTCTGGAGACAAACAATATTGATCATCACAGGACGGCGGACTTGCCTGCATTCGCCGCTGCGGTACACGGAAAAGCTGACTTCACAGCTTCGATGCGCAACGTGTATGACGCGCCGGCGATTCTGCTGATTGGGAATAATCCGACTGACGAGCATCCGCTATTAGCGTGGCAGATCAGGAATAACGTACGGCTGCACAATGCGCGCTTGTATGTCGTCAACTCGGAGTCGATCAAGTTACAGCGGCAGGCGGTGAGTTTCACGCAAGTTCCTGCGAACGCCTACAGCGATGTCGCTGGTTTCCTGGCCGACGGGCGCGGACGCCCGTCGCTCCAACAAGACTTTGGTGCATTGAGGGAGAAGCTGCGTGCCGAGCAGAACCTAGTCATCATTTTCGGTTCCGAAGTTGTCGGCGATGGCATAGTTGCCCTCGCGCAATTTGCATCTGGAATCTCAGGAGCGAAACTCGTCTGCCTCGCCGACTACGCCAATTCGCGCGGCGCAGCCGATATGGGCCTATACCCCGATCTTCTGCCGGGGTATCAGCCACTCGCGTCGGCCGGCAAGTTCAAGGAAGAATTCGGAAATGTTCCGCAGGCACGCGGCATGAACATGCGGCAGATGTTCGCCGCGGCTGCGGCAGGAGAACTCAGGGCCCTCTACATCGTCGGCTCGAATCCAGTGGGCCGGCTAAACGTCGATCCATCTTCGCTTAAGCGAACGTTCGTAGTTGTGCAGGACATGTTCTTGACCGAAACCGCCAGCGTGGCTGACGTTGTTCTTCCTGCGGCGAGCGCTTACGAGAAATCCGGCACGTTCACTAACACATGCGGGGATATTCAGATCCTGAAGAAGGCAGGCGAGGTCACGACCGCCAAGCCGGATTTTGAAATGATCGTGCGCATCGCCGATGCGATGGGATTTGATGTTCACAAATTGGTTCCCTTCGGGCACGGTGTTCGCGCCGATATGGGCCAGTCGCGTGGGGCGCAATCCGGCGAGGCCGATCAACATGGTGTCTGGCTGGAAGCACACGGGCTTGAACCCAAGATGAATCCGTTTGACCCGATGGCGACGCTCGATGAAATCCAACGTCTAGTGCCGGGATACGATGTATCGCGAATCGACCTGTTGGCAGGAAACGATCAGCACACTTCAATTGAAGCGATGGGGCCGGGCATTAAACAGGACTCCGCGGAGATTGCTCCTGCGGGCAACAATCTATTTACCTCGGGAACACTAGGCCGTTATTCAAATGCGCTGAATTCCGTAATGGAAAACAAGAACCCTGAACCCGCTGAAGTCCCGGCGGACTGAAAAATATTTGGTAATTGGGTAACTTTGTAATTTGGCAATTGAGTCTCGCATCCTCGCGGCGCGTTTCAAATTGCCCGATTACCAAATTTTCCAATTACAACATTTAGAAAGAGCAATTGAGCATAACTCTCTTCATCATCGTCTCCTTCATCAAGATCGCGCTGATCTTGTTCGTGCTGCTGACCGCGGTGGCTTACACCGTGTGGCTGGAGCGCAAGGTCGTCGGACGGATGCAGAACCGTTGGGGACCCACCCGCGTAGGTCCATTCGGACTGCTACAACCGGCCGCCAACGGCGTGAAATTTCTGTTTAAAGAAGACCTCACGCCTCCGCATGTATACAAACCGCTGTATATTGCGGCACCGATGATTGCGGTAATTTTCGCAGTGACGTCGATCGCGGTGATTCCGTTCGGCAACTCGGTGACGATCGCTGGATATGACATTCCTCTGCAGATCACAGACGTGAACATCGGATTGCTCGTGGTTCTGGGCATCACTTCGCTCGGAGTTTACGGCGTGGCGCTGTCCGGATGGTCATCGAACAGCAAGTATTCCCTGCTGGGTGGGTTGCGAGCCAGCGCACAGATGGTCAGCTACGAAATTGCTCTGGGACTTTCGTTGGTGGGTGTTCTGATCCTGGCTGGCACGTTCAGCTTGCGAGGAATTGTGGATGCGCAGGCCGGGCACTTCTGGGGGTTCATTCCGAACTGGTTTATTTTTCGTGGTGGGCAGATTGTCGCATTCTTCATTTATTTGACCGCTGCTTACGCAGAGACCAACCGGATTCCGTTTGACTTACCGGAAGCGGAAACCGAACTCGTCGCGGGATATCACACCGAGTACAGCGCGATGAAGTTTGCCATGTTCTTCATGGCAGAGTACGCGAACATGATTACAGTCGCGTGCATCGCATCACTGCTGTTTCTGGGTGGATGGCGCGGCCCGGTGTTCGGTCCAGATTGGCTACAGGCCATATTGCCTGTTTTCTGGTTCTCTTTGCGCGTTTTTGTTTTTCTCTTTGTATATATATGGGTGCGCGGCACGCTGCCGCGCTTCCGTTATGACCAGTTGATGGCCTTCGGCTGGAAGTTTTTGCTGCCGCTAGCAATTGCGAATCTGGTTGTGACGGCACTGATTGTGGCGGTGACTTAGAACAACTTTGTAATCGGGTAATTTGGAACCTGCGCGACTTCTGCCTGATTTTCAAATTACTCAATTACCAAATTACACAATTTGCTCCATGCTTCATCTGATCTTATTTTCGGTGTTTGGGCTGGTCTGCGTAGCGGGCGCGGTAAACCTGCTTTTGCAGCGCCATCCGATTAACAGCGCGCTGTCGCTCGTAGTCGTGATGGGTGCGCTTGCCGTGGAATACCTATTGCTGGGCGCGGAATTTGTGGCCGCCGTGCAGGTGATCGTTTATGCGGGCGCGATCATGGTGCTGTTTGTGTTCGTAATCATGCTGTTGAACGCCGGAGAAGAAGAGCACACGCACGGCAGCCGCGTGGCATGGCTTCTAGGCTTGCCTGGAATGCTTGCAGTTACAGTCCTGATCTGCTGGGGACTTATTCAGGACCAAACAAGCAGCGTGCGTATAGGCGAGTTGCCGGGGCATCCGGCTGATATTGCGCAGCTTTTATTCCACCAATTCTTGTTGCCTTTTGAAGTCACGTCAATTCTGGTATTGATCGCGATCATGGGAGCGGTAGTGTTGGCGGCACGGCCCGAGTCCGTGCGGGAAACAAAGAGGGAGCACTGATGGTTCCGCTTTCTTATTACCTGGTGCTGAGCGGCATTCTGTTTGCCTGCGGTGTCACCGGATTTCTGATCAAGCGCAACATCATCAGCATCTTCATGTCGATTGAGTTGATGCTCAACGGCGTAAATCTTTCATTCGTCGCATTCGCCGCGCATTGGCAGCAGTTGAGCGGGCAAGTATTCGTCTTTTTTGTGATGGTTGTGGCAGCCGCCGAGGCGGCAGTTGGCCTGGCGATCATCATCGCGGTGTTCCGCACGCGCGAGACGTTGAACATTGACCAGGTTAATCTGCTCAAATTATGAGGCAAGATCCCAATCTTTATCTTTGGCTCATCCCGCTGCTGCCGCTCATCGGCGGGGCCATCAATGGGCTGCTCGGCAAGCGCTTTTCGCGCCAGACGGTCGTGGCGGTGGCTTTGTCCTTCAGCGGCGCAGCCCTCGTAATGGCGCTGTGGATCTCAGCGCAATTTTCTTCGCTTGCGCTGCCGCATGTAGAAACGCTCGCCCCTTGGCTGCGCTCTGGCAGCTTTCAAGTCGATTTCGCGTTTTACCTCGACCAATTGTCGCTGATCATGCTGCTGGTTGTGACCGGCGTTGGCTTTCTCATCCACATTTATTCGGTCGGCTATATGTGGGAGGAAGGCGGCTTCTACCGCTACTTCTCATACTTGAACCTGTTCATGTTCTTCATGCTCACGCTGGTGCTCGCGTCAAGCTATCTGCTGATGTTCATTGGTTGGGAAGGCGTCGGACTGGCGTCTTATCTGCTGATCGGATTCTGGTTCACAAAGGATTCGGCAGCGGCAGCGGGCAAGAAGGCATTCATCGTTAACCGCATCGGTGATTTTGGATTTTTGATTGCGCTGTTCCTGATGATCCAGCACTTCGGTTCGCTGGATTTCCAAAAGGTGTTCGATGCCGCCAAGCCGTACGCTGCTGAAACGAGCGGCATTGGATTCCTGACCGCGATTGGCATCTTGCTGATGCTGGGCGCAGCCGGAAAGTCAGCACAGATTCCTCTA
>QHZW01000054.1:0-16236 GCA_003224815.1 Acidobacteriota bacterium | reverse complement strand
TCGCACGTGATCTTCGAGCGCGCGCCCGCTGCGCTGACGCTGGTTGCAATCATCGGAACCCTAACCGCTTTCTTTGCAGCGACGATCGGCATCGCGCAAACCGACATCAAGAAAGTTCTCGCTTACTCCACCGTCTCACAGCTCGGATACATGTTCATGGCCTGCGGCGTGGGCGCGTTTTCCGCAGGCATCTTCCACCTGATGACGCATGCCTTCTTTAAGGGCTTGCTGTTCCTCGCAGCAGGATCTGTGATTCACGCTGTGAGCGGCGAGCAGGACATGCGCAAAATGGGCGGCCTGCGGACCAAGATTCCGTGGACCTTTTGGACCATGACGGTCGCAACCTTCGCGATCGCGGGAATCCCGCCATTGGCAGGTTTCTTCAGCAAAGATGAAATTTTGTGGCGCGCGTACCAGGCAAGTTGGGCGTACTGGATTGTAGGCGTCGTGACCGCGTTCATTACCTCGTTTTATATGTTCCGGCTGTGGTTCATGACGTTTACGGGGGAGTATCGGGGAGATGCGGACGCGACACAGCATGGAGCGGCGGGCGACGCGCCCGCCCTACACGGTTCTGCATCACACGGGCATGGTCACGGCGGCATACATGAAAGTCCGATGGTGATGGTCGTGCCGCTGATCATTCTCGCGTTCCTGTCGTTCTTCGGAGGCTGGGTTAAGGTTCCGGGATCTCTCGGCGGTAGCAATCATTTCGACAAGTTCCTCGGACCGGTGTTCCGATCATCGGTTCCAACCGTAAACAAGCAGCATACGGAATCCGGCGAAGCCGCGCCCCTTGAGCAAACCACCGAAGGTACTGAGCCGAAAACGGGCCACGCAACAGAAATCACGTTTACCGCAATTTCCGTTGGCGCGGGCCTTCTGGGACTCTTCCTAGCCTGGCTGCTGTACAAGCAACGGCCTGATCTTCCGGATAGGATCGCAGACTCGGCGCACAGCCTCTATAGCGCTGTGGCGCACAAATACTGGATTGACGAGATGTACGCGGCTATTTTTGTGAAGCCGCTGGTTGTAGTCTCGAGCGCGGTGTTCTGGCGGGGAGTTGATCGCGGCATCATCGACGCGACACTTGATGGTGGCGCCGAAACCGCGAAGGAGCTTTCCGACAACGTGCGCCACATGCAGTCCGGAAACCTGCGCTCCTACGCCGGGTGGATCGCGATTGGCGCAACCGGGGTGGTCGCTTACATGGTCTGGGTCTGGGCAGGCGCAAGATGAACTGGCTAGACAACAACATTCTGACTCTGATCACGTTCGCTCCTGCAGTAGGCGCGGCATTGCTGATGGTTTTCCCGCGGCGTCATCGTGACATTCGTGTCTTCGCGCTCGTCATTTCCCTTCTCACGTTTGTCCTCTCCCTGCACCTCCCGGCGCACTTTCATCGCGATCAGGCAGGGTTTCAGTTCGACACCAAAGTCCAGTGGATTACCACGCCCAACATTCACTACCACATGGGGATGGACGGTATCTCGCTATGGCTCGTCATACTGACGACGTTTCTGACCCCGCTGTGCGTGCTGATTTCGTGGACTTCGATTCACGAACGAGTAAAAGAATTTTTTATCCTGCTGCTTATTCTCGAAACCGCGCTCATTGGCGTCTTCGTCGCGCTCGATCTTTTCCTCTTCTACTTCTTCTGGGAAGCCACGTTGATTCCCATGGCGCTGCTGATCGGCATTTATGGCCACGGCCGCCGGGTCTATGCCGCAGTCAAATTCTTTCTTTACACCATGATCGCGTCGGTGTTCATGCTGGCAGGAATCTTGTGGCTGTACGCGAATACGACGCCGCACTCTTTTGATTTCGTAGACATTCAGAACGCGATGCGCCAGGGCCAAGTTGCAAACTTCGCCGGTGCGGCGCAATGGCTTTTTCTCGGTTTCTTTATCGCATTCGCGGTCAAAGTTCCGCTGTTCCCGTTCCACACCTGGCTGCCGGACGCGCACGTTGAGGCTCCCACAGCCGGATCAGTGCTACTGGCCGGCGTACTCCTGAAAATGGGGACGTATGGAATGCTGCGGTTCAATCTCGGCCTCTTCCCGGAACAAGCGCGCGCGAATGCCTGGTGGGTCGCCATCCTTGCCTTGATTGGAATTGTTTACGGCGCGCTGGTCGCAATGGTGCAGCCGAATATGAAAAAGCTGATTGCGTACTCCTCGATTAGCCACTTGGGATTTGTTGTGCTGGGGATTTTCAGCTTCACGCAGGCGGGACTGAACGGTGCGATGTTCGTCATGCTGGCTCACGGGGTTTCCACAGGCGCTCTGTTCATGCTGGCAGGAATCATTTACGAGCGTCGTCATACCTACGAGATTTCGGAATTCGGTGGTCTTGCAACTCCGATGCCGAAGTACTCCACCTTCTTTTTGTTTATCTTGCTCGCTTCGGTCGGGCTTCCGTTGCTCAATGGCTTCATTGGAGAATTTCTGGTGCTGAGCGGCGCGTTCCAGGCCAAGATCTGGTGGGGTGTAGTCGGCGCGACGGGCGTGATCTGGAGCGCGTGCTATCTGTTGTGGATGTATCAGCGCGTATTCTTCGGCGTGGTCAAGCACGAGGAGAACAATAGCTTGCCCGATTTGAATTTGCGTGAGCGAGTCGCACTTTGGCCGGCGGCAATCATGGCCCTGGCCATGGGACTCGCACCGCTGCTTTGGCTGAACGCAATTGATCCCGCGGTACACAATGCCTTGGTGCCGTTCACGCAATTCATGAGTAAGGTGGTGTCACAGTGATGCCACTGGCCAGCATCGTTGAGACTCCCGGAAGCAGCGATTACATTGGCATTCTGCCGGAGATCATTCTGTCCGTCTTCGGCATGCTGATTATGGCGCTCGATCCCGTGATGGACGAGAGGCGCAGCCAGCGTACTCTAGGCGGAATCGCGCTGGCAGGCTCAATCGTAGCACTTGTGGCCTCATTCTTTCAGGCACACTGGCTTACTTCGACCGGGGCTCCCGGCCTGGCCTTCTGGAACATGATCAAGTTGGATGCGTTCAGCGTCTTCTTCCATGTGGTGGTTGCGGCGGTCACGATCCTCGTGATTCTCAGTTCCTATGAGTACATGGAAGTTCAACAGATTCGCGCCGGAGAATACTACGCTCTGATTGTGTTTGGCGCCGTCGGCATGGATCTGATGTCCTCGGCCATGGAGCTGGTTCTTATCTTCATCGCGCTGGAAATCTCTTCGATTGCTACGTATATACTTGCCGGATTTCGTCGGCGTTCGGCGATCAGCAGCGAATCATCGCTAAAGTATTTCCTGCTGGGATCTTTCGCGACTGCGTTCTTCCTTTATGGGGTCGCGTTGATCTTCGGGGCGACCGGATCGACCAGCATCGCGGTCATCGGGAAATCATTACAGCAATACAGCGGAAACGGGCACGGCCCCATGCTGGCCTATATTGGCATTGCTTTAATGTTTGTCGGACTCGGCTTTAAGGTTGCCGCGGCACCGTTTCACATCTGGACGCCGGACGTTTATGAGGGCGCGCCCTCCCCCGTTGTTGGGTTCATGTCCACGGCGCCGAAAGCCGCTGTGTTCGCAGTTCTGCTGCGCATCATGTTTGAGGCACACGCGCCGGGACGCGTGCTGCTGATCTGGATTGCGGCCGCGCTTTCGATGACCATTGGCAATATCGCGGCACTCGTTCAGGACAATGTAAAACGATTGCTGGCTTACTCCTCCATTGCTCACGCCGGTTATCTTCTGGTTGCATTTGCCAGTTTGCCTGCCAACGGCATTCCTGCCGCGATGTTCTACACGGCTTCGTATGCGGCCATGAATGTCGGAGCATTCGCAGTAGTTGGTCACTTCGCCGGGGCGGGGGAGCGGTACGTCACAATCGAAGATTATGCTGGCCTGGGCAAGCGCTCGCCGTTGCTGGCGTCGGTCCTGACCTTGTTTCTGCTCTCGTTGATTGGGATTCCAATTACCGGCGGCTTCTTCGCCAAATTCTATGTTTTTTCGGCGGCGATGCAGTCTAATCTGATCGGCCTCACCATTGTCGGTGTCATCAATAGCGCGGTGGCAGCTTATTACTACCTGCGAATCATCGTCTTCATGTACATGCGCGAGCCGCGGCAGGAAGTTCCGGTCACGCCGGTTCCCATGGGGCTGGGTTTTGCGCTCGGACTGAGTCTCGCGATTACCATCTATTTGGGCGTTCAACCCACGCGCATCCTGGACTACGCGCAAAAATCTGTGGAACTGCTTCGATAATCACCATTTTTCGATAAAATGCTCTACAATTTGACAATCAGGGGCAGTGCGTTCATCATTGCGTGCCACGGGTATAGGGGGAATATATGTTAGAAATCCTGCGCAGGCTCAGAGACGACGAGCAAGGACAGGACATTGCGGAGTATGCGGTAATGCTCGCGGTCATCCTGTTGCTGGTGGTCGGGACCATAAAGCTCATCGGCACTAACGCCAATAACACGTTCTCAAACGTCGCCAGCACTCTGCAGTAAATCTTTGCTTCAGCCCGGTTCGCCAACGACTTATTTAGCTGCTTGCAGCTCCGCGCTTACGAGCTTGATCCTGGGCTCGCGTTCCAGGGAGGCAATGACTTCCTTCATCAGGTGGTCATCCATTTCACTCGCCTTTTGGAATTCCACCGGATATTTGACGCTTGCCTCAATTCCGGCAGCCGTATAGTGAAGTTGCACCCTCGGTTTCAGTTCTCCCGGCGAGATTGAAGTCAGGTTCCTTGCCATGACTTCACGTTGCGCGTCGATCCCTTCACGATATACCGCGAGCGCGCCATCCACTGCTTTTGTGATTCTCTCGCGCGCGGCATGATAGTCGGCATCACCGCTTGGAACACGATCGAATTTGAAAAAGCGACAACCCGGCCGGTGGGCTGCGCATCTCCCGGTCCAGACAGCTCCATCAGGTGAATGCGCACTAAACCGAGTTCGACAACTTCCCCTGTGACACCCGCAATTTGCACACGGTCGCCGACACGAATGCCGTATTTCCCGATCAAGAAGAAGTAGGCGACGATGGAGACGATTACATTTTGCAGTGCAACGGCCACGCCCGCGGTAATCAATCCGGCAAAAGTGACTGCCGATCCCAGTTGTGACGCAAAAGTAATGATGATTATGAGTGCAATCGCCATCCACATTACGATTCGCCGCAACAGCAGAAATTGATAGCGGCGGCGCGTCTCGTGGACGTAGCGGAACGTTGTCTTGCGCCAGATTTCGCCGATACCGAAGACGAGCGCCACCAGAACCGCTAGCACACCAACGCGGAACAGAAGCTCCCGAAGATCATCGTGAATGTCATCTTTTACAGCTTCGCGCCAGTTGTTCAGAGTGCGCTGATAGGTGTCGAGCAAGATATTCACCTTGCTCAACGGCAACATGGCCGCGACCATCTGCTTGAACTGCATAGTCAGGGCATCTAATTGCTGTTTCTGCTGCGCCAACTGTGCAGGCGAAGCAGTATCTGCAGCGGCAAACAAGACATCGCCCTGGTGAATCAGGGCGCGGAGATTGTCGAGCATCGGCTTTCGTAGGCCAGTAGTGTCCTGCTTGAGGTCGCCTGTGGTGTGAAGTTCATCATCAAGCGTGTGCAGCTTGCTGGTGAGGCGAAACAAGTCGGAGAGCAAGCCCCAGATGCCTGTTGGCTCCGGCTTGCGGGTCAGAGAGTTTGTCGGAGTCGAAGAAGGGGGCTCTTGCTCCTTTCCGCTCGTGCCTTGAGGATGGCTGATTGAGGCAGGAACCGACCGCGCGAGTTCTTCGATTTGCGCACGCAACCCGACGCCGCTAACGCCCGCGTTACTGGCGCTAGCGAATTCAAGCATGCTTTGTAGGGCCTCAAGACGTGCCTGTAGAAGTCCGATCTCGCTCTCCAGTTCGGCTACCTGTGCTTGAATGGCAGCTCGTTTCGAGGCGGGAGCATGAGCCAGCTTCTCGCGTGTGTCCTGCAACTCGGCTTGCGTGTCCTGAATTTGCTGCTGCGCCTTTTGCGCAGCCCTCGTCAAGCCTTGATAACTCTGGGCGTCAGAGGTCTGCGCCTGCTGCTGAGGCTGCCGCTGCTGCGCACGCGCCTGTGCCTGCGCACGCGCAAAGTCAAACGCTAATTGCAGTACCTGATCGGCCACGCGGCGGTTCTGATCGAGAAAAGACAGATCCGAAGGTTGCGTCGCAAGCTGCTGTTCGACGGCAAGCTGTCGATACCATGAAATTGATTTGCTCAGGAATTCGATGATCTGAGCGGGATCCGCAGGGGGACTCGTGGACGTCGCGGATCCAGCGTTGTTGCTGCCTTGGTTTTGCGCGCTGAGCGGCAGCAATACCAACATCAATACGACGGCTCTGAGCAAAAGCTGCTTCATGGTTTAGTTCGGTTCCGAGGGAGAATCAATTAGTTTAAACGCGGCCACGGTTTGCGCGTAATCCATCAGGGCAGGTATCCAGTGAATGCATCTATTCACGAACTATTAACCCGATTGTAAACACGATTTAGCTTTAATAACGTGAAGCAACACTCCAGCATTGAAGCCGGGCGGAACTCGCGCGCCTGCACCCCCGGCCCGATATTATGCCCAACAGCTCATCCAAATCGCCAGCTCCAGGTGGACCAGACACACTGATTGACCTGACGCAGCGCGCCTACGAGTTGGCCATTGCCGCAACTCAGAGTGCTGCCGATCTCATCCTTGGCGCCCGTGCCGGAATAGATCCCATCGTCGAAGCGGAGCGAGAGTTGGACGAACTCGACCGTGAGATCGACGAGCGAGTGGCCACAGATATTGCTCAAACGCCACTAGAACAAGTCCGCGAAAAGCTGGCTTGTCTCAAATGCATGATCGACCTCGAGCGCGTAGGCGACCTGTTGCTCTCGTTCGCAACCCGTGCGCACACGGTTCACACCCGGCTTGACACGCAGGACCTTCGCGACTTCGGCGACATGCTCGCGGTGCTCTCGAGGATGCTCGCGGAAACCGAAAAGGCCTTCGCCGCGCGCGATCATGCCCGCGCATTGGAAGTTTTGCGCACCGACCGCGAGGCTGACCGTCTGCACAATCTGATCGTAATGCGACGCCTTGAACCTGAAATGGCTTTCAGTGGTCCCGACAGCATTCACGTAATTTCCATGGCACAGGCAATCGAACGCGCTGCCGACCATGTGAAAAACACGGCCGAAGAGGTCTGCCATCTGGTCAGCGGACACACCGTCCGCCATCTTTTACGCGCCAAAGACAAGTCCTCG
The DNA here is from genome assembly GCA_003224815.1 of Acidobacteriota bacterium. Classification (GTDB taxonomy): domain Bacteria; phylum Acidobacteriota; class Terriglobia; order Terriglobales; family Acidobacteriaceae; genus Gp1-AA145. The sequence continues at coordinate 8,990 of QHZW01000054.1, read as the reverse complement.
GAACAGCTGTATCTGGAACATCTGCGAAGACAACACCTTACAAGCCGCACTCGCGCGAGTTGATTCCTAGCACCTGCAAACCCTTAGCCAGCACACATTTACCGAACTGTTAACAGCAGATTCATCGTCCTTTAACCGCCTCGGATTTGTAATCGGGGTAGCCCAAAAGCTCGACCGAGGAGAAAAACTTTGAAAAAGCTCTACCCTGTACTCGCATTTGTTCTTCTGGCGCTACCTTCGCTGGCGCAGACTAAGCTGAACGCAGCGGGTGCCACCTTCCCTTATCCGATCTACTCGAAATGGTTTAATGAATACCATCAGCAGCACCCCGATATTGAGATCAACTACCAATCTATTGGCAGCGGCGGCGGAATTGCGCAGGTAACTGCTGGTACTGTTGACTTCGGAGCCAGCGACGGCCCCATGAAGGATGAGCAGATCGCCGCTTTCAAGCAGCAGAGAGGGACAAGCGTTCTTCATTTTCCAACGGTTTTGGGCGCGGTGGTTCCCGCATACAACATTCCCGGATTTAAAAGCGAACTCAAATTTACGCCTGAGGTCCTCGCCGGAATCTACCTCGGCAAAATCACTTCGTGGAACGACCCCGCCATCGCTAAAGCGAACCCTGGAACATCTCTTCCCAATGCCTCGATTGTCGTTGTGCATCGCTCCGACGGCAGTGGCACCACGTACATCTGGACGGACTATCTCTCAAAAGTAAGCTCTGATTGGAACAATCAGGTTGGCAAAGGGACCTCGGTGAAATGGCCGGTTGGGATGGGGGCGAAAGGAAATGAAGGCGTTGCCGGAATGATTCGGCAGATGGATGGGGCTTTCGGTTATGTTGAACTGATCTACGCTCTCCAGAACAAAATCACCTTCGGCTCTGTGCAGAACGCGGCAGGGAATTTTGTAAAAGCGAGCCTGGATTCAACAACCGCCGCAGCCAGCTCGGTGAAGACCATGCCGGCGGACTTCCGCGTATCGATTACGAACGCTCCCGGCAAGGACGCGTATCCGATTGCCAGCTTTACCTGGCTTCTGGTTCCAGCTGACTGGAAGGACAAAAGCAAGCAGAAGATTGTTGTGGATTTTCTCAACTGGATGCTTGACCAGGGTCAAACCATGAGTGCGCAGTTGGACTATGCCCCGCTACCTGACTCCGTGAAAGAGAAGGAACGCGCAGCCGTCAAGGCGATTCATTAACGCTTCAGATGCCGATGAGCCGGCAGCCCCGGTGCTGGCTCATCGGACCCCTTTAATCATCCTTTAACAAAGGTGTTGCTAACGTTGAAATCGGGGGATTCGATACCCGGCGGCTCAAGAAGCTGAGTTGAGAATGAGAGCAAAAGCGTTGATGGGGGCCTCACCTGAAAAACATTTTTCAGTTCCAGACAGGCAGACAGATGGGCCGGTCGTTCGCCCACGGTCCACGGAACCAATGGGTACATCCGAATCTTCGAAGATCTCGCTTTTGACCACTGCACAGAAGGCTCCAGCGTGGCGCCGCTCCATATTCAACCTGGACTCGGGGTTTCGCGGCCTGATGACGGTTGCAGGTCTAACGATACTGGTCGTCGTGGCACTGACGTTGTCTGAGCTTTTGCAACGTTCTGCGCTTGCGTGGCAAAAGTTTGGCTTCCATTTCTTCGCCACGAGTTCTTGGGACCCAGTGGCAGGAGAGTTTGGGGCGCTACCGTTTATCTTTGGCACCCTCGTTTCGTCAATCCTGGCGCTTTTGATTGCTGTCCCCCTGTCCGTCGCGGTCGCGGTCTTTGTCACCGAAATGTGTCCCAAGCCATTGAGAAAACCTATTTCTTTCGCGACTGAACTGCTGGCAGCCATTCCCAGCGTCATTTATGGACTCTGGGCCAATGTACGGATACAGCATGCTGGCTGCCGGGGTCGTGATGGCGATCATGATCATCCCCATCATTTCCTCCATCACACGTGAAGTTTTGGCCGTGGTTCCGCAACATCAGCGAGAGGCGGCTTTGGCCCTGGGTGCGACCCGTTGGGAAATGATTCGCATCGGAGTATTGAAAAACGCTCGAGCCGGCATGATTGGCGCCATCATCCTCGGACTCGGCCGCGCGTTGGGGGAAACGATAGCTGTGACGTTGGTGATCGGGAACACGCCTCAGATCGCAAAGTCGCTGTTGGCGCCGGGCTACACAATGGCCAGTGTTATCGCAAATGAATTCAATGAGGCTACGGATGAGTTGTACCGGAGCGCCTTGATCGAGATCGGACTGGCATTGTTCATCGTGACCGTCATCGTAAATATTCTGGCCCAGTTATTGGTGTGGACCGCCACCCGCGGCGCTCCTGCGAGGTCTAATGTCTAGCGGCTTCTTGCAGTTCCGCCGACGTTTGGTTGACTACGCAGCCACCTTTACAGCGGCGTTTCTCTCCGCCATTGTCGTCGGAACGCTGGTCGCGATTTTTGCCTACCTGCTTATTAAGGGCGCGGGATCGGTCAACTGGGCTTTCCTCACGCACACCCCCAAACCCGTAGGAGAGATTGGCGGCGGAATGGCCAACGCGATCGTTGGCTCGGCTCTGATTCTTGGCATGGCAAGCCTGATTGGTATTCCTTTCGGAATTGGGGCTGGCATTTACCTCGCAGAATACGGGCGCAATCGACTTGGGGCCTTTGTACGTTTTACCGCTGATGTTTTGAACGGAGTGCCTTCCATTGTGATTGGGCTGGTTGCTTATGGCCTCGTTGTGTTCACCCAGGGACATTTCTCTGCCTTTGCCGGTGGCGTGGCTCTGGCCATCATGATGGTCCCGGTGGTGGCCCGGACTACCGAGGAAATGTTGCTCCTGGTGCCACAGGCGGTGCGGGAAGCCGCATTCGGACTAGGCATTCCGCAGTGGCGTACTACGATTTCGATAACCCTGGCGAGCGCCCGGGCTGGAATCCTCACTGGGATTATGCTGGCGTTTGCACGTGTTGCGGGTGAAACGGCGCCCTTAATGTTCACCGCTCTTGGAAACCAGTTCTGGAGCTTTAGCCCCAACCAGCCAATCGCAGCCGTGCCGCTGCAAATCTACACCTATGCTCTCTCACCATATGACGACTGGCATCGTCAGGCATGGGCGGCTGCGCTGGTTCTGGTCGCCCTCATTGTGGGTACAATTTCGCTGGTTCGCTTCGTATTTGCACGGAGCACTCTGAGGGAGGCCCGCTGATTATGGCAACCGCGGTCGAGGTTCGCGATTTAAAAGCCTGGTTCGGCAAGACGGAGGCGTTGCATGGCATCAATATGGCCGTGGAGCAGGCCCACGCCACTGCGGTTATTGGTCCGTCAGGTTGCGGTAAGTCGACCTTTATTCGTTGTTTGAATCGGATGCACGAGACCAACCCCGATGCCAGAGCCGAAGGCGAAGTCAAAGTCGGTAACGCGGATATTTACGATATGCCGGCCGTTGATGTTCGCCGCAAAGTAGGAATGGTCTTCCAGAAGCCGAATCCATTTCCGAGTATGTCAATTTACGACAACGTGGCTGCGGGATTGAAGCTAAACGGCACCCGCAACCATAAAACACTCGATGATGTCGTCGAGCGATCTCTGCAGCAATCGGCGCTGTGGGACGAAGTCAAGGACGTGCTCAAGAAGAAATCGGGCGCCAGCCTTTCCGGCGGCCAGCAACAGCGCTTGTGCATCGCGCGCGCGCTGGCGGTGAATCCAGAAGTCTTGTTGATGGACGAACCTTGCTCCGCACTGGACCCAATTTCTACGGCCAAGATCGAGGATTTGATTTTCGAGTTGAAGCAAAGACTCACGATCGTTATCGTTACTCATAACATGCAGCAGGCGTCGCGCGTCGCCGAATTCACTGGATTCTTTCTGATGGGCAACCTGGTCGAGTTCGACCGGACGGAAAAAATTTTTACCAACCCTTCGGACAAAAGAACGGAAGACTACATAACTGGCAGGTTCGGATGACACGTATTCGCTTCCATCAGGAACTCGACGAACTCAAACACCGCATTCTGGCAATGGCGGGCATGGCCGAGCAAGCCGTTGATCTGGCCGTCCAGGCGTATTCTCAACGCGACCTGGCGCTTTGTGAGCGGGTGCTAACCAATGAACCAGGGATCAATCGTGCCGAGCGCGAAGTGGACGAGTTCGCCATCGACCTGCTCGCGATGCAGCAGCCGATGGCTGTTGATTTGCGCTTCATTCTTGCGGTGATCAAGATCAACGCTGATCTCGAGCGTGTTGGCGACCAGGCGGTGAACATAGCGCAACGAGTAATGCACATGGCAGGAATGCCAGCCTTCGAGTTGCCGGTGGACATTCCCGCCATGGCTTCTCGCGTGCGTGCAATGGTGCGAGACGCCCTGCGATCGTTTATTGAGGGCGATACAGAATTGGCGAAACGTGTACTCGAGGCTGACGACGAAATCGACCGCATTAATCACGAGGCTTTCGCCGCGCTTTCCGCTTGCATGCAAGCCAAGCCTGATTGCGCCGTTCAAGCCCTCGATGCTCTTTCTATCGCCAGAAATCTGGAGCGTGTTGCCGACCATGCCACAAATATCGCAGAAGACGTCATTTTCTGGGTACGGGGAGCCGATGTTCGACACGGAGCGGGGCAGACAATTGCGGGGAGCTGAAAGCAGCATGCCGCAACCCTTAAACCCAACGATTTTCATTCTCGAAGACGACCCCGATATTGCCGGCCTGCTCAAGCACCATCTGCAGCCGGCAGGTTACGGTGTGTCGTGGTTTCCGACCAGTGCGGGATTTTTGGACGAGATGCACGCGCGGCGGCCTGCGCTCGTGATTCTCGACATTATGGTTCCGGGCAACAGCGGCTTGGATGTCGCGAAATCAATCCGCAACAATTCTGCTCTCGCCGGAGTCCCCATTGTTTTCGTTACCGCGCGCACCTCTGAGCCGGACCGCCTCCGCGGCTTTGAGATCGGCGCCGATGATTACATCACCAAGCCGTTCAGCCCGAAAGAAGTTGTTGCTCGCGTCAAGGCGGTGTTGCGGCGCTTCGACACTCCTTTCAAGAAAGAAATCGTTCGCGCCGGTGATCTTGTAATCGATACAGCAGCTATGCGGCTTACAGTCCGCAACGAGCCCGCTGTAACCACCGCCACGGAATTCCGCCTTATCGAGTTCCTCGCCTCCCACCCGGGACGCGTCTTCACCCGCAAGGCGCTGCTCGACGCCGTGTGGCACGATACTGCCTTTGTCACACCTCGAATTGTTGACGTGTATATTCGCCGCTTACGGGAGAAAATAGAACGTGACGCGGAAAAGCCACGGCACATTCATACTGTACGTGGCGCCGGATATATGTTCGAGGTCCGTAAGTGATGCGACCTGATGGCCGTAATCCAGCAGCCGCTTTCATATACCTCGCATCCAGAGCATGCCTTCTATGCGGAAGCGAATCTTCTTTAAGCTTTTCCTGCTGATCATCATGGTGGTGGGAGTCTCGACCGCCGCTCTGGACATTCTTGTGCGCAGAAGTTGGGAGGCGTCGCTTTCCGCTCAACTTCAGCGCGACCTCGAGGACAAAGTCCAGATGTTTGCCGGGCGCGCCAACCGCGAGTCTGGTTCGATTCCTTTTCAGCAACTGGCCACTGAAGTGGCGACCGCCGCGCATGCACGCGCCACTATCATTGATCGTTCGGGCAGAGTGCTGGCTGATTCTGAAGCCAACAGTACCGAGATGGAGAACCATGCTACGCGGCCAGAGTTTGTTTCTGCTTTGCATGGGCAGATGGGTGGGAACACCCGAACCAGCCACACCCTCGGGGTTGACTTTCGTTACGTCGCCGCGCCTACAAGCTTTGGCGCGGTGAGACTCGCATATCCTTTGTCTTCGATTCGCGCGGATGTTCGCAGAGTGCGCCTGAAGTTGCTGGAAGCATCGAGCACTGCTCTGCTGGTAGGCTTCGTGTTTGCCCTGATTGGCGCCGAAAGCATTTCCCGCAGGTTGCGACGGATGGTCACCTTCGCCCAGGAGATTGCCGCTGGGAACCTGTCCGCGCGACTGCCTGAAACCGGCAGCGACGAAATCGCAACGCTTGCCATCGCTCTCGACAAGACCGCGCGTCAACTGGAGACCAACTTCCGCAATCTCGAGACCAGCCGTCATCAACTCGAAACCCTGCTTAACAGCATGGAGGATGCGGTGATAGCCGTTTCTCCGGCCCGTGAAGTCGCGTGGTTTAACGGGGCCATGAAGCGCATGTCCACTTCTACAATCGCGGTGGGTACGCCTCTGATTCGGGCGGCTCGGGATCCCGATTTTCTCCGCGTGGTGGCCGATGTATTAGATACTCGTAAGACCCAGACCGTTACACTCTACTCGGTCGTTCCTGGACGCACCTTCGGCATGACAAGCGCGCCTTTGCCTGATGGCGGCGCGGTGTGTGTACTACGCGACAGCACCGAAATTGTCCGGGTCGAGCGGACGCGCCGCGATTTTATCGCCAATGTCTCGCACGAATTGCGCACGCCGCTGACTTCCCTGCTGGGCTACACCGAAACCCTGCTTGATGAGCCTCTGGATTCGAAGACCCACAAATTCCTTGAGATCATTCGGCGCAACGCGCAGCGCATGAGCCGGCTTACAGACGATCTGTTGACCCTTGCGCGAGTTGAATCCGGCGAGGACCCGCTCGAACAGGCTCCAGTCTCTGTTCGTGAACTGCTGCGTGACGCTCAGATTTCGTTCAACGAAGTTGCGCGGATGAAGGGACTCACGATCGAGGTTGCGCAGTCACCCGACATTTTGGTTTTCGCGGACAAAGATGCCGTTCATCAGGTGTTCACAAACTTGATGGACAACGCCCTGAAATATGCTTCGGGTACTAAGAAGATCGAAATCGGAGCCATCGAGCGGGCCGCTGATGTTGAGTTTTTCGTTCGCGACTTCGGACCCGGAATTCCGTCAGAACACTTAGCCCGCCTATTCGAGCGCTTCTATCGAGTGGATAAAGCGCGATCCCGCGAGGCTGGCGGCACAGGCCTAGGCCTTGCGATCGTGAAGCACATCGTTCTGAATCATGGCGGACAAGCGGGCGTGACCAGCGATCTCGGCCACGGCGCCATGTTCTGGTTCAGATTGCCATTGGCGAAAGTTCAAGCTGAATTCACTGAGCAAATCTGAATAACCTGTCATCTCAACATAAACAAGGTGCCCTTTATCGCCAGCGCTTCACCTCCGGCCAGAATTTCGGCCAGCTTTCAAACTTTTTTCCCCGGCAGATGTACACGTCAATTTGCTTTTCCAGCGCATACGGATTGTCCGCTGACGTTCCGACGTACTGCACGTTCTTCCAAAGCGCCTCCAGGTTTTCGCGGGTGTCGTCGAGGACGATCATGCAATTCCCTGAGTAGGGACCCGGGCCCCACAGAAACCACGTCTGATGTCCACTGAGTGACGGCGGCAAACCATAGCGCGGGCCGAAGAAGTCGATTGCGCCTGCCTGACCATAGTCCTGCGCAAAAATTCCGCAGTCTGAGCGCTCTGCGGGCGAAAGCTGGTTCCATGCGACCGCGGTTTCGGCCACGATCTCCTTCCACCCGAACTGATCTGCATACCATTGCGGCAAGGTCGCCCGCTCATGTGAATGTTCCATTACCGGCAGCTTGAATGGCAGCTTATGCATGTAGGCGATGAAACTGTCTGGCGAAAGAATTGGAACTGGGATAGGAGCGAACAGGGCGCCATTTACCAGTAAAACAGTGACAATTATCGGCTTGAGCCACTTCGCGCGCGGACGACTCAGAGCATCGTCAATCACAACTGCGCCTGCGGCAAGCAGCATGGGATAGATCGGCCCCAGATAGTAGTTCTTTCCGTGCAGAACGAAAAAAACGGTGTAACAGACGATATAGCTCCACCCCAAAACGCGGTATGGCGTGAGTCTTCGCCAAAACAGCAGCGCCAGCACGCCTGCAATCCAGATGGGGGCAGCAAGCGGATTGAGGAGTAGTGTTTGCTGGACGAAGTATTGACCGGCAGGAAGGACAACATCGCGGCCTTCCACGCGGATGTTGTGCATGAGCTGCAAAAATGGCCATTGATAATGGAAATTCCAGAGCACGTTCGGAAGAAAGATGAGTAACGCTAGCACGCCACCAATCCATATCCATTTGTTGAAGAAGGCGCGCCGCTGCACCGTTAAGAGCAGGCCGACAACAATACCGAATGCGAAGAGTGCAATCGAATATTTCTCTTGTAAGCCCAACCCCGCGAAGACTCCGAACCAGAGCCAGTACCGAGGCTGGTCTCGCTTAATCGCGAGGATAACGAAGTACGCGCAAGCCATCCACAGACTGGGTTCGAGACAATTCGTGCCCAGCAGACTGCCGTTCGAGAGATATTGCGGCGCGACCAACACGCACACGGCCGTCAGGAGCAATGCAAACCGTTTGCCGCCGAATTCACGCGCGATCGCTGCTGCCTGAATCACCAGAATGGAAGACGCGAGTGCGGGAAGGAAGCGAACGGCCCGCAGCGAATAACCGAACAGCTCCCCGCTCAACCTCGCAAGAAAGGGAAGCAGCGGCGGCTGATCGACGTATCCCCAGGCCAGATGGCGCGCGCAGGCCAGGTAGTCAAATTCGTCGCGGAAGTAGCCATAACGATTGTTGTAGTAGATGTGAAAGACAAGCTTCAGCGCGGCAATGGCCCAGACAAACGCCATGCCGTTGGTGAGCATGGTGTCACGTTGGGCAGGCTTTTCCAGGACAGTCGTGGTCGCCATGTTTTTAGGTTACGAAGCTCAGTACGGCTTGGTTCCCGGATAATCTGCTTCGTACAGCGAGTCGAGTTTGTAGCGATGAAGCAGGTCGTGCACCTCGGCCGAAGAAAGCCGGCGGCCTGGGGCCTGGTCGGCTTGAGCCAGCCGATATCCGATGGCCGTCATCACAGCAGTTTGCAGGCCCAGCATGCGCGGATCAATATGCTCGAAGGTGTCGATTATAGTGTGATGGCGAAAATCGTAA
>QHZW01000053.1 GCA_003224815.1 Acidobacteriota bacterium | reverse complement strand
TCACCGACGACCACGGGCGGACACACCTCGATTTTCCGATGGCGGACAACATCGCGGCATGGTCCATGTCGGTTATTGCTTCGACCGAAACGGGACAAGTTGGTGTCGCGCAGAAAGAGCTGCGAACCTTCCAACCTTTCTTCATCGAGCACACCCCTCCCAAAGTTCTTACCGAAGGCGATCAAGTCAGCCTTCCAGTAGTGTTACGCAACTACTCCGATAAACAGCAGACGCTGCTAACGGAACTTAAATCGGAGGCGTGGTTTTCCATGCTGTCTCCGGCGCGGCAGAATGTCACAGTTGCGGCTGGAGGCGATGCGAACGCAGTATTCACCTTCAAGGCGATAGCACAAGCGAATCCCGGCAAACAACGCGTGACCGCACGGAACTACGAGACTGGAGATGCAGTGGAACGGGAAATTCATGTCCATCCTGACGGCCAGGAGATCTCGTTTAGTGCGGGCCGACTCCTCGCTGGTGAGAATCATTCGCTTGAGATTCAAGTTCCGCCTAGGGCGATTCCCGGTTCTATGGATGCGGAACTTCGTATCTACCCGAATCTCATCGCGCACGTTTTGGACGCGATGGATGGGATCGCCAAAAAGCCGGCGGGCTGCGCCGAGCAGATCACGTCGATTGGGTATGTAAGTCTCCAGGCTTTGCAGTTGCTGAAAAAGGCAAGCGTCGACGCCGCCGCCACTAAAGATTCTCGCGCACAAATCTATGCAGGAGCCCTCAAGTCCGTGCAGGACGCCTACGCGTTGCTTCCCTCCTTGCAGCAAGCCGATGGTTCTTCTCCTACTGGGGCAACACCTCAGCAGACGTGTCGCTGACCGCGTACGTGCTGAGATTCCTAGAGGGAACCAACGAATTCGTTGAAGTCGACCCTCAAGTCACGTCGAAGGCACGATCCTACCTGATCTCGCAGCAGACGCCGTCAGGAGCTTGGACTCGGTACGACTGGTCCACAAAGGACCAGAAAGACGACCCAATAGAGACAGCGTATGTAGCACGAGCGTTAATGGCGCGATCCATATCTCGTGGGCAACTACGCTATTGCCGCAATCACCTTGAAGCGGCAAGAGCACATTGCGAATGCTCGCGAATTGTTGACGCGATTGGCTCACCACGAAGGATCCACAACCTACTGGAACCTGGAAGCAAACGCCACTCCTTTCTATGGATGGGGTACTGCTGGGCGCCTGGAGACTACAGCTCTTGCCGTTGAAACTCTTGCAAAGCTGGAAGCGCTCGGACACGACCCGACACTGGCTGAACAGATCAATCGCGGTCTTCAGTACCTGCTGACGCACAAGGACCGTTACGCTTGCTGGTATTCGACGCAAGCTACCCAGAACGTCATCGAGGCAATAATTCGCCGCCATGCCTGCCGGCAGGAATGAAATTGGCAACACTACCGCGATTATCCTGGTAAACGGAACAAAGCTGAAGGACATCAACCTGCCGCAGGCGACGGAAGTTGTAGGGCCGAGAGTGATCGATTTCGGGGACGAACTGAAGACCGGGACCAATGAGATTGCCATTCAACGGGCGGGCGACAACAGTGCCATGCAGACAAATGTGATCACGAGTTATTACGTGCCCTGGGCACAGTCAGAGGCAACCGAGACGGAGAACTTCAAGGCCGGGGACACACGAGCCCTCAAGTTGAAAGTGGATTTTGACCGGCGCGAAGCCAAGATCGGGGAAGCGGTAACTTGCCGAGTAGAAGCAGAGCGGATTGGATTCGCTGGTTACGGCATGATGATTGCCGAAATCGGATTGCCCCCTGGGGTGGAAGTCGATCGCGAATCACTGGAGAAAGCAAAACAGAACGGTGTTGACGGATATGAAGTACAACCCGACAAGGTTGTGTTCTACCTCTGGCCGAGCGCGGGAGGAAGCCACTTCCAGTTCATGTTCCGCCCTCGTTTTGGCATGAACGCGATGAGCGCACCCTCAATTCTTTATGACTATTACAATCCCGAAGCTAATGCAGCTGTTGTACCGATTGGATTCAGCGTTCAATAGCGGTCAGACGATCCGAATGCGACAAACGTTAACCTGACGACAAAAGCCCGCTCAACTGTGGTGACATCACAAGTTCCCGTACTAACGCGGCAAACTTATTAATTCCGCATTCGGATAGTAATAGAGGAGAATTTGGCGGAAGTTGGCGCCGTCTTCAGCCATTGCTTTCCCTCCGGCCTGACACAGGCCGATGCCATGGCCTTGACCAACGCCTTCGAGTACAACCTCGCCGCCGTCCGGTTTGATATTGAAATCGCTGCTCGGAACAGTATTCCAACCCAGTTTGCGATCTATCTCTAAGCGTGAAGGCTCGTTCGATGGACGCAGGTTGTTGGCATTCTGGGCGGAGATGCGACTCTGCCAGCGGACAGGATGTTGACGGCAATAATGACACTCAACCGAATAGTAAGGGTAATTCCCCGGCGGCAGGCCGTTTTCGACCGGAGTGCTAGTACGACCGCTGCAGCTCCGCGTGTACATTGCGGCAAACACTTGTGACTCAAATGTAAGCGCGAGACCCTGAGTTGCAGCCGCAGCTTTGAATGCCGCGCTTTGTGACGGAGGCGGTGAACGCAGAAACTGGCAATGCGTGGTATCGCAGAAGTCTAAATCTTCGTGCCGCCTTCTGCCTGCGACGAAGTACGAGCGCGCGGCGACGGCCTGGGCTTTTAAGGCTTCGATCGGTTCTCCCGGAAGGGTCTCGGCTGCTACTACGGAGGCGACCGCCGTCTCAAGGTCGATGGTGACGACGGGAATCAACTCGCCTGAAACGTTGCTGATTGCAAGGCGTCCGCGATAGTGGCGCGTGATTTTCCCCGGAACCGAAAGCACGAAATCCACCGGGCCGTTCTTCCTGCTGGCAAGTGTGACTTCGTGACCGGCCAGCGATTGCGTCGCGGTACGAACCACCAGGCCGGCATCATGCGCGCGGATACTCGCTCTAGCGAGACCGGCGCTTGCGTCGAGGGTGAGGCTACGATCGTCAGCTCGCAAGATGATCGCGCTTCCTGTGGTGGAGCTTACCGTCAGATCGAAAGAATGAAACAGACCAAGCACGCCAATTCGGACGTCCTGAGCAGACGCGGTTGAACCAATCAGCGCGAAGTACAACAATGCCGGACCAAGCTTCATGTCTGCTTTCTACTCTACCCGACCCAGCATTTCACCGGCGATCCTAGCCGCGTGCGATCCCGGGGTTCCGTGTACGCGGACCATCAACAGAATTTCGGGATGATTCGCAGGCAACATGGCAATGACGAAACCGTCCCCGGGCGCGCGCCTGGCGTGCGTGCAGGGTGCCGTGCCAGTCTTGACAAGCGCGGTCGAATGGCGAAGGGCGCGGTCCACTTCCGCTCCCGTACCCCCTCGGCCGGATTGCGCCAGGCCCGCTAGAATCTCCCGAACGCCAGGTTGATCGGAACGCTGGCTGAGTTCCACATACGCACGCGCCAGGGCCAGAGGCGAGATCAGCCAATGAGCGCCGATGCCAGCAAGGCTCGGGCCAGAGGAACCAGCATCAGGCATTTGCAGGCCGAACATTGTGGCGATTGGCTGAAGATCGTCCGCGTGCAGGTCATGCGTCAGCATGCGGAAGTACGAGTTGCAAGAATTCGCGATGGCCGCCTCAAGGCCGATCCGGCCATGCCCTCGCGGGCGCCAGCAGCCACTGGCGGTCCCGCGGCAGAGATGTACAGGATACTTGAAACCATGTTTCTCTCCGTAGGCGAGCGCGGTAAAAGACTTGACCAGCGAGCCGAGTGGAATGGGGGATTCAGGGTCAGGCCAGTTGGAAGCGAGCAGCATCGTACGACTGCGGGCGTCGAGCAAAAGATAGGAGAGGTTCTCCCGCTGTGAACAGAAGTCGTCACCGTTGGACGGCGCTGTGCCGCATTCCCCGAGCGCGCCTGTTATGGCTTGCGCGGCGGACTGCGCATAAAGGGAAGACGCCGAACCGCCCGCGTCACCGGCGGCGAACATCTCGTGGATTGGAACCGATAGCGCGGCCAAGGTTACCGCACACGCCAATGCATGCGTCCTCACTTGCTCCAATCATAAGTGACGGTCTGGAGGATTTTGTCGCCATCGCGGCGTTCGAGTATTTTTTCACTGGAAATGTTCGCAAACACCTGACTGAGGCTCGCCATGTTTTCCGAAAAGAACTGTGGCTCGCGTGTTCCGGAGGAGAACCCCTCGCTCCCAGCATTGCGGTCGGCCATGCTGAAAAACTGTTTGAAGTTGGTGCGCTCGCGGGCATGATCGAAGCCGGCAATCAACCTTGCTGGTTCCGCGGCTGACTTACGATCCAGCCCGGCAATCATCTTCTCCAACAACGCTGGGTCATCGGCGACAAGCAAGTACTTTCCGCGCACAGAAACGGAAAGCGGCCAGAGGCCATCAAGTTCCTGGTAACCGGATTTCTGCTGCCATGAAATTCCCAAGCCGCTGGCAGTGAAGCTCGGACTGACGAAGTCGGCCAGCGCGGCGCGAAGGTCGGCGTCGCTCCAGTCGGAAGCGGCGACGAGGGCGACGGCCGAATGAATTCTCACAAACACTCCGGCGGGATCACGATCGGTGGCCTGCACCTGCAGTGAAGCGAGCACCTGAGTTTTCGATAAGAGTTGCTGCAGCGCGGAGACGCTTTGGGCAGACGTCGAACCATCCGTTGGCGGTTGGTCAATCCGGGTTTCCAGATCTGAACTCTGCCCGGTTTCGCCGGAAGCCAGCTGCACCTGTGGCGCAAGCTCAGAAGCGGGTGTCGGACCGAAATGCGGCGCCAGTATCTTCGTCTCAAGCAGCTGAAGGCAAGCATCGCCGGAAGGAACGGCTTTGGCCTGGTACACACCGGAATTCTCAGGAACAAAACGAATGAGATCGGCCACCGCGTTGCGTCCGGCGTCCGATTCTGCAGCAGGAGCATTCTTCGCAATCAGCACGCGTTCTTCGCGGTATTCCTTGCTCGAGCGGAGCAGGTCGGACACAGCCGCCGAGTACTGCTTCATGTCCGTTATGTTTTGCTGCGCCCAGTACGTGCGAAAATACGGGCTGGGAACAATCTTCTCGAGATTCAGCACCATCCGCAGGTCCCCACGCTCTTTGGCCGCCGAGACGGTCTGCGCGAACCACGGCTCCGTTTCAATGGCGCGGTCCTTGTTGCCGGAAATCAGTTGCAGTGCGCCGGCGAGGAGGTCGGCGCGGGTCGCGAGCAGTAAATAATCACCGGCTACGGCGAACGCGACTTCTTTCTGCGACTCGGGATCGCGCCGGACATAAAAGGTCACACCGCCCGCGTTACGCGGTTCAAACTTGGATCGAACCTGCCACAGCTGAGTCTGCAGGGATTTCGCGGACGGCAGATATGTGATGTATAGAAATTGCAAATTGCCGATATCGTAGAGCGCGAGTGCGCTGCGCGTGCCCGCCACCTGCGAGGCGAAATCCATATCGGGCGGGAGCCCGGCGGCGGCCGCAAATTGGTCCCCGGCGCCTTTCAAGCGCAGGAACAGCCGCGATCGAGAGAAAACTTCATAGTTGCTGCTGCTCAGCCAGATCTTTTTCTCAGGCGAGGAGTTCCAATCCGAGAGCAACGACGAGAAGTCTTTCGCTTCGAGATAGAGCATCGGCCCTGCAGGAAAATACTTCGAGAAGGAGGCGTCTTGCGCGGCGTCAGCACGGTGGACAGCAATTCCCCCTGTAATCACAACCACTACAACGAAGAGCACTACCGTTGCACGTTTCATTGCTTTACGCCTCCTTTACCTGTGCGCGAACTAGCCGCCGGCGCGCGGGCCAGCAGTCGCGCCCGGACGATGCGGTCCTGCTCCAGCGCCTCGTGAAGGACTGGTTGTCGGGCCGCGTTCTGTAGCTGAATTCGCAGCACGGTTCTGAGATCGGCGATCCTTCTGTCTAGCAATCTGCGATTCGCTACAGCCGTCTCCAGGCGGCGAGCCGTCTGGAAGTACGGCAAAGCCTCAGGTGGGCGTTTCAGTCGCAGCAGGATTTCGCCCAGGGTCTGCGCGACTTCTATCTGTTGCGTGTGGGTCAGCTTCGACGTGGCCATCGTTGCCGCCGCGCCTTCTATACCGTCGTCATCTGAGCCACTATCCGAGCTGATGATCTGGTCTTCCTCACTCGGAGCGGGGTAGCCTTCCGTGAATTGCTGGAAAACCGGCTGAACGATGGCCAACGCCATTTCATCTTTGTGCGCCGTCACGGCGGATCGGAACAATGGGAAGCGCGCTTCGTCGCGCCGCGAGAAATCAATGATGCAGTGGCTCAAAAGCTGCATTTTGAGCTGCGGATCAGAAACGCTTTGTGCAGCCTTGATGCGCGCTTCATAGAAGTAAAACTTGTCGGCCGATGTGGCAGGTGATGTCCCGGTATTCCCGGCCAGGAAATTCAGCTCGCCGCTACCGAATTCGGAGTGAGATTTTCCGGCTAAGGCCCCAGCAGCTTGAACGCGAATAGCGTAAGTATTGTTCGCACCAGAAGCCAATGCACTGAGCACACCCTCAGTCGACGCCGCATCTTGCCCGGCAGCCAGTTTCGCCTTGGCAAGCCGAAGCTGATAGGAAGCATCCCATGGCGCCGACTTCACCAGTTGATCGAGAAACTCGATGGCCTCATCGTTGTGGCCGGTCTTCTCCAGCAGAGCGGCTGCAGGATCGAGGTTTTCGAACGGATTGCCGACAACCGCGACCAGGCGGCGCAGCAGGTCGAGCGCTCCCGGCATGTCGCCTGATGCGATTCGTATTTCTGCGAGGCCCAGGAAATTCGACGCGACAAGCTGATGCTGGTCAATCTCGTGGGCAAAAACGAATTCCAGAATCTTGCGCGCCGACTGCTTGTCTCCAGCTTCAAAGAGTTGCTTTGCAGCAGTGCGCAGCAGATCGGATGTTGGCACGTCCCCTGGCACCGCGCGATAATTCGCGATTTTGGCGTCGAGCGTTCCCTGCTGCGCCGCGATGCGAAGATCGAGTGGGACCAGGGCCGCCGATTGTCCGGTCCGGGTCTCACTTGGCAGCGCTGCAATTGCATCGGCAGCTTGCGCATACCGCTTCGTCTTCACTAGGTATCCGATCCAGCGAACTTGCCAATCGGCAAGCTCCTGCTGCGCCGAATCGCGTTCCGTGCCTGTGAGTCCAGCCAGCGCAGCCGTCTTCAGATCGAGAGCCCGTTGGTAGATGGGCGCACGCTGGGCCAGCGGAATCCACTTTGCTTCGGCAACGTCGGCGAGAACCTGCGCCGGATGCGTAGCAGAAACGGAGAGACTCACCAGCCACTGCATCGCGGAGGCGGGATCCCCGGCCGCCAGATACGCGGGCTGCAGCATAGCGTTCGACCGCCAGCTTCCGTTGTGGCGAAGATAGGTTCGAATGATGGTCTCGGCGTCGGGCCTGAGATCGGAGAAAAGATGACGCGTACGCAGCTGATTGCATGTACGGCCGAAGTCTTGCCAGAAGGTCTCGGGGACGTGCGCGCGATTGATTTCCTTCAAGAGTTCAGCGAACGCCAGTTTCCACTGCGCCAGTGCGGCTGCGCGGTCCCCCTGCTTGTAGTAGGCAAGCGCGAGATCGTCATAGACGTCGGCACGGCCGGGAGCAAGGTCGAGCGTGTGCTCATATTCCTCGGTGGCCTGTTTGGTGTCGCCCGCACCCATGTAGTAGCCGGCGAGCGTGAGATAGTTGGCGGCGGTCGCTGGGCTTTCTTCAACTGCGGCGGGCAGGAAGTCTTCGGAATTTCGCTGCTCGGTGCTGCCGAGGTACTCGCCGTAGCGCGATCCGTAATAGAACCAGATGCCGCCAGCGAGTTGTTGCGAGCGATCCACTCGTGACGAGATGCGCTCACCGATAGTCGAGTCACCAAGCGCGCCGACGAAGGCGCCATTCACGTCAGCGGAGCGTTCATTGAAGTACAGGCCTACGAGCGCGTTGTATGACTTGTTCCACACCGGCGGGCGGACGCGTGCTCGCGCCTGGACGACGGCGTGTGCGAGTGCTGCGCTGCCATTGTTGAGAGCGAACTGGGTGGCCTGTTCGCCAACCGAGTTCCACCCGCTTGCGATGGTCACCAACTGGTCAGGATCGCGCTCCAGCAAGAACTGGAACAAGCGTTGCTCGTGAATTTGGTCCATGGTCCAGCCGACCGCAAAAGCGGACTTCAACAGACGGAACTCGTTCGAGGTGTCTCCGGCCGAGTAATACCCGTCGGCTGCGGCAAGCATGGGCGCTTGTGACAGGCCGTTGGGATATCGAGGCAGCGCGGCAGCCAACTGTTCCATCTGTTGAGCCAATTCCACAAATTTGCCACGTCGACGCTGCAGTTCGATGAGGGCCTGCATCTGCGAGTGGTAGCGCCCATTGGGATTAGCGCGGCTCATCATGATTGCGAACCGCCAGTGCGCCTCTTGGTCGGCCAACGCCGCACTTTCAGCCAAAGGAATCGCAAACGTCTCGACATCAGTGATGTCCATACCCTTACGTTTGGTTTCTGCAAAGGTGGCGAGCGTGACCCGCTCCTCAGGAGTGAAGTACGCATTCACGGAGTTGCCCATCTCCTGCAACAACGCGGCCATGCCATTGCGGGCAGTTTCAATGCGAGACAACCTGGTTCGTGTTCTCCACTGCTGGTCAGTGATCGCGCCAATCCCCTGCCGGGCAAGTTGTTGTTCAACGATGTTGACCTCTGATGCGGCGTCTGAGAGCGCGGTGCTCATCCGGTCGTACGCCTTATCGTGCTGGCGCAGGCGCGTCATGATGCGAACGTAGGTTTTCGCGCCGCTGAGGAAGTCGCCATTTGCAAGCAGATCAGCGCCGGCTGTCTTTGTGCCCTGCTCC
>QHZW01000052.1 GCA_003224815.1 Acidobacteriota bacterium | reverse complement strand
ATGCAGCAAAAAGCAGTCTCTCACCATGACTGTGATGTTTGGCAGGTATTGATCGAACTTTCCCTCTTGAAGCCCGCCCGGTTTGATTTGATTCCAAGCACAGCCGCTGGCGGCCAGCCACCGATGACTGTCGATCAAATGAAAGAACGCGGCCTTCTTGTCTGCCGTTGTCATAGCTGAATACTCATGATTCTCTATCGGCATCCCTCACGCAAACAAAAACTCCTTCGTCCTCAACTCCTTGATTCTGTCGCGCAGCTTCGCTGCCTTCTCGAATTCAAATCGCTTTGCTGTCTCGCGCATTTCGGTTTCCATTTTCGCAATAAACGCGTCCAGCTCTTCCTGCGTCTTGAATTCTGGAATGCCGTCCATCTCCGAGCTGGTGAAATCCGAATAATCGGCTTCTATGATTCTCGCTAACGACATTTCCAACGGCCGCACAATTGATTGCGGGGTGATTCCATTCGCGGTGTTGTACGCTTCCTGAATCGCGCGCCGGCGGTTGGTTTCGTCCATCGCTTTTTTCATGGAGTCGGTCATGCGGTCGGCATAGAGCACGGCCCGGCCGTTCAGATTGCGTGCACACCGTCCGATGGTCTGAATCAGCGAACCGCTTGACCGTAGAAATCCTTCTTTGTCAGCGTCCAGCACGGCCACAAGAGAAACTTCGGGCAGGTCAAGCCCTTCTCGCAACAAATTGATGCCGATCAGCACATCGAACTCGCCCTTGCGCAGATCGCGAAGAATCTTAACCCGCTCCAAAACCTCGATCTCCGAATGCATGTAACGACACTTCACCCCGACTTCGCTGTAGTACTCGGCCAGGTCCTCAGACATGCGCTTCGTCAGTGTGGTTACCAGGACCCGCTCGCCTCGCGAAACGCGGTCGCGAATCTCGTGCAGCAGGTCGTCGATCTGCCCCTTCACGGGCCGCACTTCCACTGGCGGATCAACCAGTCCGGTTGGCCGAATAACCTGCTCGACCACAACTCCGGCAGATTTCGTCAGCTCATATGGCCCGGGGGTCGCGGAAACGTAAACCAGTTGATTGGTGCGGTGCTCGAATTCCTCGAACGTCAGCGGGCGATTGTCCAGCGCTGATGGCAAACGGAATCCGTACTCCACCAGAATCGTCTTCCGCGAGCGGTCGCCGTGATACATGGCATGCAACTGCGGCACTGTCTGGTGCGACTCGTCAATAAACATCAGATAGTCGCGCGAAAAATAATCCAGCAGCGTGGGCGGAGGCTCGCCTGGCATCCTGCCAGTGAAGTGCCGGGAATAATTCTCAATTCCATGGCAGTAGCCGACCGACTTGATCATTTCCAGGTCATACATCGTGCGCTGGTGGACGCGTTGGGCCTCGACCACGCGACCCTGCTTTTCCAGTTCCTTCTCCCACCAGGCCAATTCTTCTTTTATAGAATCGACGGCCTTCGAACGCGTCTCCGGCTTCATCACGTAGTGCGTCTTCGGATAAATCGGCAGCCGGACATACTTCTGTTTAACCGTGCCGAACAGGGGATCGATCTGCGAGAGAGATTCAACTTCGTCTCCCCACAGCTCGATCCGGTACGCCATATCGTCGTACGTGGGATAAATTTCAATCACATCACCGCGCACGCGAAACGTTCCGCGACGAAAATCACCTTCCGTGCGCTCGTACAAAATCTCAACTAGCTTGCGGGTGATGTCCTCGCGCTTGATCTTCTGCCCTTTTTCGAGGAACAGAAGCATGCCGTAATACGCTTCCGGAGATCCCAAGCCGTAGATGCAGCTCACAGATGCAACAATCAGGCAATCGCGCCGCTCGAATAAAGACCGTGTCGCTGAAAGCCGGAGCTTGTCCAGCTCATCGTTGATGGTTGACTCTTTTTCGATATACAGATCGGCCGCGGGAACATACGCTTCGGGCTGGTAATAATCGTAGTAGGAGACGAAGTATTCAATGGCATTATTCGGGAAGAAGCTCTTGAACTCGTGATACAGTTGCGCGGCAAGAGTCTTGTTGTGCGCCATCACCAGCGCGGGGCGGTTCGCCTGCTCGATGACCTTCGCCATCGTGTAGGTCTTCCCGGATCCAGTCACGCCGAGCAGCACTTGATGCTGCTCGCGGTCGCGGATACCACGCAGCAGGGAGTCAATCGCATTGCCCTGATCGCCTTTAGGCTTGTAGTCGGAAACTAAACGGAAATCCATGAGAGTAACGGCCGTGTGTCGCACAGAGTGGAATCGGCGGGGCTGGGCATCTCTCAATTATATCGAGATAAGGAGGCGAGCCTTCGCGGAGCCAAGCTCCGCCGGACAGCCGAGGCGGCTGTCCCCACAAATCTTAATTATTTTGGCAGTTTGAACGACACGCTGATCTGGGTTTCAATTTCTAGCGGCTGGCCATTAAGCAGGTACGGCCGGTACTGCCACTGACGCACTGCGTCCACAGCTGGTCTCACCAGCATCGAGTCCCCGCTAAGCACTTTGATGTTGGCGATTCGGCCTTCCTTGCTGACAGTTGCCAGCAATTCCACAACTCCTTCTCGGTGGAGTTGCAGCGCCATTGGCGGATAAGCTGGCGCTACTTTTTTGAACAGCAAGCCTTGGGAGACGCCCTGTGAAATACGGGTCATTCCCGGAGCCGGTTTCGGAAGCGGCGCGTCTCCAGGCATTAAGTTCGCGATCGTGGCCGTCGAGCTATTCGCCGCGACATCCAGCGACGGCGCTATCGGCGTTGAGACCTGGGTCACCGACTTCGCTGCTCCAGTCTTTACAACCAACGGCTGGGGCCTGGGCGTAACCGTCACTTTTGAGTCGCGAGAGAACGGCATTTCCTGAATTTCAATATTTTCGGCGTCGGCGCTGCGTTGGGTTCTTGGCGGCAGCGCGCTGGCGGAGATTTCTTCTTCGGAATTTTTGGCCGTCTGATCACTCACACTCGGAGCCGGTATCGCCACCGTAGCAGACGAGGCTTGAGCCTGCACCGGAGCTTGAGAGCTTTGACTCTGGATTGGAGCGGACTCCTGTGTCGTGCTCTCGTAGCTTGCGTCGGAATCGCGATGCATATTCTGCAACTTCCGCCATCCGAAGAATCCGCCGGCAGCGACTATCAGCAGTACAGCTGCGATCTTAAGAATTTTGCCGCCGCCTTCGCTCGCGCCATGCGAGTCCAGAGACGAAAATGTTGGAGCGGCTGCCGGGCTTGCAAACACCTCAGGCGCGCCGGCCTCTTTTACGATCGGTTCATTGGTGAACTGCGGCGCCGAAGCGGCCGCGTGCAACTCAATCGTTTTCTTCTCCAGTGCTGGAGCGACGGCAGCCGCAGCGCTTCCCATGGAAAGGCCGGCGAACCCTGACGTACTCGGAGCGGCGTGACTGCTAGCAGAAGGCACGGGCGATACCTTCGATAGCTGCGGCAAGGAATCGAGCACGGCCGCGTCCGATGCCTCAGCCGCGGGCAACGACTCCTTTTCCAATTCCAGCCCGGCATATGGGACGTCGGCGTGAGCCGGTTTCTCTTGCGCGGGTGCAGCGGCGGCCGCGCTGTAACCAGCCGCAGATGCAGTAGCGCTGAATGCGCTCGCGCTCGAAAGACCGCCAGGTGCCAGATTTCCAATTGCAAATGCCGGCAGCGATGAATTGCCCGCCGTTTCACTTGCCGGCCTAGGCTGGTTCTTCTTCAGTAATCCGCGCGCAACCCGCAGAGTCCCCTTCGACTGCTCAACATTAATAGGCTTCGTCAGCACCAGATTGGCGCCGATACGAAACGCCTTCGCCACCCCAGCCTGACCCTCAACCACCGCAACCGACAAGGAAGTATGGTTCTGACTCGAATTCTTGGCTGTCTTGAAAAGCAGCGCCGCATCCTGCTCGTTCTGGCAATCGACCACCAGTGCATCGAAATGCTCGTCGGTCAACTTCTTCACGGCCGCATAAGTCTCGGTAGCGAGTTCCACGGTAAATTCCAGTTCGCTCAAAACCTGCGTGACCAGGCGCGCACTCTTCTCATCGGGGCAGAAAAGCAGAGATTTATAGCTCATACTCGCATGTTAGGTAACGCGAGTTTGGGCCATCAAGTTACCGATGTAACGGCATCTATAAGGGAAATTTTCGCCCGGAAATAAACCTGTTTCCAGTCACGATGTAACGCAGCGGCATGTCTGCCGCTTTGGTGATCCCGATTCGTTTAGTGATCAGAAGCTTTGGCGGTTGCGAGCCGTCGTCGGCGATGTAGAGATCCGATCGAGAGCTGGCCATCTCTTTGCCGTTATCGCGTTCGCGCGTGATGCCGAAAGCTGCGGCCAGGCGCCCCGGGCCGCTGGTGAGGCGCCGGATATCAGAGCCCTGTTCGATCCCGCGCAGGCTGAACATTTCTTCAATTCCGTGCAGCGGTTCGAGCGCACGAAAGAGAATTCCGCCCGGAGTGCCGTCCGGCAGGCATGAAACATTCAGACAGTAATGATTGCCGTAGATGAAGTAGATGTAAGCGCGTCCCGGAGGACCGAACAGCACAGCGTTGCGTGCTGTCTTGCCGATAGAGGCGTGTGCAGCGGGATCATCCGCTCCGAGGTAGGCTTCAACTTCAACGATGCGTCCAGTGAGCAGCTTACGACCTTGGCGGCGGACGAGAACCTTGCCGAGCAAGTCAGGTCCGACGAGGCGCGGGTCGCGGTCGTAGAAGGAGCGGGGAAGGATGTTCATGGACGTGTGGTGCGACACCCCTGTCCGCGAAAACTTGGTGAAGCAGTGGTGAAGGCAGTGGTCAGCGGGCGAGGACGCCCGCCGCTCCAAAATCACTGTCTTACGCCGCGCCCTTCTGCGCTTCCTTCAACCAATCCAGCACTTGCTCGGCGTGGCCTTCGGGTTTCACTTTGTAAAAAATCTGCTTGATCTTGCCGTCCGGCCCGATGATGAACGTTGTTCGCGCCACTCCCATCACCTTCTTGCCGTACATGTTCTTTTCCTGGATCACGCCGTAGGCATTGCAGATCTTCTTGTCCGCATCAGCGACGAGGGTGAATGGCAGATCGAACTTGTCTAGAAATTTCTTTTGGGCCGTCGGCGTGTCGGGAGAAACACCGAGCACGACGGCGCCGATCTTCTCCACTCGCTTGAAGGAATCGCGGAAGCTGCAGGCTTCGATAGTGCATCCGGGCGTGTCGGCGCGCGGATAAAAATAGAGGACTACCCATTTGCCCTTGTAATCTTTCAGTGCGATTTTGTTGCCGTCCTGATCGAGCGAAGTAAACTCTGGGGCTTTATCATTGATTTCCATGGTTATATCTCCTGATCGTTCTCGTTTATACAGCAAAGGCGCCCAGTCGCGCCAAGCGAGGAGGACACCAAAGCGCCGCTACGGCATCACAGGTTATATGCTCCAGAACTCGCGCTGTGTGTTTGCTGTAATTCTGCTCCTTTGCTGTTCCGCCTCCTTTTTCTACGCTCAGGTTGCCAAGAAGCGCACGGACAGCAAAGGCCCGCGAGCAGTCGCGGTGCTGCAGATTGCGGAGAATGGGCAGGCGCACCTGATCCCAGTCACGATCATGGTGAATGGAGAGTTTTATGATGCCAGCGCTTACAAGGCAGCTCCGGTCCCGATGGCTCTGCAGCCAGGAATTGTTTACGAAGGCGTGAAGGCGGGCGTGCCGCAAGGGCTATTCACGGTAGGAGGCGCCGCGCAGACAAATGGAAATTGGTTTGCAGGCGGCTCATGGAAAACTGAAGCGCAAATTCAGGCAGACAAAGAGAAGGCGTCGGAGCAAACTGCGAAAAAGAATCAGGTAGCGGCGCCGGACGAAGAACTCAGTGGGCCACCGAAGCTGAAGCGCCCGAGCACGGCTGCGCCGCCGAATAGTGCTCCACCGGCTTCACCCTCTCCACCGGAGAAGTCCAAGCCTGCTGCGGGCGCGGAGCAGCCATCGAAACCTTCTTCGAGCGGTGCATCGAGTACGTCTACAACGTCGAGCTCTATTGAAGCCCCCGACCGGCCGGTACTGCGGCGGCAGCCCGCCACTGGCACGACGCGTCAGCAAACTAAGGCCAGCCCCGAGGACGAGCCACTGAAAGGACCTTTGCAGTTCGTCGCGGCGGTGTCGGATGCAGACGGGCCGGAACCGCGTCCTTATACGTTCGAACTCAAGCCGGATGAAGAGAAAAAGTTCAGGCAGAAGCTGCTGGCGATGGCAGCCGATGAAGTGCGGGGCCACAGCGCAAAGATTTCAGTGGCCAGCACTCCCGAAGATAATACGCAGGCGGGCAGGAAGACTACTGAGAAAGGGAGGGCAAGAGCAAAAGCAGCGGACAAGAATGTCCGGCCTACAAGTGCCCCTGAATTTCACGATGTCCAGATGCGCGTATTCGATATTTCAAATACGAATCAAGCGGTGCTCGTGCTTACCGCCAGCGCCAACCTCGCCGGCGATGACAAGCAATACCTGGTCGCGGTGGTCGCGCGCGAAGATATTTACGGTGACCTGCACAAACTCTTTACCCAGAGTACCGACAACAGGCATCTCGACATTCTGCCGCGCTACGACTTCATTGACGCGGTTGACGCCGACGGCGACGGCCGCGGCGAATTGCTCTTCCGTGAGACTTGGGACTCGGGGACTGCCTTCGCGGTGTACCGCGTGCTAGGAGATAGATTATGGCCGCTGTTCGAGGGGAAGCCGGGAAGCTAGCGCAGTTACACCACGGAGACACAGCGGGGAGAATGCAGAAGGCAGAATTGAGAATTAAGAAGTGAGAACATACTTCTGCATTCTGACTTCTTACTTCTGACTTCCAACCACGATGAGTCCAACCAAACAGAACGTTCAGGGCGAGATCGAGTCCCTGCGCGAGAAGATTCGGCATCACGAATACCGCTACTACGTGCTCGATGATCCTGAGATCAGCGACGCCGAATTCGACCGTCTGATGAATGAGCTGAAGAAGGTCGAGGCCGAACATCCCAATCTGATCACGCCAGATTCGCCGACCCAACGCGTAGGCGGCAAGCCGCGCGAGGGATTTCTCAAAGTTCCGCATTCCATCCCCATGCTGTCGCTCGATAACGCATACGGCAAGGACGAGCTGCGCGGATGGGAAAAGCGCGTACACGAGCTAAGTGGGCGGAAGGGCATCGAATACGTTTGCGAGCTCAAGCTTGATGGCATGTCGCTGGCGCTGCGCTTTGAAGGCGGGAAACTGGTGCGTGGCATCACGCGCGGCGACGGCACAACCGGCGAAGACGTTACCGCCAATGTGCGCACAGTGCGCTCAGTTCCGCTATCGATTGCTGCGGACAAATTGAAGAAAGCCGGCATTCCTCCGGATTTTGAGGTCCGGGGCGAGATGCTCATGCCGATCACGTCGTTCAAGCGAATGAATGAAGAGCGCGAGAAACACGGGTTATCGGTGTTTGCGAATCCGCGAAATGCCACGGCTGGGACGGTGCGGCAACTGGAGCCGAGCATTACGGCGCAGCGCAGGCTGGACTATTTCTCATACATGCTCATCGCCGGTGGGCGTAATTTATTCGATCAGCATTGGCAAGCGCTGAATGCGCTAGAGAACGTGGGTTTTAAGGTGAATCCACGACGCGCGCTGGCAAACAACTTCGATGAGGTTTGGAATTTTATTGGTGGGTGGGAAGAAAAGCGCGAGTCGCTGCCGTATGAAATTGACGGCGTCGTAATCAAGGTGAACAGCACAGCGATACATCGGCAGCTCGGTTTTACTGGCAAAGCCCCGCGCTGGGCAATTGCATACAAGTACGCCGCGCGCGCGGGCATTACGCAGATTGAAAACATCCACGTGCAGGTTGGACGAACTGGCAAACTCACGCCAG
>QHZW01000051.1 GCA_003224815.1 Acidobacteriota bacterium | reverse complement strand
AGAAAAATAAGAACGGCGTGTCCGCTCCGAATTCCTCCCCCATGAAGAGCAGAGGCGGGGAAGGTGCGAGCAGAAGGCAAGTCATCGCGACCTTTACCACCTCGGGACTTGCAATCTGTCCGATCCGCTCACCGAGAGCGCGGTTTCCTATCTGATCATGGTTTTGCATGAATGAAATGAAGCAAGAAGGCGGCAGGTCGGAACTGCGTTCGCCACGTGGTGCATTGTGATAATGCGAGAAGTCGCCCTGATAACTGAATCCTTCGGCGAGGCATCTGCCGAGATGCCACGCCGGATTGCTGGAATAATCGGCGTAGTAGCCGTCGGTTTCTCCGGTCGTCAGAACATGAAGCGAGTGATGGATGTCGTCATCCCACTGCGCGTCGTATTTGTGTTGCTTCTTGTCGGAGCCACCGAGGTAATGAGCGGCATTGTCGAAGTTTTCAAGCACCAAGTGAATTTGTCGGTCATGTGCGAAAGCGTTGCGAACGGCGCTCGCCAGCTCGGTGAGAATATCGGGCCGCGAATCATCAACAATGGCG
Source organism: Acidobacteriota bacterium (assembly GCA_003224815.1). Lineage (GTDB taxonomy): Bacteria > Acidobacteriota > Terriglobia > Terriglobales > Acidobacteriaceae > Gp1-AA145. Next base: position 16,257 of record QHZW01000051.1, on the reverse strand, counting down.
TTAACCGCATCCAGACGCAAGCCGTCGAAGTGGTATTCCTCAAGCCAGTAGAGCGCATTGTGAATAAAGTAATCACGAACCGTGCGGCTGCCGGGACCGTCGAAATTGATCGCCTCCCCCCATGGAGTTCTGTGACGATCCGTAAAAAACTGCGGCGCGTAAAGCGGCAGATAGTTTGCTTCCGGGCCGAAGTGGTTGTAAACCACGTCCAGCAGCACCATTAGATTTGCGTTGTGTGCGGCATTTACAAGATGCTTGAGGTCGTTCGGGCGTCCGTATGCGGCAGCAGGAGCATACGGCAGCACGCCGTCATATCCCCAATTACGTTCGCCTGGGAAGCTTGAGAGGGGCATGATTTCGATTGCGGTCACTCCGAGATCAGACAGGTAACTTAGCTTGGATTCGACTCCGGCAAAGGTGCCTTCGGGCGTGAATATTCCCACGTGCAATTCGTAAATAACCGCCGCATTCCAACTACGGCCGCGCCAATGCTTATCGGTCCACAAAAATGCCGTAGGATCGATGACTTCGCTTGGCCCGTGCACACCGACCGGCTGGTATCGAGACGCTGGATCAGGCACCTGATTTCTACCATCTATTTCGAAGCTGTAGTGCGTGCCCGGGCCAGCGTCAGATGTAACAAGCTCGAACCAGCCGTCGGCAATTGCTGGCATTTCCAATTTGTACTCTGATGTGCCTAAACACAGTCGGACGAAATTCGCCGCTGGCGCCCATAAATGAAATCGAACGTTGCCATCGTCGAGGCATTCGGCTCCGAAGGGCATCGTATGTTTGCGTCTCATTCGGCAGCCGAGCGTCTCCGATCAAACCTGCGCATGCGCTCCGGGGGGCGCTCAACCAACAGAGCCAGGGACCGTGCCTGTAGCGGATAGCTTGCCCCCGCAGCGTAGAAAACGTCGGCTCGGTTGGTTGTCTGGCAAGATGTGTCAACAATCGCGACCCAACCAAAGTTCGAGGGAGGGGCAGGCGTTACAAACGGTATCTCCTCATGATGCGCATTAATAAGGAGAAGAAAATTGTCGTCGTGGATGCGTTGACCGCGTTCATCAACCTCATCAACCGCTTGTCCGGAGAGGGTGATGCCCAGGGAACGGGCAAACTCCTGGTTCCATTCTTCGTCGGTCATCTCTTGACCATCAGGATGGAGCCAGACAATATCCTTAATCTCAGCGCCACGAATCTGCCGTCCCTGGAAGAAATTCCTTCGCCGAAAGACTGGATGATCTTTTCGCAATGCGATCATTCGTTGAACGAACTGCGAGAGCTCAGTATCTAAGTGTGCTGGGTCCCAATCCAGCCAGCTGATTCCGTTGTCCTGGCAATAGGCGTTGTTATTGCCGTTCTGTGACTGACCAATGTCGTCCCCCGCGAGCAGCATGGGAACGCCTTGCGACAGGAATAGAGTCGCAATAAGGTTGCGCTTCTGGCGAGCCCGAAGCCGATTTACTTCCGGATTGTCAGTGGAACCCTCTTCGCCGCAATTCCAGCTGTGGTTATTATCGGTGCCGTCGCGATTCTCTTCACCGTTTGCCTCGTTGTGTTTGGAGTTGTAGCTGACGAGATCCTGCAGAGTAAAACCGTCATGCGCGGTTACGAAATTGACGCTCGCGTACGGACGACGCCCGCTGCGAGCATAGAGATCACTTGATCCCGTGATCCGGTATGCGAGTTCGCCGATGATTCCGCCGTCGCCTTTCCAATACGAGCGAAGAGCATCGCGATATTTGTCATTCCACTCAGCCCATCCTACCGGGAATTTTCCGACTTGATAGCCACCTTCACCCAGGTCCCACGGCTCGGCGATCAGTTTCACCTGCGAAAGGATTGGGTCCTGATGAATGATGTCGAGAAATGCGCCCAGGCGATCGACCTCGTGCAACTCCCGGGCGAGGGTGGCGGCCAAGTCGAAACGGAATCCGTCGACATGCATTTCCAAAACCCAGTAACGCAAGCTATCCATGATTAACTGCAGCACGCGTGGATGTCGCATGTTAAGCGTATTGCCGGTGCCGGTGTAATCCATGTAATAGCGGGGATTGTCAGCAAGGAGCCGGTAATACACAGGATTATCGATGCCGCGAAAGGAGAGTGTTGGGCCGAGTTGATTTCCTTCAGCGGTGTGGTTGTACACCACATCGAGTATCACTTCGATACCTGCCGAGTGCAGCGCTTTCACCATAGTTTTGAACTCAGCGATGCTCCCGGTCGCGGAATAGCGCGTCTCCGGGGCGAAGAATCCTATGGTGTTGTAGCCCCAGTAATTCCGCAGGCCGCGGGCGATCAGATGACGGTCGTCAACGAATGCGTGTACGGGCATGAGTTCAACCGCAGTGATTCCTAGCCGCGTGAAATGATCAATAACGGGAGCTGTCGCCAGGGCGGCATAGGTGCCGCGGAAAGCGGGTGGAACAGCAGGGTGCCGTTTCGTAAATCCTTTGACATGAAGTTCATAAATGATGGTGCGATGCCACGGGGTCCGGGGCGCCCGGTCTGCCCCCCAGGTAAACGCCTGATCTACTACAACCCCCTTCAACATTCCAGGTGCGCTGTCGCGGCGGTCATATGAGAGGTCTTCATTACGATGGCCGACTTTATAGCCGAAATGCGAATCGTGCCACTTCATTCCATTGTGAATCTGTTTCGCATAAGGGTCGAGCAGCAGTTTGTGATGATTGAAGCGCAGCCCCATTGCAGGATCGTAGGGCCCGCGAACGCGATATCCATAAAGCAGTCCCGGACGTGCCTCGGGTAGGTAGCAATGCCATACCTGATCGGTCTGCTCTCGAACAGGAACGCGATGAAGTTCGCGACGTCCGGATTCGTCGAACAGGCAAAGGTCAACTTTCTCGGCATGCTCGGAAAAAAGCGCGAAATTGACGCCCTCCCCGTCCCAGGTTGCGCCTAGAGGATAGGGCCTTCCCGGCCAGACAGTCAGGTCTGCGTGTTTTTGCGATGAACTGCCTTCAGTATCGGATTTCATTCACTTTCAGGAAGACAGTTGATGCGCTATCAACTGTAATGACCAGTGTTATACAGACGGCTCAAATAGCGACCAATCAGAGTAAAAGCATCCATTCCGCTCGCGACATCAGGTGAGCACAGTAGCTTCTATTCGGATTCCCTGTACCTTGGGCTCCCGCAGACATGCGTAAATTACATGGCTGCGGGCAAATAATTCCTGCACATTTGAATTTTCTGAAGAGCGCAACTGTTTCTGTGTCTTTGGTGTTCCAAACGATAGAACGGGTGAAGCCAGTTGGCATGCAGGAGACGAACATGGAACCGGTTGTGAATCGCGAGGTGCGTCAGTTGTGCAGGGCGGTTGCCGAGGAACAAGAGCCCACGCGGGTCAGGCAGCTCCTCGATCAACTGCTTGAAACGCTCGACGAACGGCTGCTCATGGCATCTTTGTTTTGATATGTGTTCCTGGTGACACACGTCCTCGCCGCTCGAGTTCAGAATGACCGAGACCCACATTGCCGAAGAGGCACCAGAACCGACGAATTCGTACAGCACCTTCAAGATGAGATTTGGTTAGCTTTTGTAGCGTGGTCCAGTAGCGAGTTACCCCTTCCTTCTTTCCCCAATCTTCCATAATGCAGCTAATGCTGTAGCGGCGTCAGAGATAGCTTGTTTTTCTGTAGCGGCCGGTTCGCGTCTGAATATTGGCGTGTGCTTCATCGCGGTTTGTGAGTTCGGATCTCCGGCGAGGGTTAATAGAGCGGCCTGATACCTTCCTTGCAATTCTCGAGGACTCAAATGGCCTCCTTGGCAGTAAATACATTGTGGTTTGACGATGGCCATCTGCCAATACTGACTGCTGCGGAGCAAGGCTGAGGAATACATGTAGAGGTGCGAGAGCTTGCAGGTATGTTGAAGGGTTCTCCCCTACCAGTATTGCGATGCTATGCTTGATGTAATCCGCTATGTCCGATCCAAACGTTCCTCATTCCCCGACGGCCAACGAGCCCAACGAATCCTTCGGCAATATTCTTTCTAATTTCGAGCGGGACCACACTGTCAAGCGAGCGGAAGGCTCACGTGAGGGCAGGGTGGTTTCCGTTTCGGCGGACTCGGTCTTCCTTGATGTCGGCCTGAAAACTGAGGGTGTATTGCCAATTATCGAGTTGCAGAAGATCCGGAAAACCGTGCAGCTCGGAGACACGCTTGCCGTCACGATCAAGGGCCGCGATCCCGAAGGCTACTACGCACTGACGATCGGTAAAGTGGCGCGGCCAACCAATTGGGCTGCGCTGGAACGCGCTTTTGCCGAGAAGGCCACGATCATTGGAATTGTTACCGGCGTGGTGAAGGGTGGTTTGAGCGTTGACGTGGGAGTGCGGGCTTTCATGCCGGCATCACGTAGCGGCGCTCGTGATGCGGCGGAGATGGCCAAGTTGGTCGAGCAGGAAATCCGGTGTCGTGTCACCAAACTTGATGCCGCCGAAGAAGACGTGGTGGTCGATCGCCGAATCGTCGCTGAAGAAGAGGAGCAGTCGGCAAAGAACCATCGCTATGCCGAGCTGAAGGAAGGCGACATCGTCAATGCTACCGTGCGCAGCCTGACCGACTACGGTGCGTTCGTCGATATTGGTGGCGCGGACGCCTTGCTCCATGTAGGAGACATCTCCTGGAGCCGCATCAACAAGGCCGCGGATGTGCTCGCGTTGGAGCAGCAGGTCGAGGTCAAGGTCCTGAAGATCGATCCCGAGAAGCGGCGTGTTTCCGTCGGAATGAAGCAGTTGCTGCCGCAGCCCTGGGATTCGGTTGGTGACAAGTACCGAATTGGGGAGCGAGTGCGAGGAACTGTAAGTCGAGTGACCGACTTTGGAGCTTTTGTCGAGCTGGAGCCGGGAATCGAGGGCCTGATTCACGTTTCAGAAATGTCGTGGGTAAAAAAAGTCCGCAAGCCGAGTGACCTGGTGAAACCGGGCGAGACAGTGGAAGCGGTGGTCCTGAGTGTGAACCCAGGTGAGCGCCGGATGTCGTTGGGATTGAAACAGGCGCTTGGGGATCCCTGGGCTGATGCTGCGCAGAAGTTCCCGGCGGGGTTCGTGGTCGAGGGGCCGATCATGAATATTATGAAATTCGGCGCTTTCGTGCGGATCGCGGAAGGCATTGAAGGAATGATTCACGTCAGTGACATCAGTGCGGAGAAGCGCATCAATCATCCGCAAGACGTGCTCAAAGTGGGCCAAATGGTGAAGGCCCAGGTGCTTGAAGTCGATGCTGAAAAACGAAGACTGAAACTCGGGATGAAGCAACTGGTTCCGACCAGCATTGATGAGTATTTGTCAGAGCGCAAAGAAGGCGACGCGGTTAGCGGACGGGTGGTCGAAGTTTCCGGTGACTTGGTGCAGGTGGAACTGGGGGACGGAATTCGAGCATCCTGCAGCATTTCGGCGCAGCCCAAACAGCAAGGCGCAAATGCATCTACCGGCGGCAGCACCGATCTGGCATCTCTGAGTTTAATGCTGGCGGCACGTTGGAAGAGCGGATCTGTGGCGGAGTCATCCAAGCCTCAGGAAATCCAGACGGGGCAAGTACGCCGATTTCGTATCACCAAGCTTGATCGAGAAGCGAAGAAGATCGAAGTCGAACTCGCTTAGCATGGCACACGGCCGATAGCAGACTTTTTGTCTTTTCATGCTGTCCAGAATCAACCCCACGACTCCGCCCATCGCAATCGGCAGGTCTGCATTCGGCTGCTGAAACCGTGGCGCCTAACCTTTGAGCCACATCTCAGCGGTAATTCCGTTACAATCCCACTGGGTTAACTCAAATTCGCAGGCGGGAGAGATCAATGGCAAAAGCAGCAGGTAAAGCAAAGACGAACAGCGCCTTCATGAAGCCAATGCAGCCTTCAGAGCAGCTCGCCAAAGTTGTCGGTTCGGAGCCGCTTCCACGCAGCGAAGTCACCAAAAAGATTTGGGCGCACATTAAAAAGAACAAGCTCCAGAATCCGGAAAACAAGCGGGAAATCATTGCCGACGACAAATTAGCGCCAGTCTTCGGGTCTAAAAAGCTCGACATGTTTCAGATGACCAAGGCTGTGAACAAGCACCTGAAATAACAGTCCTCAGCCTTGGTGGGGTGACTGATTGCGGGTCAACGCATTGCGGAATTGATTGCAGATTCCGTCAACTGTGGTAAGGAAAGCATCACCCGCAAACTCGAGATTGGCGATTGAACGTGCTGCGGCATCGTTGTGCCCACAGCCACAGGCATCGGTGACAACCACGGGAATGTAGCCCAGATCAGCTCCGTGGCGAATCGTGGGCTCAATTCCGATCTCCATGGCTATTCCGACAATGGCGAAGGCTTCGATGCGGCAGTCGCGCAGCGCCATATCGAGAGGCGTTCCTTCAAACGCGGACATTGCGATTTTGTCGAAGATCGCCTCGCTCGGCAGTGGATTCAGCTCGGGAATGAGTTGAAAGCCGGGCGAATCGCGCAGGAACCACGGCCTAACCTCCTCAACCGACTTCACCCGTTGCCAGGCCATCGCGGTGCGTAGCTGAAATACACCCATCAGTTCTTTTGGTAGGGACATGTGCCGCGTGAAAAACACGCGAAATCCAGCCGAGCGGGCCGCTTGCAGAACCTGCAGCACTTTCTCCGTGATCTGGCGGCCGTTCTTGATCTGTTTCACGATCCCCACTTGCATGTCATAAACAATCACCGCCATGCGTTGCGGATCACAAATGTCTTCTAGCGTTTGTGGGATGCTCAGGCCGTATGCTCTCTGCATCATCGATTCTGCCTCAACCGGTATAGAGATTAATTCTACTGAACCATTTACCGTCGTTAACCGCTGCGTGAGTGAATCTGGCAATATCTGTGCGCATCAGTGTACCCTCCGAGCATGCACCTTCTCGCTGCATTATGGCTCTCAGCGATGGTCACAGTGTGTCTTCTGTCCGCGCGAACCAGCGTTGCACAAAACAGTCCTGCACCAGTTTCGATTGTGATCACTCATGTGACCGTGATCAATCCTGGTACCTCATCGGTTCAGGCCAATCAGACCGTCGTAATCGCGGGCGATTACATCATCTCAGTTAGTGATTCGACAAATGTGAAGATAAGCAACGCGCGGTTAATTGATGCCACTGGTCAATATCTCATTCCTGGACTCTGGGATATGCACGTGCACTCCGCCTTCGGCGACTGGTTCCCCGGCGGACGCGACATCATCCTGCCGCTCTTTATTGCAAATGGCGTCACGGCCCCATGCTGGATGGATACCTGCCCAACGGCAAGCTTCGTTTCCCGAGTTCCGTTGCTATCACTACTCCCGCCAGCGCGGTCGCTGCCGTTGACTCACTGAAGAAGCAGGGCGTGGACTTCATCAAAGTTCAGTCCGTCATTTCGCACGACGCCTATCTTGCCGCTGCAGCGGAAGCTCACAAACAAGGCTTGCCCATCGTCGGGCATGTGCCGGACAAGGTTCGCATCAAGGAAGTTGTCGATGCTGGGCAGAAAAGTATCGAGCACCTGATGGGTATATTCGAAGGCTGTTCGACGGAAGAGGACAAATTCATCAAAGGCGAAGGCAATCTGAAGCTCCTGCTCACGACCCAAGACTCGGAGAGATGCAACGCGCTTACCAGACTGCTTGCGCAGAACCAGACATGGCAGGTGCCCACGCTGGCCTGGCAGCGCGGCGGAACGTTTCTCGATCAGCGCGACCTGAAGCATCAACCGCTGGATAAGTATGTTCCAGCGTATTGGCGCGATGTCACCTGGCGCCGCTTTACCGACGAGATGATGCCCGATCTTGTGCGTGACCCGCTCCCGTTGCGCCAGGAGTACTTTTCTCGCAACCTGCAAATGGTCGGGGCCTTACACCGTGCCGGAGTGCCGTTCATGGCGGGGACCGACACCGCCCCAGGTGTTTACATCATCCCGGGCTTCAGCTTGCACGATGAACTGGCCAATTTTGTCGAAGCTGGTTTCACGACGATGGAATCGCTTCAGACCGCCACCAGTAACCCGGCTAAATTCCTCGGTAGGGAATCCAGCTTTGGTTCAGTCGCGCCGGGCAAGATCGCAGACTTAGTGTTGCTGACTGTGAATCCGCTCGAAAACATCCGCAATACTCAAAAAATTAGCGCCGTTATTGCCAACGGACGGTTTTTCGATCCTGCCGCACTGGATGCGATGCTGAGACAAGTAGAGCAGACAGCAAAAGGTAAGTGACGTCGCCAGCGGGAGTCGTATGAACTTCGGGGATCATTTACGGACAACCGGCGGTGCACTTAGGAATTGGGCTGTTGCGCAAATCCAGGACTCGTTAGCTGTTGGAGTGCTGTGGCTGGCGGGACTTTACATCGTGCATGTCCCGTGGGCTCCGCTGTGGGCATTCGTGGCGGCCGTGCTTCAAATCGTACCGCACCTTGGCCCCATTCTGGGATTGCTAGGTCCGGTTCTCGCTGCCACGATCGGGTGGAGGGATTGGGAGCACCCTCTCGCGGTCTTAATTCTTTATGCCATCATTGTCGTGATTGATGGCTTGCTGCTCCAGCCGTTCATAATGAGAAGAACCGCCAAGATTCCAATCTGGGCGTCCATCCTCGCGCCTATCGTGCTTGGAATTCTGTGGCCCTTTTGGGGAGTGTTGGTTGCTGCGCCTTTGCTCGCGGTGGTGTACGCATACAGAGCACGGTACGGAAATAGGGTGTAGCTTGATGCTTTAAGCAAGGTTACAGCAAGCTGCACCAGAGCCCATCATTTCGCAGCTACGAGCCGAGCCTGGTTTCCATGTGACGGCCCCTTATGTGTGTCGGACGCTTTAAGAGCTCTTTCGTAGCTCAGAGAGTTCCAAGCGCAGTTTATGTGTAGCGCGAAACAGTGTATTCCTGACTGTGCCTTCCGTCGTCTGTAGAATTCCGGCAACCGTTCGCAATTGCAGGCCGTGATAATGCTTTAATTCGAAAACCATGCGCTCGCGGGGCGTGAGATTGCTCAACGCACGGACGATCTCCTCCCGCAGTACGCGGCCGGTCAGATTGCGCTCGGGATTAGCGTCAGCGCTTTGATCGGGTATGCCGTCCAGCGCTTGCCGCTCATCACCCTCGGGTGAAACCTCGGTGCTTACTTCGCGGCTTCGAGAGCGCTGCCTGCGAAGGTGATCAAGGCAGAGATTGGTGGCAATGCGATAGATCCATGTATAAAACGAGCACTCGAAACGAAACCGTGTCAAATTTATGTAGGCTCTCAGGAACGCTTCCTGATACATGTCCTGACCGTCTTCCTGGGACCCGGTGAGATGAATTGTGAGACGGAGAACCGCCCGGTCATATTGCTGGACTAGCTGCTCGAAAGCTGCGGCATTGCCCTGCTGCGCTGCTCGAATCAGCCCTGCATCGTCCATGCGGCTGGCGCGATTTTCTCCAGCGGTGGACATAGTGGACAGCACGCCAAAGCTATTCGTGTGGTGTCGTAAGCCGCGAGCTTGATTTGTTTCAGGCACGGTTGTGTCCAATCAATCGATCCTGCAAGTACTGAATCGGTGCAAGGCGACTAACGCAATATCGTCTTCACGATGCTGTTTTCCCGCAAAGTTCTCGACTGCAGCGAGTACAGAAAACAGAACGACGCGAGGATTCAAACCTGACAATGCCCTGGTTCCCTTGATTAGGCTGCTGGTTCCGAACTCAATGCCCGACTCATTCCTACACTCAATAATTCCATCGGAGTAAGCCAGCAGCGTATCGCCGGGTAATAACACCGCAGTACCATTCACAAACGAGATCGTGGAAATCGCGCCGAGAACTGGTCCGCCTGCGCTAAGCTCCTGCACTTCCTCGTTTTCACGGATCAGCAGAGCGGGAGGATGTCCGGCATTGCAATAGGTCAGTTGGCCGTTTTCCAGGTTGAGTCGAGCCAGGAACAGCGTAGTAAGAGGTAATTCGAGGCCAGCCAACTGCAGATCGCGATCAACAGCAGATAAGGCGACTGCAGGGTCCCCGACGAGCGAGATCTGGCGGCGAATCATTCCCACGACGTGCGTAAACCACATGCCCGCCATAAGACCTTTTCCAGCGATGTCGCCTATTGCAAATACGAGGTCGCCCTCGACCTCCATCACAGTTACAAAATCGCCCGAGAGATAATGCACAGGAAAGATCTCGCTGGCGAACTCATAAGAACCGGCGCGAAGGTGACGCGGGCCGCAGTGTCTTCGCTGCACCTGTGCAGCGTCGTACATGGCACGATTCAGATCATCGTTCTGCCGCTTTAGGCTGGCGAGTTGCTCTTCGAGCGTGCGATGGCGCGGTCCTACGGCGGCTTGAACAAGCTCGGGAGAACCGTTGTTCTTCCTGTTCCGGTATCGGCTGCGAATTTGTGCGACGCTCGCCAAGGTGATCTCCCGCAAAAATGCTTAATCAACTTACAAACTTGTATCCAGTTCCGTGTACGGTGAGAATGAATCGAGGTTCGTCTGGCTTGGGTTCGATCTTTTGTCGTAAGTGGACGATGTGCGCATCAACCGTCCTGGTAGTGGGGAAGCGGTCATATCCCCACACTTCCTCAAGCAGGCGATCGCGGCTAAGAGTTTCGCCCTGATGGCAAAGAAAATACTTAAGCAGCTCGAATTCCTTAGAGGAAAAATCAAGCGCTTTACCGGCGCGCGAGACCTGGCAACTGCGCAGATTTACCTCAATGTCACCAAACGAAACGCGCTCATGTTCTTTAGGAACTGTGCGCGATCGGCGCAGTACGGCGTTCACCCGGGCAAGGAGTTCCCGGATGGAAAAGGGCTTGGTCACGTAATCGTCGGCGCCCAGTTCGAGTCCCACGACCTTATCTATTTCCTGTCCTCGCGCGGTTAGCATAATGATCGGAATCGAAGGCCGCTTGCTCTTAAGCTGTTTGCAAACATCAAGGCCGCTCATGCGGGGCATCATTACGTCGAGAATGACCAGGTCTGGAGACTCGCTGAGCGCGCGTTCCAAACCTGCGGCACCGTCCGGGGCGGTGATGACCTGATAGCCCTCAAACTCGAAGTTGTCACGCAAGCCCGCCACCATGTTAGGTTCATCCTCGACAATCAGGATTTTGGCCATGTCCGGTTCTCCCAACCTAGTTCTTCTAATCTGAAACTGAACTGCTGCGCTGCTACGTGCCACTGCGACTCCTCCGGCAGACTTATGCGGACGCTGCCTTGCCGCTGCTCTCTGCCGAATTCAACGGCAAAGTGATAGTGAATTTGCTGCCTGCCCCGGGGGTGCTGTCCACGGCGACATCGCCACCGTGTGCCCGGGCAATATGCTGCACCAAGGACAGGCCCAACCCGCTGCCTTTCGTGTTGTGAACCAACGGATCACCTACGCGATAAAACTTCTCGAAAATCTTGTGCTGTTCGTTGGGGTGTATGCCAATGCCGTGGTCGATCACTTCAAGTTTCACGGATCCATTTTCGCGATACAGGTTGACGCCGATGTACTTGCGGTCTTGCGAATACTTCAGGGCGTTATTTACGAGGTTGACGAGGGAGCGTGCCACAGCCTCTCGATCCACCCGCAGCGATGGCACATCGCCGATCTTCTCTTCAAGGATGAAGCCGTGCTGCTCAATCTGATAACGGTAGGACTCCAATGTATTGCGCACCAGTTCGGGTAGATCGGTCTCGCGAAAGTCGTATTCTTTGCGACCTGCCTCGATGCGAGAGAAGTCAAGAATATTATTGATCAGGGCAGTGAGACGCTCACTCTCCTTGCGGATAATGCAGTAGTACTCCTGGTGCTTGCTTGGGCCGGTGAGCCGACCCAACTCCAGCGTCTCGGCGTACAAGCGAATCAGGGCAAGGGGAGTACGCAATTCGTGGGAAACGTTGGAGACAAAATCGGATTTCAGCCGCGCCAGCGCCATTTCTTTGTTGACGTTGCGATAGGTGAGGAAAATTCCGCCAGCCAGCAGAAATGACAACCCACCCAGGATTAAGAAGCTGGTGTGCATGAAGTGCTGCGCCATGGCGGCGAGAGTAGTGCCACGGTACTTCATGCCAAGAACAAGTCCAGAAAACACACTTTCCATTGGACGTTCCACTTCGGCCTCACCGCCGTCCCACCCCTTGCCAGACGCAAGCGGACTGGAGTCACCCTTGCCGCGAACCATGATCACGGCATTTTTGTCGGTTTGGGCCTCAGCCACGTTTCGGCTCATAACCTCGTCAAGCGTCTGTGGGAAAAATTGATCGCGCAGGTAGTCGGCATCGAATGCAGCGCCGGCAATCGCCTGGCTGCCTGTTTCGTCGTCAGTTCTTAGGAAAATCGCGGTGGAGCTATAGACATGCTTGTCGCCTCGCGGCAGCCATTGGCCTTCGAACAAATAAGGCGTGCCTTTCTGTTCCATTTTCGAGAGTTTCTTCGAGAGTTCATCGTGTTCCAGCTTCCACCAACCCTCCATCATTTTGGACATGTATTCAGCTTCATCGTGAAAGCCGGGAGTGTTTTTGAACCGGTAAGGCTGGGAGCGAATGATGAACCCGCTTTCCGGGCTGTAGATCATCAAATGTGCGATGTAGGGATGAGAGGCGAGAATCCTGTCCAGGGTCTCAGTGCATGCTGCGCCAGGCGAGGGGAACTCAGTTCGGACATCATCCGCAAGCGCGTACGCCTTATGGTTGATCTGTTTTTCCGAAATCGCCAGCACTTGGCTGAAGTCACGTTCAATCGCTGCCTCTACTGCTCGGTCACGCTGGATAGTCTGCAGATGCCTTGCGCTCAGGATGACCAGGGTGGCTGCGGGCAGGATTACAGCCAGCTCCAAAATCAGCATCATGCGGGTTCGTGCGTTTCTTGGGCGTTTTGCTTTCATCCTGGCACTCCTGATCCGGGCGCTTACCTGGATCAGCCCGGTACAAACATAGTTCGACGGAACAGAGTAGGTGTCAAACAGGCGTGAAAAGAAGTAAAAAGTTGTGAATTCGCTGATCAGCAGGTAGGCAGGTCAAACGGAAACCGGGTCACATTCTTCCTAATTCTCGGCGATCTGTATATGAACGACAGCGACGAAGATTAATTGGCTCGATTCTGCTGAGAGTTTGCGATCCAGAACACGCCGCCTTTTTGGATCGGTGGCAGTTTGAAAATTGTTCGGGCTCCGTCCGATTCGCCGCGCAATTTCTGTGCACGTCCGAGGAAAGACAGAAAATAACCGTCTCCCTTTCCGTGCACAGTTATCGTTGCGCCGGTTTCCGGAGTCTGGATGGGATTCACGCCTCCGCGCAAACCATTGAAATTTGCAAAGAACACATGCAGGTTCCCGTCCACTCGCGCGATGTCGGTCGCGAGCCAGGACGAGGCAGTGACTTGCACTGCGTCGCTGGAGTTCAAAGATTGCAGGAATTTGTTTTGCGTCTCAGGAGATGCGGCAGCAAAGTCTTGCTGCAATGCGGCAGAATATGCCCTGCCTGGACAGTCTGAAAACCGAACGACATGCGGCGAATCTGGCAATTGCGTAGCATCATGGCCGGTAACTACCAATCTGCCAGTCGCAGCAAACCCGCTTATCTCTTTTCGTTCTTCATCATTCAAAACCTGTACGTCGGGAAGTATCAGAGTCCGGCCATGAAAATCCGCGAGCGTGCGAGGCGTGACGATTTGAAACTCCAAATGTTTTTGCAGCAGAAGAATCAGTACGCCTTGGTAAGACTGCAAAAATTCTTTAGCAAAATAGTTCCGAGTGGCGGGAGAGAAGTACACACCAATCGGATCGACTGGCTCACGAGGACGGTAAAAGGTTTTTTCGTTTTGTTCGATCCAACTGAATACAAGTTCTTCATAGGCTCAGGGGGAGCAACGTGTTTGTCGCCATCCCACGAATAATTCAGAATCCAGGTGGCTTTTTCTTGGGCAAAGGCACGGAACGAATGAATTCCAACCTGATACTTAAACCAATCGAGCGGCATTCTGCCCGAGGCCATGTGGTCTCCGCTGCCAAATTCGTATTCGTGTGCAATCGCATCCACCACGGCGTACATCTGGTACACATCGGAGCCGACGCGCACCGCTTCTTCTTCTATTCCTGGATAAATCTCGGGAATAGTCTTGATGTTGGGGTTAACTGATTTCGCAGTTCGATCAATTTCAGCAACGAAATCGGTCAGGGCATGAATGCGAAAATCAACCCACTTACGAAAATTCCGATTGCTAAAATCGCTTAGCTTCACGTCGCGGCGCGCGTCCAGGCCGGTTTCCTTTTTGAACGCAGCAATCGTGTAATCGTCAAAGCTCGCCCAGGTGTCTTCCCAACCGTCGAAATGGGTCATCCAGTAGGGAATGTGCACGTAGATGTCGTCGATTCCTGTCGCGGCGATCTGGCGCAGTTGCTGCATATAGATAACCCGCCACTCGGTCGCAAACGGGCTGATCCAGACATCCTCGTCGCCTTTTTTGATCCAGAATGCCGAGCCCCCGCCGAAGAGCGCTTTCTCTCCCGTGATTTTTTGTTGCAGCCAGTCGGGATGGTCTTTGGCCATCGTGTGCGCCGATTTGTCCGCGTCAGCGGTTATGCATTCGGTCCCGGCGATGTACACAAAAGCGTGATTGCCGGCTTTGTGAGCTCTCTCGGCAACGGCTTGAATAGCCTTCAGTTTCTCTGTTGGATCAAGGAAGCTTTCGTAGCGACCGGGAATGTCGTTATCGACTTCGATCCCGGAGACGTGGTCGGCTTCGGCGTTGCTGACGATCTTTGCGGCGTCAGCTCTGTTCAACGAATAAGCGGCGATGCGAACGTAGTTCGTCCAATCCTGTCCGGAGGGAAAATTGTCACCTCGGAGCGCAACCACGCATGCGCTCAGAGCGACGACGCAGACGATCTTCAGTCTTAATCTCATTCGACGTGGGCGCCCGCGGATCAGAATTGGAAGCGAGCTCCAAACTGCATCCTGCGGAAGTTGTTGGTCGTTTGTGTGACTGTACCCAAAGCTCCGTCTCCAAATCCCAAATCCGGGAAGGCAAAGCGTTGGTGATTGAATGCGTTGAACATTTCGGCCCGAATCTGGAGGGTCTTGCCTTCACGAATCGTAAATTCCTTGGACAGCGAAGCGTCCAGGTTGCGAATGCCGTCGCCTCGCAGGTTGGAGAAGTGCCGGGGCGCATTGCCGGGAATGTTGTCTCCGGGATCGGCAAAACAATTTTCATTCAAGACAGTCCCTCCCGTCCGGGCGGCCTCTCGATAGCTCAGGCCGGTCGTAAGTTGTGAGCAGACTACATTGGGTCGGGGATTGCCGTCTGCCAGCAACCCGTTGGCGTTATAGATGGCCAGTGGCTGCCCGGTCTGGATGGTAATAAAACCGCTAAGGGCCCAGCCGCCTACGATGGCATCCAGCACTGGATTCATCGCACCCCCAATGAGGCGGTCCTTCCCGACAGGAAGGTCAAAAATGATTGCGGTGGTCAGGCGGTGAGTGGCGTCATTAGAGCTGATTCCATGCTCCGCCTTCAGATTGTCCAGTACCTGCGGATTGTCCAGTCCCAAGTTGCCCAGCCAGGCATTGCGCCCTGCAGAGGAATCGTCGGTAGCCTTGGAGAGGGTGTAGTTTCCTTCAAAACTGATGTAATGGCTGGCGCGCTTCTGGAACCGGATCTGTAGCGCATGGTACCAGGAGGTCGCAATGAGCGGTGGCAACCCTGTGAAGCCGCCATCAAATTGTGGGAAAGGCTCGAGCAACAACTGTTGCGGGATCGTAGGATCCACGTAACGAGAATCCGTTACGTCGGCTGGGTCGAAAATCGGGCTCGCTGGACACCAAGACCCAGTCACTGCGGCACCGGTGGTGAAGAAGCACTGAAAAGGATTGGCCACTTCGGTATTGAGATAATCAGACACAAAGGTGGGATTGTTGGTCGTGTTTATGGCAGGGTCGTTGGCGGCCTGCACAAGCTGTTTGCGGATCGACGACGGCAGGAAGTTGCGGTTGCGGGGATCAACGCCATTTACGGGTCCCCCAGCACCGGCCCAGGGCAAGTGCGTGCTGCGATTTGCGGAGTAGTCCACAGCAACTACGATCTGCCCCGGGAACAGGTGCTGAATCCCGAGATTCCACATATAGATCTCTGCATTCCGAGCCGTCCCGATGTCCAGGTCGCTGGAGTTGCCAAATCCCCATTGCGCGAGCTCGCCGTATTTTGTTGCCTGCGGCGGCGCCAGACCGCCAGGAAATGGACTGGTACAGGTTGGCTGTGTCGGGGAAGGCCCAAGACAAGCGAATTGGTGGTCGAAATTGTC
>QHZW01000458.1 GCA_003224815.1 Acidobacteriota bacterium | reverse complement strand
TATTTTCGAAAGGAGAGAAAAACGCGACTCCGAGCCCGCCATTGGTCATCGCGTCGAGCACCCCATGGCTCGCTGTCGCGAGAAACAAATACGCGAATAGCGCAAACCGTCCGATGCCTACCATGCCGCGTCGGGATAGCATGAATGCCGCTGCACTCGACAGCAGAGCAGCAAAGACCAACGAATGCGTGAAACCGCGGTGTCCCCAGAAGTCACCGTAATGGATACCGAAGCGGAACCCAATCACGTCGATGTCGGGGAAAACTGAGCACAAAGCGCCTGCGATCCAGACGCGCTTCGGTATTTGAGGTCGGTAGAAGCAAGTTCCGATGCTGAGAGCCGCGACCGCGTGCGAGAATGCAGACGCCATAACTCTCCACCGTAGCATGGCTCTGCCCTCATTCCGAGCAAAACGAGTCCATGCGCTCGAGAAAGCAATAGCCGTGTTTTCTCCCCAAACCTATAATTCAGCAATCCATGTCTTCCGCGCCCGCCAACATGCAGCAGCAGTCATTGTCGGAGGTGATGAACTTTCGAAAGAGTTGGCGGGTTTACCAATCGCGCTTACTCGATCACCTCGACCGCTTTCTCGCCAACAAGCGCCTGCATTTGGTCGCCGCACCCGGTTCAGGAAAGACCGTGCTCGGCCTTGAGGTCATCAGGCGGATAAGCCAGCCTACGCTAGTTCTGGCACCGACCATCACGATCCGCGACCAATGGGTTGATCGCCTCGTAGAGCTTTTCTTGGCTCCGGGCAGCGGCAGACCGGAATGGGTCTCGACAGACATGCGGAATCCGACGTTTCTAACCGTTGCCACGTATCAGGCGTTGCATGCGGTGTGTTCCGGGCAACCAGAGGAACATGCACCTTTAGAAGCCCAGGAGAACGGCGCTTCAAAAAGCCACGTCGAAATTCAAACCAATGGCGATGAAGAGAACCACATCTCCCGTGCGCAGGTCGAGATACCTGAATTCCTTAGACAGGCTGGGTTCAAGGCTCTCGTGCTGGACGAGGCGCACCACCTTCGATCGGAGTGGTGGCGCGTCCTAACCTCGTTTTCTGATCATCTGCAACAGCCAACGATTGTGGCACTGACCGCAACGCCTCCATACGACGTATCCCCCTTTGAGTGGCAAAGGTACGAGGAGCTTTGCGGCCCGGTTGACGCGGAAGTCTCCGTTCCAGAACTCGTACAGGAAGGAGACCTTTGTCCGCATCAAGATTACGTCTACTTCAGTACGCCGAACGAGCAAGAACTGAAGGTGATCGCAGATTTCCGGGCTGCGGTTGATAGCTTTGCAGCACAACTTCGCGCAAATTCAGATTTCCGCAATGCAGTTTCCCGTCATCCGTGGCTCACTTCGCCGGAGCAACATACGGAAGACATTCTTGAAGACCCTGAATACCTCTCAAGTATGGTCGTCTTCCTGCGCGGAACTGGACAGGAGGTTCCTCCAGCAGTGCTCAAAGTTCTTGGGCTGGCGGACAAACGCATTCCTGCATTGAACCTTGAATGGCTGGAAGTGCTGCTTTCCCATTGCCTGTATTCCGATGCAGCAAATTTCCAGCAGATCGAGGCGGCCCTCAAGTCGGTTCGTCGCGAGTTGCTTGGGATAGGTGCAGTTGAACGGCACAGAGTGAAGCTTCGCGATCCATCAGATCACTTGAAGCTCCTAACCACATCAGTCACGAAACTGAAGTCGGTTGAGGAGATTGTGAAACTCGAGGCGGGCGCTCTGGGCGCTCAGTTGCGTTGTGTGATCCTCACGGATTTCATTCGGAAGACAGAACTGCCGACGTCACAACACTCCTAGCAAGGCGGAACCCATCGTCCGTAAGGCCGCGACAACGCTGGGAATCCACCCACACGATCTCTCGATTTCTCCGATGATCCACGACCCGGCTTATTCGACCGTCCAGATTCATGGCGAATATCACCGAGGCTCCGTTTGCCTAATCACATCAGTTTTCGAGCAAGGTGGGATAAACGTGCTCGTTGGAACAAAATCCCTCCTCGGCGAAGGCTGGGACGCACCCTGCATCAACACGCTCGTACTTGCCAGTTTTGTCGGCTCGTTTGTCCTCTCTAATCAGATGCGAGGCCGGGCAATTCGAGTGGATTCCGCGAAGCCTCAGAAGACGGCGAACGTCTGGCATCTCGTCTGTGTCGAGCCGGGAGTGTTCGGACCGGGCGACGATTACGACCTTCTCGTTCGACGCTGCTCCGCTTTTGTGGGCGTGAGCGCGACTGCAAACGTGATCGAAAACGGAACCGAGCGATTGGGACTCGGCCATCCACCGTTCACCCGCGAGCAATTGGCGCAGAAGAACGTGGAGACATGCCAGCGTGCACTCGACCGCGACGAACTGCGCCGACGCTGGCAGGATGCGCTCAATGCGGGGATGATCAAACAAATGGCGGACGGGCTCAGAGCCCCGGACGAGGTGCTGCCGCGTGGTTTTGTCCTTGCGAACACCATCGCAGCGCTCTTTATGCAAGCTTTGTACGTTGCGCTCGTGCTCCTATATTCGTTCGGTCGAGCGCTCGGTCGCGTCCATCCGCAGGATTTTTGGACTGCGGCAGGCTTTGTCTTCGGACTAGCTGCACTTGTTAGCCTGCCTTGGGCTCTGCTCGCCGTATGGCGCCTGGTTCGCCACGGCACACCGGAGCGGAGCATCAAGCAAATCGGCCGTGCCGTGCTGGAGTCCCTGGAATACGAGGGATCCATTGATCGCAATGCCGGACAGTTCCGGGTCTACGCAGACCATAACCAGGATGGAACCGTCTATTGCTGGATTGGAGGCGGGACAGGTCAAGAGCAAACGGTGTTTCTCCGCGCACTCAGGGAAGTGCTCAGTCCTATAGACAATCCTCGCTA
>QHZW01000125.1:4098-42233 GCA_003224815.1 Acidobacteriota bacterium | reverse complement strand
TGAAGTATTTAGGAGTTCCAATCCCACAATCGATAGAAGGCAAAAGTTTGCTCTCATGAAAATCTGTGTTTTAGGACTCGACTGCGCCGCCCCCGAAATCGTCTTCGGCGACGAGCGCCTGGTGAATCTTCGTCGTTTGATGGAAGCAGGTGTTTACGGACGCTTGGAAAGCGTGTATCCGCCAATTACTGTTCCTGCGTGGATGTGCATGTGCACCAGCCAGGACCCGGGTTCGCTCGGAGTCTATGGGTTTCGCAATCGCGTGGATCATTCCTACGACAAGCTCGGTTTCGCTAATTCGGCTTCCATCAAGGCGCTTGCCATCTGGGACCAACTCGCGCGCGAAGGGAAGCGGTCCATCATTGTCGGCGTGCCGCCGAACTATCCTCCGCGCAAAATCAATGGCATCAGCGTGGGATGCTTTCTGACTCCAGACACGACGAAGAACGACTTCACTCATCCGGCATCCTTCAAAGCAAAGATCAACGATCTCGTCGGGGAATATCCGGTTGACGTAAAGAATTTCCGCACCGACCGCAAAGACTGGCTCAAAGACGAAATTTTCAAAATGAGTGAAAAGCAGTGGAGGGTGGTCCATTGGCTGCTGAAGGAGCACGAATGGGACTACTTCCATTTCGTGGATATCGGCCTCGACCGCATGCACCATGGCTTCTGGAATTACTTTGACGAGAAGCACGTACAGTTCGAGCCCGGCAATCCATATCAGAACGCAATTCCGGAGTACTATCTGTGGCTTGATGAGCAGATTGGCAAAGCGCTCGAACTGCTCGATGAGGAAACGATTGTTCTCGTCGTCTCCGATCACGGCGCTCAGCGGCTCGATGGCGGCATTGCCGTCAACGAGTGGCTGATTCGCGAAGGGCTGCTGGTGCTTAACGATTACCCAAAGACACTCACGCCTTTCGACAAGCTGAACGTTGACTGGTCAAAAACGCGAGTCTGGAGTGAAGGCGGCTACTATGCGCGCGTTTTCTTCAACATGCAAGGGCGGGAGCCGAATGGTGTGATTTCAGCGGCGGAATATGAAGCCTTCCAGAATGAAATCAAAGCAAAATTTGAAGCATTAACTGATGACAAGGGCCAAGCGCTCAATTCTCTGGTCTTTAAGCCGAAAGAGCTTTACCAGAATGTTCGCAACGTTGCGCCCGATCTCATCGTGCACTTCGGCGGGCTTTATTGGCGCTCGATTGGAACAATCGGGCATCCCGCCATCCACGTGCAGGAGAACGATACCGGCCCCGACGGTTGCAATCATGCGCAGTTCGGTACGTTTATTCTTGCAGCACCGAACTGCCCATTGAGCGGCGAATATGAGGGCGCGCGGCTGCTCGATATCGCACCCACGCTTCTGGATCTCGCTGGATACGAAATTCCCGACTCGATGCAAGGTCGTTCCCTGGTTGCAGGTCTCGAGAAGAAGACCCATAGTGGCAATTCCAGCGACACTGAAGGGGAAAAAACCGTTCATGACCGTCTTGCCGGACTCGGCTACGTTTGACGTAAAGTCGTTAAAAACTCTGAATGGCTAACAGCGTCGCATTCGTAACGCTGCAATAACTATGGTTTCTTCTTCTTTTTTCCGAACAACCCGGTAATGGAGTTGACTACGCCCTGCGTGTTTTGGCCGCCGGGAACTTGCGATCCCAGACGCTGGCCCAATTGATTACTGAGTTGGCTGCCGACCATTCCTTTTACGTCCGGAACAAACTTGGGGTCAGAGGCTGTGCCCTGGATAAAAAACGGGATAGTGGCGCCCTTGCCACCCAAGCCGGCCATTTGTGAGACGCCACTGACCACGCTTCCACTGAGGTTGGCGCTCATCTTGTAATCAAGGGCATTCTGCGGGCTTACTGTCCCACTTCCGGTTACCGTGCCCAGTGCGGGAAGCACCAGGTTGACATTCTGGGTCTGAATTCCCGCAGGAGAATAATGCACGTCGGAGCTGAAGTTCTGGATGCTGGTGTCGGGACCCGTCTTGGCTCCGCTCAACGCAGAGATCGCTGCCATCTTTGACCCCATATCGAAACCTACGAGCTTTGTGTTCGCGAGTTTGACCGGGCCCACAATATTCATTTTGTCCACCGGGCCATCTACCGTGAGGTCGGATGATAATGTGCCGCCCTGCAGCGACGAGCCCGATGGCAAAGTAACCCCTAACGCTGGCAGCAGGGTTTGAAGGTCGTCAACCGGCATGTTGTCCGCATTCAGTTTCATGTGCAAAACAGCAGTCGGGCCGTGAAGGTCGTATGTTCCGCTCAATTTAGCACTGGCCTTGCCGACCGAAACATCACCCTGCGTAAGCTGGCCGGATTCTTTCTGCAGACTGTAGTTCGTTGCATATTTCAAGGCAACGGAGCGCTGTGCGGGCATCCCCTTGGGCGAGAGTTTCAGCTTGTCAGCGGTGGCATTGCCCATGCTTCGCGCTTGATTGCCGTCTGATTCGACTGTGCCTGCGAAATTCAGCAGTCCGGAAAATCCAGAAGATGGATCGATGAAGCCGGATTTTGCCAGATCGAGCTGGTTGACAGAAATCTTCGCCTGCAACGGTGTCAGCGAAGCATCCGAGCGGTTGATGGGACCCGCCGTACCGTCGAGCTTCACGTTGCCTCCGCCTGGTAGCTCGCCTGACAGCGTGAACGGGAATTGCGAAGTGAACGAGAAGCTCTTGACTGAAACATCCACGTTTTTATAAACCCGGACTTTGCCGGGCGCATTGGTGTCGCCCATCGAAATTTGGCCGTTGCGAATGTTGAGTTTGCCGACCGAGAGATTCTGCTCCAGCGATTGTTCTGAGGCGCTTTTGTTTTCAGGAGATGGGGCTGCCCCCGACGGCGGGGCTGATTGGGCGGGGGCCTTCTGGTTACTCGAAGGTGACGGCTTGGAAGCTTGACCCGATTGCGACTGCTGTGGCGCAGAATTCGAAGGCTGCTGCTGCGTGCTACCCGAACTGGAGTTGCCGATTGTTGAAAAGTTCCATTTGCCGGCCGGTGTGTGCAGGAGCGCAACTTGCGGACGCGTCAGCGTAATGTCCCGTACCTCTAGGGTCTTCGACAATATGAGTGGAATCATGTTCACGCCAACGTTCAGCGCTTCCGCCTTCACGAACGGCGCGTTTCCGAACGCCGGGTCGTCTGCAATCGCGATATTATCGGCAGCCAGACTGCCTGACCAAAGCGATAAGCTGAGGTTTCCAACTGTAACTTTGCGGCCCAGGGCATTGGTCAGCTCAGACTCTATGCGAGGACGAAAGGCATTTACGTTGATCAGGAAGGGAAGTACGAGAACCACAACGATGAGAATCACGACTATGATGCCAACCCACTTCAAGGCTCGTTTCATGGCTGGTAAACCTCCAGTGACGTGCGGTCGGATGGCTGTAGCCGTTACAAAGTGGCCTGAGAACTCGACCAGTCTAGCAAATAAATAAAGCACGAGCAGGCGCGCTGTCTCTGCGCATAAGTACCCTGCGTCTTATAATTCACTGCTTATGGAAACCGGCTTAAAAGGAAGGGTTGCCGTCGTTGCCGGCTCAAGCCAGGGTATCGGGCTAGCCACGGCAGAGGCCTTCGCTGCCGAGGGATGCAATGTTGCCATCTGCGCCCGAAATGGAGCGAAGCTGGAGGCCGCCGCGAAGAAGATTCGCGCGCAATCGAGAGTTGAGGTCTTAACGCAAGCCGTTGATGTGACTGATGGAGTCGCAGTCCACGGCTTTGTAGAATCCGTCGCCAAGCGGTTCGGGCAAGTAGATATTTGTGTAGCGAACGCCGGTGGGCCGCCGGCGAAAGGTTTTCTCGCGGCCTCGATAGAAGAATGGCGGAAGGCGGTCGATACAAATTTCTTGAGCGCTGTGCATTTTGCCCGTGAAGTCATTCCCCATATGCAGCGAAAGTGCTGGGGACGGTTCATTACCTTGACTTCGATTTCCACCAAACAACCGGTGCCCGATCTGGTGCTTTCGAATGCGGTTCGCGCGGCGGTTGTGGGACTCGTCAAAACCCTGTCCAACGAATTCGGGAAAGACGGCATTCTCGTCAATAACGTTGGGCCGGGATACACGGCGACAGATCGGCTGAAGGAACTTGCTGATGCGAAGTCCACTTCGCAGGGCAAGAGCCAAGATGAAATTTTTGCCACCTGGGCCGCCGATTCCGCGCTGAAGCGTGTCGCCAAGCCGCGCGAAGTGGCGGATGTCATTGTCTGGCTGGCGTCGGAACGCGCCTCGTACGTAACCGGGCAAACAATCCTGGTGGACGGTGGAGCGTATAAAGGACTGTGATGATGAAATCCAAAGCTGGGAAGAAAAAGAAGATGGTGCGACGAAAGACCGCTCGGGTCGCTTTAAACAGCACGGTGAGCCGGAGAAAGAAAACTCCGGAATTAAAGCATCTGGCCTGGGAAACGGTCGAGCGCGAAATTCTCACACCGCTTTTCGAGCGTCAGTTGATCGTGGGCCAGCAGGTTATGCTTGCGCGAATCCTGCTTCGAAAGGGCTGCATTGTGCCAATGCATAGCCACATCAACGAGCAGGTGAGCACAATCTTGGAAGGCACACTCAAGTTCTTCATCGATGGGAAGGAGATCCTCGTCGGCCCCGGCGAGATCCTCACCATCCCGCCAAACATGCCGCACAAAGCTGAGGCCATGTCAGACGTTTTGGCGATTGATATCTTTACGCCGCCGCGCGCCGACTGGATTAACAAGACCGATAGCTATCTTCGAAGCAAGTAAGCTCTTTTTACTCTGTTATCCTAAAACTTCTCGAAATTCATGGCGGAACAGGCGATCAAGCGGGAGACATCTGTGTCGCAACTGCGTTGCATTGGCTGCGGCAGTACTGCGCTGCCCGACCGCTTCCGTTGCGAGCACTGCCGCGATCTTCTCGAAATAATTTTTCCTGGCTGGGAGCAGGGCGGCCCCGCAGGACTGACCGCACAGTCTCTGAAGAATCTTTGGAGCGATCGGCGACCGTCGCTTGAACCTGCCGACCAGAGCGGCGTTTGGCGCTTCCGCGAAATCCTGCCTGACATCGCCAGCCAGCAGATCATCACCATTCGGGAAGGCAACACACCGCTCTACGAGTTACCAAGCTGCGCCACATCGGCAGGAATTGATCATCTCTTCGCAAAGCACCAGGGCATGAATCCGACAGGCTCATTCAAAGATACCGGAATGACGGTCGCCGCATCATTCGCGCGGCAAGCCGGATACAAATGGGTAGCATGCGCTTCCACCGGCAACACTTCGGCTTCGATGGCGGCGTATGCCGCCCGCGGCGGTCTGCACAGCCTTGTGCTCATACCTGATGGAAAGATCTCGTGGGGCAAGCTTTCGCAATCGCTGGACTACGGAGCGATCACTTGTCAGCTCAAGACGGACTTTGACGGATGCGTGCGCGTGCTCAACGAGGTTGTCGAGCGCATGCCGGTCTATCTGCTGAATTCGGTGAATCCATACCGGGTTGAAGGCCAGAAGACGGCAGCGTTCGAACTCCTGGAGCAATTGAACTGGGAGCCTCCGGATCACATCATCGTTCCTGGTGGAAATCTGGCGAACTCGTCAGCCATTGGAAAAGCCCTGCGCGAAATGAGACAGATTGGCTTGATTTCGCGGATGCCGAAGATTTCGGTCATTCAGGCGGAAGGCGCCAATCCACTGGTACGTACAATTCGCGAGAACGCAGGCGAAAAGCTTATCCCGGTTCATGCGGAAACTATGGCGACAGCGATTCGCATCGGCAATCCAGCTTCATGGAAGAAAGCCCTGCGCGTGATCACCGAGAGTGAAGGCACTGTGGAACAGGTGAGCGAAATCGAGATCGCTCTGGCCAAAGCCGAAATCGGGTCAGAAGGAATTGGGTGCGAGCCTGCGTCAGCAGTCACGCTTGCAGGATTAAAGAAGCTTGTGAAGCAGGGATTCGTAAAGGCGAATGAAAGCGTGGCTTTGATTCTTACGGGACACGTGCTGAAAGACGCTGATTTCACCTTGAAATTTCATAGGGGAGATCTCTTCGAAGGCATGCCGCAAGAGGCCGAAGGCAGAACGTTGAAGTCTCACCAGCGTGCCCCCCTCATACTGGAACCGAGCGTTGAGGCCGTAGTCGAATTACTGCATACATCAGAGAAGTAGATTTTCCTTCGCGCACCTTAGTGTCCTTTGTGGTTAGCGGTTTTCAAAGACCCATGACTGAATTCAGCATCAGCCTTCCGGCCACCTCGGCAAACCTCGGCCCCGCATTCGACGCGGCCGCCTTGGCACTTGATCTCGCACTTCGGGTGCGCGCGACTAAGGCAAAGAAGCTTTCCATTACAGCCAGCGGCCGCGACCTTGATATCTGCGGCCGTGCCGAAGGCCATCTGATTCTTACTACTTACAACGAGGTACTCAAAGCCGAACATAGGCCAGCGTCCGCTTTAGCGTTAACCATCCACAACGCCTTTCCGATTGGCAAAGGTTTTGGTTCTTCGGCCGCTGCGCGTCTGGCCGGCATCGCGTTAGCAGTCCATTTTGGACGTCTGCGCTGGACCAGTGCGCGCATAATTGGCGAGGCCTCACAGCGCGAGCATCATCCCGACAATGCCGCCGCCTGTTGGATGGGCGGAGTCACTGTCGCTCGCATGATGGGAGAAGCAGAAGCCCAAGTGGCGCGATTCGTGCCAAAAGGGAAGTGGCCGCTCATGCTTGCGATACCCGACGAGGCCCTCGCCACGGAAAAAGCCAGATCGGTTTTGCCGAAGGAATATTCCCGCGCGGATGCCGTAGCCAATATTCAGAATTCCATGTTGCTGCTGGCCGCGCTGTTTCAAGGCGACCGGAAGCTGTTGGCCACCTCTCTCGACGACCGTATTCATCAGCCGTATCGGGCTGATCTATGCCCGCTTCTCCCGGCGCTGCAGAATTTTCGCTCGGGAGACGGAGTGCTCGGGGTCGCGTTGAGCGGTGCAGGCCCTTCAGTATTACTGTTTCTTGACCCGGAAATTCCCGCGGAGAAGGCGCAAGCCAAAGTCGCAGCAAGATTGAAGGATCGCGGCTTAAGAGCGGAATTGGTGCTTACTTCAATCGCTAAACGCGGCGGAGAAGCCACGTTCCTTCGGCGGGCTTCGTAGAAGCCAATTATCAGCTTTTCAGTCGTTTATCAACTAAGACTTCATCTAGTGCACTAAGTAGCTGGCTTGTGCGTTTCGAAGAGTCTGAACTCCCGCCGTCCATCCTTCGCTTGAGCAGGTGGTACTCATCGGCGATGTTAATGGCGGCGAGAACAGCCAGGCGAGCGGTATCCACCGTATGCGTCTGTTCCGAGACGGCGCGCATTTTCGTATCTACGTATTCAGCGAGACGGAGAATGTAATCAGGATCGGTTCCGCGCAAGTTGTAACCCTGATCGAAGATCTCCACGCGGACACTGCTGTTCGTGGCATCTTGCATGTGCGGAGGTTTTGTCGCCGTTGCCATAGGTGCTCCCCGCATGCTCTCAACTTCTTCTTCACGTTCCTCAAGTTGCTCGCGGAGGCGTTGTGCATCGCGTTCGGCAATCGCACGCGCCTCACGGGATGACTTGTATAGCTCAATAGTGCGATAAACCTTGTCTTCCAGCGCCTGAAAATCGTCTGCGGGAACCTGCGTGGATACCTCTTCGACTGTCCTTAAGCTCATGATTGCTGCACCCTGGAAAGAAAAATTGAAGTGTTGAGCGCAGTATACTCCAGCGAGGCTGTGGAGAAGTCGGAAGAAAAAATAGGCAGGCCAGGGAAGAACGAAGACGTTAGAAGTTGTTTGTACTTCTGCCTTCTACCTTCTTACTTCTGCATTGCTTTCCAGCGCCGCTTCCATCGCATCGAGAGAAAGAGATCGGAGCAGGTTTCTTCGCATGCCACGCTCGACTTCTGCCAGGCGATCTGAAGCGGACGCCAGCCACTCGAAACTGGCATTCTGTCCCAGCTTTTGAAGTTCGGCAAGAATGTCGGTATTGCGCACCAATTCTGGTGATCCCGAATTCAGAAAGAGTAAATCCTGCAACAACGAGTATGTGCAGCGCAGCAGGAGATCCAACTTTGCGCGGCCCTCCGCTCCTGCTCGATACGTTTCCGTCATCTTGAATAGTTCACTGTGCTCGCCCGAGCGCAAAGCCGTTCGCAAAATAGTTAGTGCATGCTCGCGCGCTGCGGAATACGCCGGCAAGTCGAAGCTTCTCGCGCGCCCGACCGCGCCTTCCGAAAGCCGCGCTACCAGCGCCCGCTGAGGCGGTTTCCATTCCGGGCGATGCGTGGCGAGATAGCTCTCCAAGTCCGCTGTCGTGAGATTCTGAAGCGGCAGAACCATGCAACGCGAGCGGATGGTTGGCAGCAACTCTCCGGCAGTTTCAGCCAGCAAAAATATCGTCGCAAATTCCGGCGGTTCCTCAAGGACCTTGAGCAGGGAATTGGCCGCTTCCTTCATAAACGCCGCGTCGGTAAAGATGAAGATGCGTTCACGTGCTTCTGCCGGTCGGTAGTAGATCGTGTTAATCACGCGCCGCACCTGGTCCACTTTGATCATCATCTGCGGCGGATCGGGAGGAATGATCAGGACGTCAGGATGCGTCTGGACAAACAGTCGCGTTTCTTTCTTCTCAGTTTCCTTGAGTCCTTCCCGCATTTCGGTAGCCTCAGCGCAGCGAGCGTCTAGATCCTCTGATAACCCGATGCGCACGCAATTCGAACAACGGCCACAGAAATCCGGCAAGGTGTCGCTCGTCGGACGCTCCAGGCAGTTCATCGCGCGAGCGATCATGGTAGCTAGAGTGTATTTGCCGGAACCGGAGCGTCCCGCAAGGATCACACCATGCGGAAAACGGTCGCGCGCCAACATCTCGCGCATACGATGTACTACTTCAGAGTTGCCGTGAAAGTCAGAAAATCCCAAATTGCGTCTCCAAACACCTTAGCCTCTCGAAACCGCCCACTTGAACGCCTTCCCATTCCCGCCGGTGCCGCGCATTTCAACTGCATCGTCTATCGTCCGCGGATGATGCACTCTTTCGCCATTCGCTTCGACTCGCGCAAACCGTTTCGCTTCGCCGGTTGTGAGCCTGAGGCGAACACTCCACGTATTCTGCGCACTTGGGTTGTACCAGCCTTCATAACCGTTAGCGGACTTAATCAAGCCCAGCAGCGGCGATTCAAATCGAAATGTCGCCAGCGGAATCTTGGGCGTCCATATGACACCGGCTTCAAAGAACTCCAGTCCCAACAGTTTGGCAAGGGAATACAACGAGCATGCATGGGCATGCATATTCAATACCGGAAAATCTGTCCAGCCGAATGGCACCCCCCCTGTGGTTTCGCCAGGACGCTTACTGTTCACCGAATTCAGTACGTCCGGACCGCTCCATGTTCCATACCACACGTCAGGATAAGTTTCTGCGTGTCTTGCGAACGAATTCTTTTTCCATTCATCCCATGCCATCTCGCCATTCACTCCGGCGAGCGCCCAGATCAACGTTTGATTTAAGGACAGCCACACCCCGCCGTTCACTGATGTCCCCGGTTCGGTCTTCCATTCTCCGTGCGTTTCCTGGTCCGGCCCCGGCGTAAGCTGGATGGCGCCAATCGGAGAAGGCCGACGCAGTTCCTGATCCATACTCTGCACTAGCGTCTTCGTCTGCTGCTCGTTGGTGATTCGGCTGATCAGCGCCCACGGTTGCGGCTCTATCCACATGCACTTCTCGCCCAGCCATCCGATGTCCGGTCCGAGCCACGCTCGCCGGAACCATGTCCCGGCCCATTGTACGCAAGCATGCGAGCGTAGTAATCGAAAACATAGGCAGCCATGGCCGAGTTGACCACGCTCTCGCCTTTATCGATGCACTCCTTCACATCAGATTGCGGGACCCATGCCGTTACGAGCGCGTCGTTCCAGTCTTCCTGCAGCATGCGCATCAATCCGTGTTCGCCGGTTTTGACGTCCTGCGTCAGGTGCTTGTAAGAACGCGCAAGCAAGTTGCGTACTGTGTCTCGACCTGAACCCAAGCCACGGATCGCGTTAGGGTCAGAGCCGTAAACAGTCACCACTTCTGAGTCGAGGAAGCGCACATCACGGGTTGCTAGGATGTATTCGCACACTACCCAAATCAGCCACAGCGGCATGTCGCTGGAATTGTCAGAAACAGTCGGCATGATCATGCCGTGACCAACAATGCCGTATGGAATTGAACCGTCGCCTCGTACTTCCTTCAACGTGTAGCGCAGAACTTCCTTGACCAGATCGGGATCGCTGAACAGGAACGGAAGCACGTGCTGCAAGGGATCGCGCGCTGCTCCTTGAAATCCCATCACATATTGATAAATACTGGCTTGCGAAATGATGTGCTGGTGGAAGAAGTCGTCGTAGGTTAGCCCGCTACGAAGGTAGTAATGATTCCACGTGACCTCGCGCTCAACCCACGGTTCGGCTTCTGTGCTGAAGTGCAGGCCGTGCTTCTTCCATTCGGCGCTGGAATCGCGCAGGGCTGTGGCAGCGGTTTGGCGATACTTGGTGATCAGCCCATCCAAGTCGAAACCGGAAGGGATATAACCGTATAAAAAAGTCAGCGTGCGACTCTCGCCCGGCTTGAGAGATAACTTGCGTTCCAGCAAGAGTCCGCTGTCAGTACCCGATTTTTCGAGATTCCCATCCAGTGGCTGATTGAGTCCGCTGGGGTGATCCATTCCCCCGCTGCCGAAGAAAGTTTTCGCATCGCTGCTCATCGCGTCGGCGGGAGCATCGAGGGAAATCAGGAACGTCGGCGGAGGCTGCAGGTCATCAAACGCGGCATTCTTCGGGACACCTTTCGACGGAGGCGCCAAGAAGGGATTGGGATGCTGTTCCAGGTTCGCGAGCACGGCCTGAAACTGTCGTTCTTCATTGGGGTCGCGACCTGCAAAATCCTTGGCCTCCATTAAGCCTGAGTTGCCTGCCACCTGCTGGAACCGATGCGAAAACCGTGCCCCAAAGTCGCGGCGCAATTCGTGCATGCTCTTACCGCCAAAGCTTTCCATGAACGAGCGAAAAGAAAACTGATACAGGTGACAGCCCCAATATTCAATCCAGCGCAGGTCGGCGACGCTGGAAGTCATGTTCGAAACTTTTACTTGCGAAACCAGCACTGGATCGTCGCCGAACGGCGCGAAAATGACTTGATCAAGCTTGTACCGCGTACTCGAAATTCTCTTGCGGAAATATCCCACTCCGAATACGCGCTCAAAATTCGAGTCTCCGGAATACGAGGTGCTCGTAACTTCTTTACCATCGGTCAGATATCCGAATCCGCCCGCATAGATCCCGCGTTCCGGTGCGTGGTTGTTCAGGAATTTCGGCGCGCCTTCGTCCTGCCGCACGCGAACATGGCCATAGTTCGATGCGATCGCCACGATCCGATTGTTGCCAACTTGATGAATGTGCTCTGTCGAGGAAAGCATGCCGGGATTGACCTGAGTTACAGCCTTGGGATCCTTGGTCTGATTGCAGCTGTAAGCAAACGCCGGTAGTCCAAATTCGTCTTCAATCCAATTGCCGAAGTAACCCGAGCCGTAGGCTTTAGTCGCTGATGCAACAGAATTCTGCTCTGCGAACGCAGGCAGACGTGGCAAGGTCTTGAGGGCAACTGCACTCAAGGCTGCATTTTCAAGGAACTTGCGCCGGTTAAGAGACATTCTGCGCCTTGCTCGGTGCGAGCCTCAGCTTCTTGAAAACGATGTCAATAATATTTGCGTGCGTTTGGTCGGGCGTTCCACGCGCATCCAAGACGAATACCCGCTCCGGCTCGCGTTTTGCGATCTCCAGATATGCAGTGTGCACACGGGTGAAGAACGTGCGGTTCTCACTTTCAAATCGGTTTTCGTCGGCACTATCGGAAGAGATCTGAGCTTTATTGCGCCTGCGAGCCCGCTGCACGCTGGCGGCTACATCCGAATCCATCAGAATTGTCAGATCGGGTTTTATGCCTCCGCAGAGCACGCGATGCAGTTCGAGCACTGGCAGGCTCCCGAGTTTGCGGCCCCCGCCCTGGTACGCTTCACTGGAATCGGTGAAGCGATCACAGAGCACTGTCTCACCTGCTGCTAACGCCGGCAGAATAATTTCAGACAGATGTTGCGCCCTGGATGCGAACATCAACGCAAGTTCGGCCCTGGGATCAAGATTTCCAGTTCGCGTATCAAGCAGGAGTTCACGAATCTTGTTTCCGGTCGCAGTCCCTCCGGGTTCGCGCGTGGAGGTCACCGAGACGCCCGTTTCGCGAAGCTTTCCCGCAAGCCGCTCCAGTTGCGTGCTCTTGCCACATCCGTCGAGTCCTTCAAATGTAATGAAACTGCCGCGCCGCGATGCCACGGTGACGATGATAGCAGCCGAGACCTTCTCGATTCAGGCGCCGCTCGCTCCGGCGCAACGCGCGACGGGGTGACGAATCGCCTTCTCACTGCTATATTCAAACGTTTGCCTCACCAACTTTTGCCTCTGAACTCAAGGAGCACCTCGTGACCTTTGCACGGTATGTTTTCGGTGTGGTGTCTTCGATGCTGACGATCTGCGTAATTTCAATGGCAGCCGTCGCGCCGCACCTGACCATTGCTGTGGATGCAACCGACGCTCCGAGAAAAATATTTCATGCTCAATTGACCATCCCGGCGAGTTCAGGAACTCTTACTCTTTATTATCCGAAGTGGATTCCTGGCGAGCACGCGCCGAGTGGGCCGGTCATCGACGTTACGGGGCTGAAATTCACCGGCAACGGTCACTTGCTGAATTGGCGGCGCGCCCTCGACGACAACTGGACCGTAAACGTCGAAGTTCCAGGCGGTGTCAACGAGGTTCACGCCAGTCTTGATTTCGTGTGTGCCACGCCTGAAGACAACACTTTGTTCTCATCTGGCGCATCAGCTACGGACAAGCTCGCAATCATCAGTTGGAATCAGGTAGTACTTTACCCGAAGGGCTGGACTTCCGACCAGATCACTTATTCTCCTTCCGTGCGCTTCCCCTCAGGTTGGAAGTTTGGGACCGCTTTGCAGGTGGCCTCGCACACAGGAGATGAAGTCCAATTCGAGCCAGTTTCGCTCTACACTTTGGTGGATTCGCCGATCATCACTGGCCAGTACTTCAAACTTTTTCCGATGAATCCAGGACAGGAATTTCCTGCGGAAATGGACATTGCGGCCGATAGTCCTGCCGCGCTTCAGGCTCCGCCCGAGCTTTGGGAGCATTATCAGAATGTGCCTAAGCAGGCGCTCGCTTTGTTCGGCACAACTCACTATCGTGACTACCACTTTTTGTTTACGCTGAGCGACTACGTTGCACATTTTGGATTAGAACATCATGAATCCAACGACAGTCGTACCTATGAGCGCACCATGGTCGATCCTCAGCTGAGAATGCTGCACGCCTCACTGCTGACTCACGAATATGTGCATTCGTGGAACGGCAAATATCGGCGACCGGCAGACCTGACTACGTCGGACTATCAGCAAATCATGCAGGACGATCTCCTCTGGGTATATGAAGGATTGACGGAATACCTTGGGGACGTGCTTGCGGCGCGCAGCGGATTGTGGGATGCGGATCAGTACCGGCAAAATCTCTCTGCGGTTGCCGCTTACATGGACCATCGTTCAGGAAGAACCTGGCGCAACCTGCAAGACACCGCCGACTCCGCCGCGCAACTCTATTACGCGCCCCACCAGTGGGATTCCTGGCGTCGCGACACCGATTACTACGATGAGGGCGAGCTTGATTGGCTCTGGGCTGACAGCATCATCCGGCGCCAATCGAATGGCAAGAAGTCGATTGACGATTTCTGCAAAATCTTCCATGGCGGTCCGCATACTGCTCCAACGGTAAAAACGTACAACTTTGACGATGTGGTGAGCACCCTCAATCAGGTTGTCGCCTATGATTGGCGCGGCTTCTGGGCCGAGCGCCTAGCCAATCACGGTCCCGGCGCGCCGCTTGGAGGAATAGAAAATGCCGGATGGAAACTTGTCTACGACGAAAGCCGCTCAGACATGTTGCGTGCCTGGGAGGACGAGCGCCGAGGCGTGAATGCCTCTTATTCTGTTGGCTTGCTTGCGGCAGAAGACGGTGTCATCGAAGACACGATTGAAGGCCTGCCCGCAGCCCGCGCTGGAATCGGGGCGGGCATGAAAATCATCGCCGTGAATGGACGCCGCTTCACCATTCAGGTTTTTCGCGATGCGCTCACCGCAGGTAAGAATTCGAAAGAGCCCTTGCAGCTAATCGTCGAAAACACAGACTATGTCCGAACCTTCAACCTTGATTACCACGGAGGCGAGAAGTACCCGCACCTGGTTCGAGATGAATCGAAGCCCGACATGCTGACTGACATCGTTCGGCCGCGCTGAGGCGTCAGTCTTCCGCGATCCCGGCGAAGAGATCAGTTTCCATTTCCAGCGGCGGCTGCTTGACTGCTGCCGCCAGGTGAAATGTTTCTTGCGGCCCACGCTTGCGGACATTTCCTTCGAACACCGACCACAGCGGTTGTTGGGTGATGTGCGCCTTGAACGCTGCTACCTTGGCTTCAAGGACAGCACCAATCTCAATCGCGGCAGTCGCGGGAGCGAAGGTGACGGGCTGACGTCCGGGTAAAACGAAATCAGCAGTGCTGTAGTAGAGCTTCTGCCCACGGTTGGGTTGCAGGCCAGACTCGAATTGATCCGTGTAGCGATTCGATCTTCCTGCCCACTGAAATGCCAGCGTCGCAAAAATTCCTGCCATCGAGTGATCGGGATGTCCGGTGACGCCCCCATCCGAGCCGTACGTGAGTATGACCTGAGGCCGAAATTTGCGGATTTGCGATACAAGTTCGTACACAACACGATTCAGTTCCTGGCGATAGAGCTGTCCGTCGGCATAGTCCAGAACCACAGGCTTCGCCACTCGCAAAATCGCGCATGATGCCGCGAACTCCTTCTTGCGCAATTCCGCTAGCTCCTGATCATTTGCTGCGCCGGCGCGATGAGATCCCGCCTGTCCCGGAGTGAGGCAGACGACGCTGGTCTCCACTCCACGATCCGCGTAGGTGCGCAACGATCCGCCGAAACTGCCTGCTTCGTCGTCGGGATGGGCAGTGATGCACATGAGCCGAAACATGGCGAAATTGTATCGGATGTGCAGAGCTTCGCAGAAATGGTGCAACTGGTTGCGCGTATCTCCCTGAATTGACGGCCTGTTTGCTGCGCTGCCACACTTGTCTTAGAAAAAGATTCGTGAAAATCGGCATCCAAACTAGAATGATGATGCATTCGAGTCTCTGGTAAGAGCTGAAGGCCGGTACCGGGTTTTATGCATGTTCTCATTACATCCGACACGCTGAACGGGAACTGGACCTACACACGGGAATTGGTGTCGGGACTGATCACACGTGGTCTGCGCGTCACGCTGGTCAGCTTCGGCGAGATACCCCTTCCAGAACAGACTGCGTGGATGGATCGGTTGCATGGACTTGCCTACCATCCAACCGCTTTTCGTTTGGACTGGATGGAGGAAGGCCAGCACGATTTTGAGGATGCGTCGGCCTATCTTTGTTCCCTCGCCAAAGAAATCAAGGCGGACGTTTTCCATTCGAACCATATCGGCTACGGCGCGCTGCCTATGAACATTCCACGCGTAGTGGTTGCGCAAGGAGACTTGATCACGTGGTGGAAGTCGGTCCATGGACGTGAACCGAAGGACACTGCATGGCTGCGCTGGTACAAGCGGACACTTGCGCACGGTCTCGCTGGCGCCTCTGCGGTCGTAGCACCCAGCGAGTGGATGTTGAACTCAATTCGCTCCGCTTACTCCGGCGGCACGCGCGAACTCGTAATCCATAACGGACGCAATCCGATTTTCTTCAATCCTTACGTCACCAAAGAAGACGGTGTGCTTGCAATCGGTCGGCTGCTCGACCCCGCGAAGCAGGTCAACTTGCTGACGCAGGAACTGCACCCGGTGCCCATTTGCATTGTGGGTGAGGACCCCACCAGCGAACAGAGTTCAAAGGTGCCAGTCCGCGCCGACGTACGCTTCAGCGATGGAGTCACAGGCGTCGCGCTGCGTGGGCCGCAATCGGAGTCACAGTTGCGAATGCTTTACAGCAAAGCCGCGATATACGCCGGCACATCGCGATATGAGCCTTTTGGGATGTCGGTTCTCGAGACCAATGATCCGGCAAGCCTGGCTGACGCTGTTCGTATGGTGAGCAGCGATCCGCAACTCCGGCGCAACTTCGCTAATCGGGCGTTTCAGCGCGCACGCGAGTGCTTCAATGCTCACCGCATGACGGACAACTATATTCAGCTTTACCACGCTGTTCTCTCCCGCAAAGCGTTTGCTGCTTAGCATCACCATCGGTAACACGTGCTCCTCTGAAACTGATATCTTTCTAACTTGCCTTATAACTGTGGAGGAATCATGGCTTCAGTCAAAATCACTGTCCGTAAAAATGGCCCTTATCGCGTCGAAGCCCCTGAAGGAACGATCGAACTGGTTGATGCCGACGGCAATAAATACGATTTGACAGGCAAGCCGGCCTTCTCGCTTTGCCGTTGTGGTGGTTCGGTCAACAAGCCCTTTTGCGATGGAACTCATAGCAAGATTGGCTTTCAAGGTGCGGAAATTGCGGTCCGCAAAGCTGACGAGTCGCAAACGCCCAAGCTCTGAGGCGCAGTCCAGTTCCTTCGTCGTGCTGGAAGGCGAATTAGGAACGAGACCGGGAAGTTCTCATGGCAGACTCAAACGATAAAGAACTGGGAATGGATCGTGGCATGACTCGCCGCGATTTTCTAAATGGCGTCGCGATCACCACCGGCGCATCTCTTGTTCCTCCTCACGTAATCGCGGCTCTCGCAAACGAAAAAGATCCCGAGAAAGCAGCTGACTATTATCCGCCGATACTTACCGGGCTTCGTGGCAGCCATATCGGTTCCTTTGAAGCTGCTCACACCCTGCGCGACGGAGATTTTTGGAAGGCAGCCCCGACGCCGATTGAGACTGGAGAGAAATTTGATCTCATCATCGTCGGCGGCGGGATCAGCGGTCTCTCTGCCGCGCATTTCTATCGTAAGCAAAATTCTAATGCGCGCATTCTGATTATCGAGAACCACGACGACTTCGGCGGCCACGCCAAGCGAAACGAATTTGAGGTTGGCGGATACAAACGCCTGGCCTTCGGTGGCACATTTTCCATTGAGAGCCCTGCGCCCTATAGTCCTGTGGCCAAAGCGCTGGTCGAAGAATTGGGGATTGATGTAAGCGCTTTCCCAAAATATTTTTCCAAAGGCTTTTATCGCTCCGAGGGGCTTCTGCCTAGCGTGTTTTTCGACAAGCAAACCTTTGGCAGCGATGTCCTGGTACCCGGAGCAACTCCGTTCGAATCGGGCGAAACAGGTGAGTCGAGCTTCACGAACTCCACCGATGCTTGGAAGCGTTTTCTGGACGCTGCTCCGCTTTCAGCCGCCGCCAAGCAGGATTTGGAAGTGCTTCGGCATGACCGCAAGGATTATTTTCCTGGACTAACGTCGGACGAGAAGAAAGCAAAGCTCGCAAGAATCAGCTATGCGGATTACCTGACCCAAACTGTGGGAGTCAGTCCTGAGATCGTGAAGCTGTATCAGGCCGCTCCACATGGATTGTTCGGTGTCGGTACAGACGCCATCGCCGCCCAGGACGCATGGGGTCTTGGCTTTCTCGGCTTCGCCGGTTTGAACTTGGCCGCCGGTCCAGGGAAGGGAATGAACCGCGATTGCATTGCCAACGAAGAGGCGGAGAAATACTTCTTTCATTTTCCCGACGGCAATGCATCCATCGCGCGGCTACTGGTGCGCCGGCTCATTCCAGATGCGATTCCAGGATCTTCCGCCACTGACGTTATAACAGCGCGCGCAAACTACGCGAAACTCGACGACGAGTCCTCGCCGGTGCGCATCCGGCTGAACAGCACTGCGGTACGCGTTCGCCACGTTGGCGAGAGTAGCAATTCGAAGCAAGTTGAACTCACCTATTCGCGGTTCGGAAGGCTCTACACCGTGCGCGCTCCGCACGCTGTGCTTGCTTGCTGGAACATGGTCATTCCCTACATCTGTGCCGAACTGCCCGATACCCAAAAACAGGCGCTGAGTTCGGCTGCCAAAGTTCCGCTCCTCTATACCAACGTGGTGCTTCGTAATTGGACGTCATTCAAAAAGCTGGGTGTGAGTTCGGTGTACGCGCCCGGCTGCTACCACTCGGCGTTTACGCTCGATCTGCCCGTGAGCATCGGCGATTATCAATGCGCCAAATCTCCCGATGAACCCATCGTGATTCACATGATGAAAACGCCATGTAAGCCTGGGCTTTCGGCCCGCGACCAGCATCGCATCGGACGAATTGAGCTGTTCACCACCGATTTCGAAACCATCGAGCGCAAGATTCGCGACCAACTGGCGCGCACACTCAGCGCTGGGGGCTTTGACCCGGCTCGCGACATCGCTGAGATCACTGTGAACCGCTGGCCTCATGGTTACGCGTACGAATACAACTCGCTCTGGGACAAGTTCTGGCTTGAAGGCGGCGAGACTCCATGCGAAGTAGCACGCAAGCCCTTTGGAAAAATCGCAATCGCCAATGCTGATGCCGGCGCTTACGCCTATACGGATGGTGCGATGGACCAGGCCTGGAGGGCCGTGCAGGAGCTCACAAAATCGTAGAGTAGTTTGCGGTTTATCGCGGCTTCGGCTTCAGTCGTCGGACTCCTGTCCGGCATTCTTTGCCAGCTGTTCCGCCTTGTGCTTGGCATCGTTTGCTTTGATCGCGAGACCCTTTGCCGTGTACGCCTCAGCGAGGCCTGTCTCGATATCCTCATCATCGCCGTTTAACTTCTGCTCGTTTGTGAACGACTCGATTGCGGCGTCCCACTGTTTTAGCCGGTTGTAACATTTGCCAATCTCGTAATAGACACCCTCAGCCTGCGGAGCTAACTGCAGGGCAGTGTTGTACTCGTGAATCGCAGCCTCACAGTCGCCCGCATTGCGGAGCGTCACGCCTAGGCCATAATGCGCGTCCACAACTTTCGGAGCGCGTGCAATCCAGCCTTCAAAGAGCGTCTTCGCGTCTGCCAGCCGGTTCTCATTGAGGTAAGTCATTCCAAGTTCGTAAATTGCTTCTCCATTGTCATGAGCAATATTCACGACCCGTTTCAACTCGGCTTCTGCCTCCGGGTATCTCCTCATAATGAAGTAAGCGTGCGCTAGCCCAAAATGAGCGCTCACCAGCCGTGGATTGCGTTGAACTATCTTCTGCAACTCCATGATTGCCTGATCGGGTTGGTTTCGTCTAAGCAGGTCATTCGCCTTGTCAACGCGCATTTCAAGGCCGTGCGCCTGTTCCACCCAGAAACCTGCGCCTGCAACAACGGCGATACCTACGGCGACAATGCCGATCCGCACGCCGATCGCGCCCCGATGCGGCGTAGCCAGAGCGATCAGTGCTCCAAGAAATGCTCCCGTAACCAGACCGCCGATGTGAGCAGCGTTATCGGTTCTGCTCGAGAACCCGCCCAAAACCAGGCTGTACCCGGCGAAGGCGAGAATTGAACGAAATGTTCCGGAAACGACCGTGCTTGGGGCCGAGAACTCGCCCAGGCGATAGGATGCAATCAGCGCACCCGCCAATCCAAAGATCGCGCCCGAAGCGCCGGCGCTTACGCCATAAGGCCGCCACGCATCGCTTGCAAGGCTGCCTCCTACTCCCGATATCAGGTAAACCGCCCCAAACATCCACGGGCCATACAGCGATTCCGCAAGCGCGCCCAGACTCCACAGGCACCACATGTTCAGCGCGATATGAACAATGCCGACGTGCAGAAACATGCTGGTGACTAGTCGCCACCACTCTCCTGCT
Source organism: Acidobacteriota bacterium (assembly GCA_003224815.1). GTDB lineage: Bacteria > Acidobacteriota > Terriglobia > Terriglobales > Acidobacteriaceae > Gp1-AA145. The sequence goes on along the minus strand of QHZW01000125.1, from coordinate 22,328 downwards.
AGTGTTAAGCGTCCCGCGTTGGCTCCCCAGTGAATGAGTTGCTGGGTGGTTGGATCCAAAATCGACGAACCTGCCAGCACCATGCCGAGGAATACGGCAACATTCATTCCAAAAATCGCCTGCGTCACCGGCCGAGTGATGCCGCCGCGGGCCCACGGCGCAGGCATGATTTGCTGAATGGCGTCTTCGCCTACTTCTCCGCGCTGCGCCGCCGCGTGTTGGACGCACCACTGGCAGGTCTGCTTTCGGAATGAAAGTAGCGGGAGTCGACGCCCGCAATGTGCACACTTTGGCATCTATGATCAGGGGGAGTAGTCAGCAGTTTGCCACAGGTGTGAAGCTTTGGGGTAAGCAAATTTAGTTCGAATCGCCGGCGTAGCAATTGCTGCGAGCAATCAGTGAATCGTCTTGGTCTTTCTGGACATGTAGTCCATCAGCAAATATTGCCCGAGTGTGTAAGGAGTAGTGAAGTAGGCCTTGCCACGGCACATTTCAGTGACCTTCTGCACGAACTGCACTAAGCCGTAGTCCGACGCCAGCATGAAGGTATTAATCATCACTCCCGCGCGTTTGCACTTCGAAACTTCTTCGAGCGTCTGGCTGACAACGAGCGGATCGAGTCCGAAGGCATTCTTATAAATACGCCCGTCTTCTAGCGTCAGGGCCGATGGCTTGCCATCAGTGATCATGACAATCTGCTTCATGTCCTTGCGCTGCCTCTGCAGGATGCGCTGCGCCAAACGAAGCCCTTCGCGTGTGTTGGTGTAATAGGGGCCGACTTTCACACGTGCCAGTTGCGACAGCGGGATTTCCTCCGCTGAATCGTGAAACAGGATTAACGATAGCGAATCGCCCGGATATTGCGTGCGCAGCAGATGAGAAAGTGCCATTGCGACTTTTTTGGCAGGCGTGAAGCGGTCCTCGCCGTACAGGATCATCGAATGCGAGCAGTCCAGCATGAGCACAGTCGCGCAAGAAGATTGGTATTCGCACCGATGCACTTGCAAATCGCGATACTCGATATTCAGCGGCAGCGCCAATCCCTCTCGCTGAATGGCGCTTGAAAGCGTCGCAGTGATGTCAAGGTTCAGCGTGTCGCCGAACTCGTATTGCCTCGATGATCCGCTGGCTTCGATCCCTGTCGCGAGATCACGCGTGTCATGGCGCCCGAAGCTCGATTTACCCAGCGAACCGAGCAGATCACGCAGAGTCTTGAAGCCGAGAAAATCCAGGCTCTTGTCGGTGATTTCAAAACGCGCCTGCTGCTGCGCGTCCCCGACTTGTCCACCAACGCTGGAGCGCTTGGCCGGATCGTGAGGCTGGTCAATGCTGATGTAGTCCTCTTGCTGCATGCGCTCGATCAGTTGCTCTATGAGTTCCTCAAGCGACCCTTGGGCTTGCATCTGCTGCAACTGCTCGCGCATTTCGTCGCTCAGCAAGTCGCCCCCCATGAGTGCCTGCTCGATGGCGCGGCGCAGCTCGTCGAGTGTCTGCTCCCCTTCAGGCTGATCGTAGTAGGAGAAATATTCCTGGAACCCGCTTTGCAATAGATAATCGGAAAGCGCGCTGAGCAGATCTTCCATGCTCATCTCACCGGCAGGATCGGGAACGTATTTGGTGTAGCGGATGCGCTTCATAAAACCGGGCGTCAGGCGTCAGTCATTAGGGTCAGCATTAGTCCCAAAGCCTGACTCCCGCAGCCTGATGCCTAGTTCAACGGCCTTCTCGGCCTATAGGGAATGTCCTCGCGCTCGAATGGCTTCTCCGCGATTCGAGGTTGCTTTTCTCCTGCGATGAACACGCGCTCTTCGTTGCGCCCGATGCGCTTGTGCGCGTGGAGACCTTCAAGAACGAATTCCGCGGCTGAGACCTGGGCTTCTACGCTGTCCTTTGGGCCGACATTCACACGTGTGAGCTTGTCCATTAACCCCTGAATGCCGCGCAATGATTGAAGCACGTCGGCGGCAGCGGCACCTTCGGCGACTTGCATCTCGCCACCCAGATCAAACCACTGCACTACCTGTTGCATGTTGGCCCCGCTGAAATACTGATCGTAGGCTTTAGCAATCGCACTTCGAATCAGCTCCCGTGCAACGAAGTCCGCGCCTTTCATCTCACCTTCGTATTCAAGCTCTAGCTTGCCCGTAATGGCCGGAAGTGCAGCGTAAATATCGCTGATACGCGGCACAACGACCTTTTCATCATGAGAAATCGCCCTGCGCTCGGCGTTCGAGATCACATTTTCCATGCACGAAATCGGCAATCGCTGGCTCACTCCTGAACGCTTGTCAATTCGTTTGTCCTCTCGTGCGGCGAACGCGACCCGCTCCACCACCTCGCGCACATATTTTGGAACCACTGCCTTGTTGCCGTCGCGGGCGGCCCATGCTTCCTGAGCCGTAATCGTGATGCCTTCTTCGACTGTCGCCGGATAATGCGTACGGATCTCTGATCCGATGCGGTCTTTCAGCGGCGTGATGATCTTGCCGCGTGCCGTGTAGTCCTCGGGATTGGCGCTGAACACCAGCGCCAAATCAAGCGGGAGCCGTACCGGGTAGCCTTTTATCTGTACATCGCCTTCCTGCATGATGTTGAAGAGGCCAACCTGAATTTTGCCGGCCAGATCAGGCAATTCGTTGACAGCAAAGATGCCACGATTGGCGCGCGGAAGCAGTCCGTAGTGCACGGTCAGTTCGCTGGCAAGCTCGTGGCCGCCTCGCGCGGCCTTGATTGGATCAATATCGCCAATCAAATCAGCGATGGTAACGTCCGGCGTTGCAAGCTTCTCCACGTATCGCTCTTCAGGTGTTAGAAATGCGATCGCGCTGCTTTCGCCGCACTCGGCGATTAATTCCTGGCAACGCCGGCAAATTGGATCGTATGGATTGTCGTGAATCTCGCATCCCGAGAGATACGGCATGTGCGGATCGAGCAGGGAAGTGAGCGCGCGCAGAATACGGCTCTTGGCCTGGCCCCTTAATCCCAGAAGAATAAAATTGTGACGCGACAGAATCGCATTAATGATCTGCGGCACCACGCTGTCGTCGTAACCGACGATGCCAGGAAAAATCGAATCATCGCTGTGCTTGCGCAGACGCGCAATCAAGTTGTCGCGCAGCTCATCTTTGACTCTGCGGGTGCGAAGGACATCTTCAGAAAAGGGGCTTCGGCGCAGTTCGCCGAGCGTTCGAGGGAAACTCATCGAATCGGACTCCACAAAACCAACAACTACGGGATTATACGCCCCCAGGAGTCAGCGTCCGGGCGTCGAAGCAGGCTTTGGAACTCGATGCTATTCGCCGAACATCGGCACCTGTCGTACGTCCTCCGGTCCCCGGCGCTGGCGACGGCTCGCTCCGATCACCGCGAGCACCGTCAGAGATTCCAGCGCGCCACGCGGCACGAACAGGCGCTGCACATTCGACCGGAGATCAGGTGGATTGATAAGAAATCCTTCCGCGGTTGTGAGGCTGAGGTCATTTGGCATCAGCCCTTCGAGAATCTCGCCATCTTTGAACTTGATTCGTACCCACAAACCTTCAGCACGAGGACGTGTGGTGAAGGTCTTCCGCGACAGCGATTCCGTTTCCCCAAACTCCCGCACAAAGAACGCACACTTGATGTCCGAAAGCTCAATGACTACGACGTTGCCGCTGGTATTGAGAAGTTCCAGCTTGCCATCGTGGACAAAATGCGCCGGCGACACGTATCCGTTCACCGTGTCGCGGTCGATTTTCCGGACGATCACCTTCTTATGAGTAGAGGGCATGAGGCTAGTTCGACTTCTGATTCTCGCATTTCCTCGCGCAGAACATTGAGGTATCTGCCTTCACAGTAGCCAAAACAATAACGTTGTGATATTTTTTGTACTTCGCAGATCTCGCGGAATGAAACCAACCTGCTCATATAAAAGCACTTACAGAGTAGAGCACCATGATTTCCACAGGCTGTTGAAATCCTTCTCAATGCGCGGTGCATCATTTTGTGCGCTCGCCGGAGGGGCAGGTCGGTTGTAGTGCAGCATTTCAAGACCAAGAATGGCTGACTACATATACACAATGGAATTGCGGCTGACGCCGAACCAGCAGAAGGGCGTCATGCTTGTCCAGGACGTGGCCCGTGCCGCCGGCATGAATATCTATCTGACCGGCGGGGCGGTTCGCGACATCATCAGCGGCTTCCCCATCCGCGACCTGGATTTCACCGTCCAAGGTAATCCCCTCAAACTGCAAAAGGAACTGGAGCGGGCAGGTTCGGTCCTCGGCGGAGCTGACGACGACTTTGAGGTCGTTTACGTCACTTTGCCGGGCGGCGTGCGCGCCGAAATCAGTAGCGCTCGCCTCGAGCGTTACGAGAAAACCGGCAAGCCTCCCGTAATCACTCCAGCTACGATAATCGAAGATTTGCGGCGTCGCGACTTTACCGTAAACGCGATGGCGCTTTCATTGAACCCGGGTTCGCGCGGCCTGCTGATGGACCCTTTCAATGGCGCGGCCGATATCGAAGCCAAGCTGGTTAGGATTCTCCACAACTACGCTTTTGTGGAAGATCCGTCCCGCCTGATTCGCGCTTCGCGATTTTCTGCGCGTTTTCAATGGCCTTTCGAAGAACGCACCCAGGCCCGGTACGACTCGGCAAAAGAAAATAATTACATCGAGTACATCAGCCACCGCTCCGTCGGATACGAAATCGAGCAACTGGCGTATGAAGACGATCCCCTGAACGTCGTCCGGGTGCTCGAGAAGGAGGGCTGGCTGAAGGTTTTGAGTCCGCACTGGACAACAGCCAAAGTGGACACAAACAATCTTTCGGCCCTGATGAAGACGCGCCAGCAGATGGTCGACCTCGGATACGCTCCCGATCCTGCACCCGCGGTGCTTGAATTTCTGACCGCCAAATTGACCGAGAAGGAAACAGCGGATATTCGCAAGATGATTCCCCGGCGTGACCTGGCACAAGCCTGGCGCGACCTCGGCCTGCACGCGAAGGAACTGGCGAAACGCCTTACTGGCAAAGAAGCCGCAACACCGTCGCGTACATGGAAGCTGCTTTCCGGCGCTCGCCAAGACATGGTGTTGTATTTGGCCGTGACCTCACGGCAGCAGGCGGTTGAGCAGAAGATCAAAAATTTCTTTACCAAGTGGCGTCAGGTTCAGCAGAAAATTCCGCTTCCTGAAATGACGGAGCTGCTGATTACTCCGCAGTTGCCGGAGTATCCGAAGATTGCCGAAGAAGTTTTCATGCTGTTGCTGGATGGCAAGCTGCGGTCGCACACTGAAATCTTGAAATTCCTGAAGCCGCTTGCGCCGCCACCGCCACCACCTCCGCCTCCGCCTCGGCGCGGACGAGGAGCAAAGGCCGCAGCCGCGGCAGCGCAATCTGCTCCGGCTACGCCCGCAGCGGCTGCCGGAAAGAAGAAGGGCAAAGGCGCCGCACCAGCTCCCGTACCTACGGCCAAAACTCCGGCCCCCGCTAAACCTGCGCCTGCACCGCCCAAGAAGCCTTTCCCCGTTGCTCCCACTAAGCAACCGGCCTCGGCAAAGACGGCGAAGAAAACTCCCCCGTCGAAAAAAACCGCAGCCAAGCCCAAGAAGGCACTAACGAAAAAGCAGTGACCGGGAGACTGGCTGTCGATCTAACAACGCTCTAGTCTTTCAGCGATAATGCAGAAATGGGCGCCCCCGCGATTTTCGGGCCAGAATTTTCTTCGCAGGCCATGCGGGCAGAGAAGCGTTCCGTTGCGATGAATTCCCTCATTGCCGCGCTCGCGATCACAACCTTAAAGATCATCGTTGGGCTGGGCACCGGCAGTCTCGGCATTTTGTCGGAGGCTGCCCACTCCGGCCTTGATCTGATCGCAGCAGCGGTGACTCTTTTCTCGGTCCGCGTATCGGACAAACCTGCCGACGCTGACCATCAGTACGGTCATGGAAAGATCGAAAATTTCTCTGCATTTATTGAAACAGGACTGCTGCTGCTCACGTGCGCTGTAATCGTGTACGAAGCTTGCAAGCGCCTGTTCTTTCACCACGTAGCAATTGAGCCGACGCTCATTGCTTTCTCGGTGATGTTTGTGTCAATGGCCGTTGACTTCTGGCGTTCGCGGGCGCTAGGAAAGATTGCGGCGAAATACGACAGTCAAGCCTTACAGGCCGACGCGCTTCATTTTTCGACGGACATCTGGTCCAGCGGCGTGGTGGCGCTTGGTCTTTTGCTCGTTTTAGTCGGACGAAGGCTGCAAATTCCATGGCTGGCCGAAGCCGACCCCACTGCTGCGCTTTTTGTGGCAGGGGTGATCATTCTGGTCAGCGCCCGGCTTGCGCTCAAAACCATAGACGCTTTGCTCGATACCGCTCCTGCGGGTGCGCGCAGCAAGATCATCAACGCACTTCGCGGAGTCGAGGGCCTGCTCGAAGTGGATCGCGTGCGCATTCGGCGTGCCGGAAATCGATATTTCGCCGATGTTTCAGTTGGCCTCGCCCGCAACGTAACTTTTCAAAAATCTGGGCAGGTAGCGGACGAGGTCACGCGGACAGTTCACCAGGTTCTACCCAACACAGATGTTGTCGTCCATTCGATTCCGCGGGCCCCTTCGGCTGAAAACATTTTCGACCGTGTGCGCGGCGTTGCCACCCGCCACAACGTCAATGTGCACGATGTCAGCATTCAGGATCTGGATGGGCGCCTGCACGTTGAGCAGCATCTCGAAATGGACGAGCGTTTGCCGCTCAAAGATGCCCACGACCAGGTGACTGCCCTCGAAGAAGAAATTCGGCAGCAAGTGCCAGAAATTGCTTCCATCCTGACCCACATCGAGAGTGAGCCTTCGACCATTGAGCAAGGCGAACAGATGCAACGTGACGCGCAGTTGGAATCCCGCCTGAAAGCGGTCGCCCATGAATTTCCTGAAATTCTGGATATGCACGACATTGAGGTGAAGCGCGTCCGAGATCATCTCTATGTCTCATGCCACTGCACCTTTCCCGACGAGTTGCCGCTGTCGCGGGTTCACGATGCGTCAACCGCACTGGAAATCCGCTTTAAGCAGGAAGCGCCGGAGTTGTTTCGGGTGTTGATTCACCCAGAACCTAGCACTGATAACAGGAGATGAATATGTACGTCGCAGCTGCAAAATGGACTGAGCAGTTCCGGTTCAACTGCACTGGCAACGCCGGATTTACTGTGCCAGTAGACGGCGATAGCAAGACTGCTAACAGTCCCACCGATCTGGTTTTGATGGCCCTTTGTGGATGCACTGCCTACGACGTAGTCAGCATTCTGCAGAAGAAGCGCGAGCCCTTCACCGCCGTTGAAGTTAGCGCCGAGGCAGAAAAGGCGACTCAGTCGCCGCGTGTTTATGCCGAAATCAAGTTGCTGTACAAAATTCGGGGAAAGGTTTCACACAAGGCTGTGGAGGACGCAGTTCGATTATCGGAAGAAAAATACTGCTCGGTTTCGATCATGCTCAGCAAGACGGCCAAAATCAGCTATCGCATCGAACTGGATTCGTGAACATGGCTGACGCAACCGCCGCCTTGCTGTTCCCGAAACATCCCGTGCATCCCCTGCGTGGGTATATTTACATTGCCTGTTCGGCCGTTTTCTGGGGGATGTCTGCCTCGCTTGGACGCGCTGCCTTCACTGGACGCCTGGTCCCTGCCTCCAACATTGCAGCCATCGATCCTCTTATCCTTTCGCAAGCGCGAACCACATTTTCATTCCTGCTGGTGGGACTTGGTCTGCTCTTTATTCGCGGGCCTCGCGCCTTACGGCTGCCCTGGTCAGACTTCGCGAAACTTCTTCTGCTTGGTCTTCTTGGCGTGGCGGCATCAAATTACTTCTACTATCTCGCCATTCAGCGTACCAACGTGGCTACCGCGATCATCGTGCAATACACTGCGCCCATCTGGGTCTTGTTGTACACGCTGGCGCGTCGAATCGAGAAGCCGACAGTTTCAAAGTTGGTTTCTGTTGTGCTCGCCATCGGCGGCATCGCCCTGGTCATCGGCCTCTTTGGGCAGGGCAAATTACATCTCGATCAGATGGGTGTTGCGGCCGCCCTGATTGCCGCATTCTCGTTCGCTTATTACAACGTTGGCGGCCATTACCTGCTTGCCCGCTATGATCGCTGGATGGTCCTGCTTTATACGACCTGGGCCGCATCTCTGTTCTGGATTTGCGTGAATCCGCCGCAGCGAATCGCAGCTGCCCATTATTCGCCGGGGGCGTGGTGCTTCCTGTTTGCGTTTTCCGTGCTGTCGGTCCTGATACCGTTCACATTTTACTTTGCTGGCCTGCAGCACCTTCAGCCAACCAAAGCGATCATCGCCAGTTGCCTTGAACCGGTTTTCACGGTGGTTATCGCTGCGGTTGCGCTGCGCGAGGTAGTCCGGCCTTTGCAGGCGATGGGCATGGTGATGGTGCTGGCCTCGATCCTGGTCGTGCAACGTTCCACAACCGATGTTGTCTGCTCGAGTGTGGATCCTGTTGATTGAAGCGATTTTCGCTTCGAACCCGCGCATCACGACAATCTTTTTACAATATGACTCTCTGCCGTGACTTTGGTCATCTACGGCCGACGTGTAAGTTCAAGCTATGTTTTATCAGTGGAGGACTACATCTGTGAAGACTGCAAGGTTACTCATTTTACTGATCAGCATTGCCGCGACCGCCGCGCCTTGTTTCGCCCACCACATGGCGGTTGTCGTCTCCGAAAATAACGCGGTCAGTAATTTGAACGCCTCACAACTGGGAAAGATCTTTCGCACCGAAATGAAGAAGTGGCCGGATGGAGGCGACATCGTCGTGGTACTGCATCGCTCCTCACTGGGTGAAAACATAACCTTGCAGCACCTCAACAAGATGTCCCCTGCCCAGCTTCAGGCCTGGAGCAAACAGCACAAAGACGAACTGAAGTTCGCCGATTCCGACGAAGATGTGCTGAGCATTGTTCAGAGCACGCCTGGTGCAGTGGGACTAGTGGACGTCCGTTCCGTCAACGACAAAATCAAGGTGCTGCACGTGGACGGAAAGCTGCCTCTCGAAGAGGGATACCTGTCGCACTAGAAGTTCCCAGAGTCATGGAGCCGTCGCATCAGAGCGGCGAATGATTATGAGCGTTATCCCCAACTAACAACAGTTTCCATGCTTGGTTACGGCGGTATCTGTGAGTTAGGGACTCTGGGTGGAACAATGGGCTTTTACGCGGGGTCTAACCAGTAGATGTCATTAAGACGCCCAGGGACGGCCGAGTTGTTTTGCTCCACTGACGTTAATGCTTTTGCGTGCGTAATGGCGATTGCAATGTTTGCGGTTTTGGCCTGCTGCATGACCACTATGGGCGACCACTATCCTGGTGATTCATTGGACTTGCCTAGAGTCCTACATCCTGTCCTAGTGGGTGATTTGAGTTGGGGTGCTAATCGTGATGAAGCGATGATCATCGCTGTCGCAAGGGACGGAACAACTTTCATGACTAACAAAAAAGTCGCGACCTCGGCACTTGCCTCAGAAATCAGCCGCCGCCTCGGCGCTGGCGCTGAGCACAAGGTGTACATCAGAGCTGATGCTCGCGCTCGGTATGGCAATGTAAAGTCAGTCTTGGACGCCATCCATTCGACAGGTCTGAAGAATGTTGCGTTTCTAGCGTACCAACGCAGAAACCCAGTTACTCTCAATCCATCCCTGCCCTAACTCTCGCATTTCGCAAAAAACTCAAGTAGTGTTCCGCTTTCTTAATATCCCGACCAATCTGCTCCCGCAGAGCTTCCACTGAAGCAAACTTGATCTCGTCCCTTAGTCGCGCCAGAAAGAACAATTCAATCCTGGTTTCCGCTGTCAGTTCCAACGGATGAAAATTCAATAAGTGCGTTTCGATCGCGAAGGACTCCGCGCCAAACGTTGGCCGATTACCGATATTTGTCACCGAATCGAAGCACTCGTCGCCGACCCGCGTTCGCGTGATATACACGCCATCAGCAGGGACGAGTTCATCGTATCGGCTCAGGTTGATCGTGGGCACGGTGTATTTCGATCCATACCCACGGCCGCGGCCCGGCGTTGAAACAATACTGAAGGGCCTCCCCAGCAGCGGCCTGGCGCGGCTTACTTGGCCGGATCGAATCATGTCGCGGATGCGAGAACTCGAAACCGACTGCCGCCGCACCATCATCTCCGGATAAACGATGACTTCGAAATTGAGTTCGCGGCCCAAGTCCGTTAGCAGTTTCACGTCGCCCGCTGCCTTGTGGCCGAAGCGGAAGTTATAGCCCTCGTGTACCTCGATTGTGCCGAGGCAGTCTCGCAGGATCTGCTGCGCGAAATTGTGCGCAGACAGCAGCGACATATCGCGAGTGAAAGGAAGCACAAGCACTGAGTCAATTCCGGACTTCTCCAGCAACAGTAACTTTTCCGCGGTCGGCGTGATCAGCCTGAGAGGAGCGTCCGGGCGCAGAATCCGCACCGGATGTGGCTCGAATGTTACGGCGACCGATTTGGCATTGCGCGCAGCCGCTTGCCTGATCAATTCGCACAATACTCGCGAATGTGCCCGGTGCACCCCGTCGAAGTTCCCGACGCTGACCACAGATGGTCCAAACCCGGCAGGAACTTCCTCCAACTTGTGAAAAACCAGCATGTCAGATTTCAAACTCCAGCTTCATGCCGTCATACGAAAGCTTTACGTTATCGGGCAGCGCCGCGTTGGTTTCCTCATGCGGCAGATCGTGGCAGATATGTGTGAAAAATGCGCGCCTGGGCTTAAGCCTTTCCACTGTTTGCAGTGAATGCTCCACCGTGGAATGAGTTGGGTGCGGCTTGTAGCGCAACGCATCCAGAAACAGAATGTCGAGTCCCTGCAATTGTTCCAGGGAGCGTTCGGGGATATCACTGTGGTCAGTCAAATACGCTGCCGAGCCGAAACGAAAGCCATAAATCTTTGCATCGCCATGAATAAGCGTGATGGGCTCGAAGATTGCACCAAACAATTCCAGCAAGCCTTCGAGCGGTCTTAATTCCACCTGTGGCAAGCCGCCAAACTTATAGTTTGCGTCGAAAATATAGCGGAACATGGTACGGATAAATTCAACGGCCGCAGGATGCGCATAAAGTGGCAGCTTGCCCGGCTTATGCAGAAAGCTGATCGGTCGCAGGTCGTCGATGCCGAGCAGGTGGTCGGCATGCGTGTGCGTGTAGAGCACAGCGTCCAGGCGGCAGATATTCTCGCGAATCGCCTGCTCGCGAAAATCAGGAGTCGTATCGATCAACACCGCGTGACCCTGGTATTCAATTAACACCGAAGGCCGAGTGCGCCGGTCCCGCGGGTCACTGGAGTGGCAAACCGCGCAACTGCATCCGATCGTGGGCACGCCCATGGACGTGCCGCTTCCCAGCACGGTGAGCGTTGCGTTCATTTCGCAGCGGGTACCTTCTGAGGACCTCTGGCGATTGCGTTTGTGACTTCCACATACGCCATGCGCAGCTCGTATAGCGCGTTCTGGAGAAAATTCTGTTCTTTGGGAGTTAGATTGCCTTTGGTCTTTTCAGACAGCAGAGACAACGAGTCGATTGTCTGTCGCGCGCCGATAAGATCAAGTTGCGGCTGTCCACCCTGTTCCTGCATGAGTCCGAGTTGCAGCATGCCGCTCATGTACAGCGACGCAAGGAAGCGCTCGAAGGTGATATCCAGCTCTTTTGCCGAGTGGCCGCTCATTTCTACCTCGCGGTCCATCTCCTGCGACGATTTCTGGTAGGCGTCTGCCTGTTCCTTTTGTTCAGCGGCGCTCGGGGACGGCGGCGGTGGGGATTCCTGCTTATCGGCCTGTGCTGGCGCGGTCTGCGCCGGCGATGAGGGGGCCCCCGGCGGCTCGGCCGGAGTTGCCGGTTGATCCTGTTCTTCGGCAAGGTCTGCGCGCAATTCGCCTTCAGGAGTGAACAACCGCCGGTCCGTAACTGTGAAGCTTGATTTTTTCTCAGCCATAAGTGTTTGTCGATTCTTAGGTTCGTTTTTCAGATCATCCGGATCGTCGCCGGAATGAGAAGCGCACGCTTTAGTGAAACATGTCCGAAAACGGCAACGGCGCCGGCTTGAGCGTTGCTTCGCCGGCGGTCAATACCTGACCGGCTGCAAGAGCTTCTCGTCGTATAAAGCCTAGCGCCAGTTGCTTCTGCTTGAGCTGTACCGGAGCGATGGTCGTCAGTTCGCCAACGTCCTTTCCCCCACTCTGAATCTTCGTGCCTGCAGCTGGCAGAGGTCCTTCCACTTCAAATCCGACGAACGTTTTGTGGACGTTTCCGCGGGCCCTGATCCGTTCAACAATTTCCTGGCCGATATAACAGCCCTTCGTGTAATTCAGCGCGCGTTCCTGTCCCGTCTCGTGCGGAAGAGCGCGCTCACGAATGTCCTGGCCAACTTTAGGAATACCTCTCAGGATCCGAAACATCTCCAAAGCCTGGTCATGCACTTCCTCAACTCCGGCGCTCACAAGAGAATTCCAGACTGTCTCGACTTCCTCTGCAGGCGCCCAGATTTCATAACCCGCAAAACTGGGATTGTCATCACGCACAACCGTCATCATGGAGCCGTTCGAAATGGAGCCGTTCGAAGGCAACTCTGCAAACTGAAGTTGCTCAAGACTTTGACCCAGCCCCGCTGATGCCAGAAGATCTGCCGATTTCGGCCCAGCAATTCCAAGCACCACGAACTTTCCGTTCAGGTCTTCGATTTCAACCTTGTCCATGATGATGTAGCGCTTCAGAATCTGAAGCAAAGCTTCAGCCTGTGAATTCTCGATTTCCGCGATCAGATTTTCGCCACGGTTGAATACGTATAGATCGCCAAGGATGTGTCCCTGAGAGTTCAGCACAAACGAATAAACGCCGCGGCCAGGCGCAAGATCACGTATGTTGTTTGTGACCATGCCATTCAGCCAGCGTACCCGGTCACGACCGGTGATTGAGAAAAGCTGGCGATTCGGGCGATAAATCGCACAACCGGCGACCAGAGCGGTCAGCTCTCGCTGGCTGTCAACGGCGGTCGAGGCATTCTTTCGTTGTGTTAACGATGGCATGCTTACTTCAATTATAACGAAGCAAATCGGATGCAAAGGGCGTAGTCAAGCTCAATTGGAGTTAGGCGTTGAGGCTCTTTACCATAGACGAATTTTCAGTTCGCATCATCTTGGAGCCACATGTGGAATGTTCCGAAAACGACATCAGTGGGCTGCCTGTGAGCAGTGGCTCGCATATTGATGAACTCTTCGGGAAAGTCATCGGCGCTCATTCTGTCTTCTAGCAGCTCAATTTCTTCCAACTCCAGAAGAATGCAATCGAGACCCATCTGTACGGTACTTCTTACTCTTTGTTCGAATATTTGGGGAGACTCCGCCCACGCAACAACATTGACGTAAGCTCCCTTGCCTCTTCCGAATCTGCGGAAGTTCTTACAGTTCGGGTCAGCTTTGAGGGCAGCCAAGCCAGTCCAGAGTTCCATCCATCACATACTAGCCCAGGCGGGTTCAGTGAGATTTCTGGTATCTTCCTCCCGTGCGCTCGATAAAGAGGATCGCGGTTATTCCCGGCGACGGCATCGGCAAAGAGGTCGTCCCTCAGGCGATCAGGATCATCGAGGCGTCCGGTGCGCCGGTTGCTTTCACTCACTTCGATTGGGGCGCGGATCGCTACTTGGCTGACGGCACCACGGTTCCGAACGACGGCTTTGCGATGCTTGCACGCGACTTTGATGCAATTCTGGTGGGCGCATTCGGCGATCCGCGAGTGCCTACGAATATTCACGCCAAAGAAATTTTGCTTGGTATGCGGTTCAAGATGGACCTGTATGCCAATGTCCGCCCGGTGCGCCTGCTCGATGCGTCACTTTGTCCGCTGAAGGGAATTGAGTCCAAGGACATTGATTTCGTTGTGGTCCGCGAGAACACCGAAGGCGTTTACACCGACTCGGGCGGCATTTTCAAGCAGGGAACTGCCGACGAAATCGCCATTCAGGAAGACATCAACACACGCCAAGGCGTGGAGCGCGTGATTCGCTTCGCTTTCGAGTATGCGACGAATCACAAGAAAGCCGATGGCAGCAGCCGCTCACGTGTGCTCATGTGCGATAAGTCGAACGCCATGACCCACGCCGGTAGCTTATGGCAGCGCGTATTTAAGCAGGTCGGCGCCGAATATCCGCAGACTAAATCCGAGCATATGTACGTTGACGCGCTCTGCATGCAGATGGTCCGTGAACCGCGCCAGTTCGACGTGATTGTGACCAATAACATGTTCGGGGACATCATCACCGATCTTGCTGCAGGACTTCAGGGAGGCCTTGGCATGGCCGCCAGTGGCAACATAAGTCCTGGCAGGACATCGATGTTCGAGCCGGTGCATGGCTCGGCGCCGCCGCTCGCCGGGAAAAATCTCGCCAACCCTATGGGCGCGATTCTCACTGCGGCAATGATGCTCGCGCATTTGGGTTGTGAAAAAGAAGCGCACACGATTGAGGCTGCGGTGCTCGATGCCGTTCGTGCGAAGAAGTCTACCCAAGATGCCGGGGGACCTTTGGGCACGAAAGAAGTCGGAGAATGGATAGCGGAGCGGGTGGCAGCGGGGAAGTATTAATCCATGAAGCTCATCATTAATGGCGAGGATCGCGAATTCGATTCCATCTCGACGCTATCTGATCTTCTCGTCCAGCTCGGGATGAAACCCGATCGGGTTGCCGTAGAGCTCAACCGGGAACTCGCTCCTCGAGATCGCTGGACGATAATTCCTCTGAAAGATGGCGATAAACTCGAAATTGTTCACTTCGTGGGTGGGGGTCGGTGTGAGGAGGCGATGTGAAGCCGAATGGGAAAGTCGATAGGCGAACGGTTGACCTCTCTGCTTATCCAGACCTGGTTGTGATCTACCTGGGAATGAGAGTCAATCGGCTGTACGGGCTCAAAACGTTGATTGGATTCGGCCCGAGGATTACTAACGCAGTCAGCGAAAAGCCAGATGGACTGTTGCTGCACGAGCCGGTGATTTATTCCATTTTTCCGATGCATGCGGGCATGCGTCAGTATTGGCGTGATTTCGATTCTTTGGAACGCTGGTCGCGTTCGGAACCGCACATGCTCTGGTGGAAAGAATTTCTGCGCAGTTCCGGCGGCACCGGCTTCTGGCATGAAACTTACTTCATGCGCGGCGGCATGGAGGGCATCTACGATGATATCCCGAAGGCCATCGGCTTTGGCGCTTTTGCTCCTTTGCAACAGGCACGCGGTCCAATGTTCTCCGCGCGTACTCGCCTGAAAGCTCAAGGCACAGAAACCAGGTCAACGCCCGTTACCGAAAGCGATCTGTACCCGGGCAGCTGAAGTCCTAGTAGCTCCTTAGTAACCTGTTTTCCACTATTTAGCTGCTCGGGTTTGACAACTCCGGCCTACAATGTTTCAAACATTTTGCAATTTAGATGTTTTAAACATTTGCAGGCTGGAATGCAGGAATCGTTCACATCACAAGACGTAATTCGTTTGACCGGAATCACAGCCCGCCAGCTGCAATGGTGGGACGAACGCGGCATCGTTGTGCCCGCCCGTCAGGGACATCGCCGGGTCTACTCGTTCGAAGACCTGACCGAGGTCGCCGTGATTTGCGAGCTGCGCCGCAAGGGCTTCTCACTGCAGCGCATGCGCAAAGTCGTTCGCTTTCTGCAAAAGGAATTCAGCCAGCGCCTGGCGGCGACCGTAACCGCTTCTTCCAACTATCACCTACTTACTGACGGTCGCACGCTTTATTTAGAAACGTCTGCGCAGCAGATCGTGGACATTCTCAAGAATTCACGGCAGCCGATGTTTGCCATTTGCCTGAGCGACACTGTTCGCCAGGTTAAGGCTGTGGTCAGCGGGCGCAAGCGCCCGGGCCGCTGTGCTCCCGAAAAAGTTCATTCGATTCGCAAGTCGAGATTGGGTTCGTAGCAGTGAATTTGCCCGCGAGGAGGGGAAATGGTTGCTGAACTCGAAATCCTGAGCGAATGGATACCGGAGCAGATGCAGCCGGGCACGATTTTCGTGCTCGAAAATGCCGGACACATCGGTGAGAAGGAAGATCCGTACTGGGCTGTGCTCTCCTGTCCCAACTGCGGCACTCTCGGCCTGATCACACGAAAACAAATCGCAGGGCTGATTGCTGTGATCTGCGGGTCGGGAAAGTGCTCGGCGCAGTTCTTTATCCGAGACAACGACATTCAGATCAGAAAACCGTTTTAGGAATTTTTACGAATTGTCGAATTGCAGACTACGTCTCTAGAGCGTTGGGAATTCGACAATTCTAAAATTCATAAATCTGTAATTTCGACAATTCGTAAATCACAATTAAGTTCACCTTCTCAGCTGCCTACCCAGTTCCACCGGAACCTGCTCCACAATTTCAATATCAAATCCCTCCAGTGCCACCACCCTGCGGGGATGATTGGTCAACAGCCTCATCCTGCGTAACCCGAGATCTGATAAAATCTGCGCGCCCAGCCCGATTTCACGCTGTGCCTTGCGTTCGCTCTCGGGCAACGAGGGAGAGCTGCGCTCGTGATGAAAGGAGATCGCATTCCTCTCATCGGTTTTCTCAACCGAGAATCCCTTCGCCGCTTGATGCAGATAGATCAGCGCGCCGCGTCCTTCAGCGGCTATGGCTTCAAGTGATCCTTCGAGGGTAGCCCGGCAATCGCATGCCGCTGAACCGAAAACATCGCCAATCAGGCAGTGAGAATGCATTCGTACCAGCACCGGGTCATCGCCCTTATCGATTTCGCCGCGCACTAGAGCGAGATGGGAATCGCCGCCATCTACTTCGCTCTCATAGGCAATCACGCGGAACTCGCCATGTTGGGTGTTCACCAGCGCCTCGCCCACCCGATGTACATACCGCTCGTGCTGCATGCGATAGCGGATCAGTTCGGCAACGGTGAGCATCTTCATTCCGTGCTCATTACAGAACTCGATCAAATCGGGCACGCGAGCCATAGATCCGTCTTCGCACATGATCTCGCAAATAATTCCGGCCGGAACCAGCCCTGCCATACGCGTCAGATCGACCGACGCTTCGGTCTGACCGGCGCGTACCAGGACTCCGCCCTTGCGCGCGCGCAAAGGAAAAACATGGCCTGGACGCGCCAGGTCTGACGGCCGAGTCGCTGGATCGATGGCGACAAGAATGGTTCGGGCTCGATCGTAGGCAGAAATTCCTGTGCTCACGCCTTCGCGGGCGTCAATGGCTTCGCAGAATGCGGTTCCATAATTCGAGGTGTTCTCCGCGCTCATCGGACCTAGGCGCAGGTGCTCGAGTCGCTCTTCGGTCAAAGTCAGGCAAATGAGCCCGCGTCCGTACTTCGCCATGAAATTGATTGCTTCGGGCGAGACCTTTTCCGCCGCCAGCATCAGATCGCCTTCGTTTTCGCGATCTTCGTCGTCCACAATAACGATCATTCGTCCCTCGCGGATTTCGTCCAGAGCGGTGGGGACATCAGTGAATGGCGGGTGAGGTTTCATCTATGAGAATTGTAGCAAGAAGGCTTTCGTCAGGTGACAATCGGGACGGGATCCGAATGTGGGAACGGCGGCCGTCCAGGCCCGCCGCAATTTCAAGCCCCCCGATCAAACAGCCATACCACCCAGAACGTGGTTCCCGCAACTGCTGCTGAGGCGGGGATGGTCAGAATCCATGCCCACACAATGCGTCGTGCCACGCCCCACCGCACAGCGGATAAGCGATGCACAGCGCCGACTCCAACAATCGCGCCCGTGATCGTATGCGTAGTGCTTACAGGAATTCCGGCGAGCGCCGTTCCAAACAGAGTGAGTGCGCCTGCGCTTTCGGCGCAGAATCCGCCGAAAGGTTTCAGCTTCGTGATCTTCGAACCCATGGTGTGCACGATCCGCCATCCGCCAAAATATGTTCCAGCGGCGATTGCGCCATTCGCTGCGATGATGATCCAGTAGTGAAATCGACCCCAGTTGCCGGCCATTTCGGCTTTGCTCATCAAGCCTGCGGTGTAGAGCGCGCCCGCGACAATGCCCATGGTTTTCTGTGCGTCGTTTCCGCCGTGGCCCAGGCTATATGCGGCAGCCGAAAGGAGCTGCAATTTTCGAAACCATTTGTCCACGCTTTGTGGAGTCTGCTTTCGCAACAGCCAATATCCCGCGACGCTGAAAATGAGCGCGATGGTCAAGCCCATTACGGGGGCTACAACAATG
>QHZW01000125.1:0-4077 GCA_003224815.1 Acidobacteriota bacterium | reverse complement strand
ATGAAGATGTCGGTAATCCCCACCACCAGGTCAGCAGGTCCCATACGATTGCGCCGACAAGCCCGGCAATCACAACATACTGGGTAACGTCATCGAGCCGGATCATGCCTTTGCCGATTGTCTTAGCAACCGCGGTTCCCAGCACGAATGCGGCAACGAAATTGAAGAAAGCCGCCCAAGCCACCGCCAGCTTCGGCGACAGGACGCGCGTGGAGACGACGGTCGCAATGCTGTTGGCCGCATCGTGAAATCCGTTCAGGAAATCAAAGATCAGCGCCGTCGCGATCGTGATGATGAGCAGCAGCAGACCGGTATTCAATCGTCGAATTCCTTAGTTGAAGTCTGATTTATCCCATGCGGATCTACGCGCTTTTTAGGGCGACCGTCTCCAGCACATTGGCGGCATCTTCGGCCTTGTCAGTGGCGGTCTCCAAAACTTCGTAGAGTTCTTTTAGCTTGATCAGCTGAATCGGGTCGTTCTCGTGCTCAAACAATTCGGCAATGGCCTTGCGGCTGACGCGGTCGGCCTCATTCTCCAGTCGATTCACTTCCACGCAGTGATCTAGTACTTTCTGGTTTTCTTCTAGCACACTGACAGCTTTCGAGAGCTCTTCGGCTTGCGTCACGATCAGTTGAGCAAGATCAGCAGCTGCCGGCGGCACATTTGAAATTCGGTACAGGGTCATGCGGATCGCAGCGGCGTTTACAAAATCGAGAACATCGTCGAGCGCGGAACTCAAAGAGTGAATATCTTCGCGGTCAAATGGAGTGATAAACGTCTGGTTAAGCATCCGGATGATATCGTGCGTCATCTCGTCGCCACGATGTTCGATTTCCTGCAGTCTCGCAATGCGCTCGCTGGGATTTGCGGGGTTCTTCAAAATGTCGTACAAGGTGCGAGCGCCTTCGGTCAGATTCTGGGAAACATCGGCAAACATGCGGAAAAATTTCTTTTCCCGGGGGATCAGTCGCATGTAGTCGCTTGCTCCTATTCAGAGTCAATTGCAAGAAGGGTTACTATCTCACGCGACCGCCAGAGCGTCAACAAATGCCATGAATAGTGGAATTTGCAAGGATTTTTAACTGTTCTCTAGCCCGAATTCGCGTTTCGTCGGTACACTCCCAGCATTTTTTTCAGATTGGATTTTACTTCTGGCCATTCCGTATCCAGGATGCTGAAGTACACCGAGTCGCGCTGGCGGCCATTCCAGGTCAACATGTGCTTGCGCAGGATACCTTCTTCCTTCGCACCAAGTCGCAGGATTGCCTTACGCGACCGCTGATTCATTGCGTCAGTTTTCAGCTCCACGCGCAAACAGTCCCACACTTCAAACGCATGGCGCAGCATCAGATATTTGGCTTCAGTGTTGATTGCGGTGCGTTGCCACGGTGGCGCGATCCAGGTTGAACCGATCTCTACCTTCCTGTTCGCCAGGTCCATGTTCATGTAGCGCGTCGTGCCGACAATCTGCCCCGAAGCCCGCTCGAGCGTGACAAACGGAATTGTAAGCCCACGTTGTTGCTCTTCGAGCACCTGCCTGTTGAACTGCTCGAAATCGCTTAGACTCTTGAGCGGATACGGGATCCATTGAAACAAGTCGCCCAAGTCATTTTTCGCGATCTCCCACAGCGCGGCGGCGTGTTCGGCCCGAAGAGGCTCCAGGCGCACGTGCCTGCCTTCTAGCCCTAGCGGTGAAATAACCGGATTTGTGCTCAAACAAGCTCCCGTGACAATCGTCTAAGTGGATGTGAAATGATTATCTTTGCATCTTAGCGATGGTTTCGTCATCTGATCGGGAGGGAAGGACGGGAATGTTCTGTCACATCCAAATTGCCAATAGGGTTAGCGCGTGAACTCTCACTGCTTTCCTTTTCGCCAGATTCCCCACAGTACGCGCCTTTTCTTGGATTATCTCGATCATGTCCCCACCGTACAGCTCTTTTATCCCCGCTCCGCGAAGTTTCTCGAATGGGCTTCCGACGAAGCATCGCGCGTGAGCTATCCGCCGGAGCGCCGAAAGCAAGTTGCAGAAATTCTGCGGCGCCAAAATCAGGACTTCGGCGCTTCCGCGCGTACTCTGGAAAACATTTCTGCTTTCGCCAACGGCGCTCTCGCTTTGGTGACGGGACAACAAGTCGGTCTATTCGGCGGCCCCGCGTTCTCACTCTACAAAGCGCTGAGTGCGGTCGAAGATCACGATCTCGAAGAAGTGAATAATGCGCGTTTGTTGAGCGCTGAAATTCAACTCGAGCGCGTATCAACCAGTTCGCGTAGCGTGGAAGACGCGCCCGTCGCCAGCGTTCTTTTCAATGACGAGATTTCTCAGGTCGTTGAGCGCGCGCAAGAACTGCTCGGCGAATCGGAAGCAGCCGAACTGCTTCGAGAATGTTACCGCCCTGGCGAGTCTTTCGGATCAGCCTTCGCCAAGTTGTTCGCAAGATTGTTCGCGGATTTCGGTGTCATTCTGCTCGACGGTTCTGACCCCGCTCTCGATCAGATTGCAGCTCCTCTCTATCGAGAAGTCATCGAGCGCGCGCCAGAACTCAATTGCGTGCTGCTTGATCGCGACCAGCAATTGCAATCCGGTGGCTACCACCAGCAAGTCCGGATTACAGACTCGTCGACGCCCTTATTTCTGATGCAGGATGGTTCGCGTGTGCCGCTTCACCTGTCGGGGGCGGGGAAGTTCACGGCCGGCAAGCGCGAACTATTGTCGAAAGAGTTGCTCGACATTGCTGGCTCTTCGCCTCAGTCTTTCAGTCCCAACGTGCTGCTGCGCCCTTTGGCCCAAGACTATCTTTTGCCGACACTTGCCTATGTTGGAGGCTCGGCGGAAGTCGCATATTTCGCGCAAGTAGGCGCGCTTTACGAAGCCATCCTCAGTCGAGTGACACCGATCCTGCCACGCTTTTCTGCCACTCTGATCGAAGCTAAACCTCAAGCAATACTTGAGCATTACAAATTGTCTTTCTCAGATCTCTTGCGTGGCCCGGAAGCTTTGCGCGAGACCCTCGGCTCACGGCTGCTTGATCAAAATCTGCAGAACTCATTTGAGCATGCGACCATTGCCGTCGAACGCTCAATGCAAACGATTCAGGATGCGCTGGTGCGTCTTGATAAAACGTTGGTCGAGTCTGCTGTCAACGCGAAATCAAAGATGATGCACCAACTCGAAAGCCTGCGATCGCGCGCAGCTCGGGCTGAACTGCGGCAGAGCGAGGTGATCGAGCGCAAGGCGCGGCTGCTCAGCAACGCACTTTATCCGGACAAGACTTTGCAGGAGCGCGAGGTGGCCGGAATGTCTCTGATAGCCAGGCATGGCAAGCAACTGCTCAATGCACTGCTCGCCCAAGTCCACCCCGATTGTGTGGATCACCAGCTGATTACGCTCTAGGCCGGATGAGTTCGGGCTGCTGCTGTGTCATGCAGTGAATTGCGCCAAATCCCCAGATCAAATCTCCGCAGTAGATGGGAACGATCTCGCGGTCGGGAAATACATCCGCCAGAATGTCTAAAGAAACACGGTCATTCGGATCGTTGAAGACCGGCACCAGCACAATCCCGTTCGCGATATAAAAGTTCGCGTAACTGGCCGGTAGCCTCCGTCTTTCGAAGTACACAGGCGCGGGCATGGGCAGGTCAATGGTCACCAGTGGCTTACCATCTTCGGTGGTGGCGTCGCGCAGCCGACGAATATTCTCGCGCAATGCTTCGTAGTTTTCGCTTAATGGATCGGCCTCGACGCAGGTCACAACTGTGTCGGGCGATACGAAGCGCGTAATGTCATCAATGTGGCCGTGTGTGTCATCGCCTACGATTCCAGAGCCGAGCCAAATTACGCGCCGAGCTCCGAGGTATTGAGCAAATATCCTTTCGTAATCCCGCTTTTTCATACCTGGATTGCGCTGCTGCACGCGGCTGAGCAGACATTCTTCAGTGGTGATGAGCGTGCCCGCGCCGTTGACCTCGATTGATCCGCCCTCAAGCACGACACGCGTCTTGCGAAACAGTGGCTGAACTTCCTTCGCGCCCGCAGTTTCAGCCATGCGGCTGCCGATTTTCTCATCATGCTGCCA
>QHZW01000050.1 GCA_003224815.1 Acidobacteriota bacterium | reverse complement strand
CAAGCTGACCAGAGCGGCCCCCGAACAACATTTTGGGACTGCGGACGACGTGCGACCGACGACACGCGACCCTCGTTGCCCCGCCGTATAATCAAAACATCGTGAAAAAGGTTGTTCATGCCGCGTGTCCGC
The DNA here is from genome assembly GCA_003224815.1 of Acidobacteriota bacterium. GTDB lineage: Bacteria > Acidobacteriota > Terriglobia > Terriglobales > Acidobacteriaceae > Gp1-AA145. The sequence continues at coordinate 8,769 of QHZW01000050.1, read as the reverse complement.
ATGATTGTCCCGATGCCTGCGGAGTCCTGATCACCGTCGAGGATGGCAGGGCGACGAAGATCCAGGGCGATCCAGCGCATCCGCTGACCCGGGGCTTCTTGTGCGCAAAGGTGGCGAAGTATCTCGACCGGGTTTACTCGCCCGACCGCGTGCTCTACCCCATGAGGCGCGCCCAGTCAAAGGGACCGCTCGCTGGCGAGGGTGTCCACCGCTCAGAGGCAGCACATGCGTTTGAGCGCATCTCCTGGGACGAAGCCCTCGACGAGATTGCTGCGAGATTCAAGAGCACAATCAGCGAGTTCGGCAGCGAGGCCATTCTGCCGTATTCCTACGGCGGCACGCTGGGAAAGCTGGGCTATGCCTCAATGGATCGCCGTTTTTTTCACTCCATTGGCGCGTCGCAGCTTGCTCGAACCATTTGCTCGGAAGCCGGTGCCGCCGGCGTCAAGTCGGTTTATGGCGTGAACATGGGTACCGAGCCCGAGCAGTTCCGCCAATCGAAATACATAATTGCCTGGGCCGCGAACATTCATGGCAACAACGTCCATCTTTGGCCCTTTATTGAAGAGGCGCGACGCAATGGCGCCAAGCTGATTGTGATCGATCCGTACAGGACGCGCACTGCCGCGTGCGCCGATTGGCACATCCCGATCAACCCCGGTACAGACGTCGCGCTGGCGCTGGCGATGATGCACGTCATCATCAATGAAAATCTGTACGATCCTGACTACATAGCATTGCATACGGAGGGATTCGATAAGCTGCGAGCGAAGGTGCAGGAGTATCCGCCGGAAAAGGTTGCGAAGTGGACCGGGATGTCTGCCTCTGACATCCAGAAACTCGCGCGCGAATACGCAACCGTCCGCCCTGCTGTTATTCGCATGAATTATGGCGTGCAGCGTTCGCAGAATGGCGGCATGGCGTCGCGTACTATCGCAATGCTGCCCTGCATCACCGGATCGTGGAAGGAAGTTGGCGGCGGTTTCCAGCTTTCCACCAGCGGTGCTTTCGGACTGAATAACATTGCGCTCGAACGCGCCTCCTTGATGGAAAAATCGCTCGGCAGGGCCGCCCGCACCATCAACATGGTTGAACTCGGCAAAGCGCTGAACGAAGTGAACGATCCGCCGGTGAAGGCGATGTACGTTTACAACTCAAACCCGGCGGCGGTTTGCCCGAACCACAACGACGTGATCCGCGGCCTCATGCGGCCGGACCTGTTCACGGTCGTCCACGAACAATTCTTTACCGACACGACCGACTATGCCGATGTCGTTTTGCCGGCGACGACTTTCTTCGAGCATAAGGAATTGCAATCGGCTTACGGGCATTACTACTTGCAGATGTCAAATCAAGCCATTGAGCCGCTGGGGGAGTGCCGCTCGAACACCGCGGTATTTCGCGCGCTGGCCGCGAGGATGGGCTTGAATGACGAATGCCTGCGGGATTCGGATGACGAAATGATTGATCAGGCGCTTGAGTCGGAGAATCCCTGGCTCAAGGGAATCACGAGGGAGCGACTGGAGAACGAGGGCCATATACGGTTGAATTTTGATTCTCCCATCCTGCGAGCGAAGCGCGGAAGCGAGGGGCGACCATTGAATGATCCGTTTCTCCCCTTTGCCAACGGCGACTTTCGCACGTCCAGCGGCAAGGCGCTGCTTTACAACGAAGCGTTACGAGAACAGGGTCTCGATCCGGTGGCATCATTCGTGCCACCCGATGAGTCGCGGCATGCGGCCAAGTCCAAGAAATTCCCCCTTGAGTTGCTGGCGCGAAAGGCGGACAACTTCCTCAATTCGACCTTTACAAATATTCCCAGCGTGCAGGCAATGGAACAAACCGGGCTGCTGGAGATGAATTCCGCAGACGCGAGCAAGCGCGGCATCCGCGACGGCGACGAGGTGCGCGCCTTCAATCAACGCGGCGAGATCGGCTTAACAGCCAAGGTCAACGGTACCGTTCCGCCTGGAGTGGTGGCGGCGCGATTGAACTGGGCAAAACTTACACCCGGGAACCGGAATATAAATGTGCTAACATCCGAAAAACTCACGGACATGGGCAACTCTGCCACGTTTTATTCCGTCTTGGTTGAAGTGGAGCTTTTTCAGCCAACTCGGCAATAGGTCGAGTAGGCCCGCGGTTTTGGACTGCCTCCACAGCTCTACCGTATAATTGCGGTTTTCCATACTCCCATTCAGCCGAGGTAAGCAGCGATTCGCCGCATTCGTCAGGATAGGCCTGTGATTTTGCGCAAGTGCCCCCGCAAGCAGCCGGCGGAACGCACATCTTCTTCATTCCTCAGCACTTTTGGGTGGATGAAATCATTCTGCGCGCTTGTGGGGTTCGTCCTTCTAATGACCCTTGCCTCGCCACTTTTTGCCCAGCAGGACCTGATCGTGGAGATTCAAGTCCACGGGAACCGCAGTGTGCCCGCAGATGTGGTCAAAGCGCACATCTTTACCCATCCGGGCGATGTTTATGATCAGGCAGCAATTGAGCGAGACTTCAACTCGCTGTGGAACACGGGATTCTTCGAAGACATCCGCTTTGAGCGTGAGGCCACGCCCAAAGGCTGGATCCTTCACGTTTACGTAAAAGAACGCCCCCGAGTGAAGCAGATTTATTACTCGGGGATAAATGCCATTACCAAGAGCGATATTCTCGACCGTTTCAAGCAGGACAAAGTCGGGCTGTCTCCCGAATCGCAATACGACCCCACCAAAGTCAAGAAGGCGGAAGTTTCGATCAAGGCGCTCGAAGCTGAGCATGGCCACCAATTCGCAACGGTTCGAAGTGAGGTGCGGCCGCTGCCGCCGGCTTCGGTTGACCTGACGTTCGTGGTCCGCGAGGGGCCAAAAGTTAAGGTAGGCAGGATCAAGTTTGAAGGCAATCACCACGTAACCAGCCGCGAATTGCGTCATGCGATGCGCTTTACCCGGCCCATTGGCGTGCCCCATTCCATTTTTCTCGAAAACCTCTTTGCGAAAACCTACGACGCCACCAAGCTTGACGATGACATGGAATTGGTGCGCGAGGACCTGCAGAACCATGGCTATTTCAAGGCCAACGTCGGCCAGCCGCAAACCGTGATTCGCGATACGGGTCACGAAGGATTCCACATTCCTCTGCTGCAACACGGTCCTGGCAAAGCGATGGACATCACGGTTCCGATTGATGAAGGCGAGCGCTACAGATTGGGCGAGATCACTTTCAAGGGCAATAAAGCCATTCCCAATACGAAAGCTTTGCGCAGCCTGTTTCCGCTAAAAGATGGGGACGTCTTCAACCGCCAGAAGATCGCGAAGGGCCTGGAGAACCTGAAGAATGCTTACGGCTCGCAGGGTTATATCAACTTCACTTCAATTCCAACGCCGAGTTTCGACGAGCAAAAAAAGACGGTTGCATTTGAAATCGATATTGATGAAGGCAAGCAGTTTTATGTGCGACGGATTGAATTCGAGGGCAACACCACGACGCGCGACAAGGTAATCCGACGCGAACTTCTGCTCGAAGAAGGCCAGCGTTATAACGAGCAGTACTGGAAGTTGAGCTTGCAGCGGCTAAACCAGCTCGGATTTTTTGATCAGATCAAGCCTGAAGATCCGAGCACAACTGAGCGTCATCTCAACGAAAGGGAGGGCACGGTTGACCTTACGCTGAAGTTGAAAGAAAAAGGCAAGAACCAGATCGGCCTCTCGGGTGGCGTCAGCGGTCTGGCCGGATCATTCATCGGTCTCAGCTACAGCACCAACAACTTCCTCGGCCTCGGCGACACGCTTACTGTGCAGGCGAACATTGGCAGTTTGGAACGCGACATCACCTTCGGATTTACCCAGCCTTATATGTTTGATCGTCCGCTCCAGGGCGGATTCACGGTTTACGGAAGGAAGCTCACCTACGACCAGGCCCGCCAAAGCGCCTTGCTGACAGGGCAGGTGCTCAACGTCTCGCAAGCCGAACTGCAGAGCTTGCAGAACTACACGCAAGCCAGCAAGGGGTTCACACTTAGCGCGTCCTATCCGTTGCCGCGCAAATATGGGTTCGGCAAGCGAGTTGGCATTACCTATTCCTATGACGTTTCGTCGCTCGTTGCATTGACCACAGCTTCCAAAAATCTGTTCAGCTTCCTCGCGTTCAGCGGAATCAGCGGACCGAATCAGTTAAACGGAATCGTTACCAGCAAGGTGTTCCTGGAGTACGACAAGAACACGCTGGATGCGGCGCTGTATCCGCACTCGGGAACCAAGTATTTCATCGGCGCCGACATCTCCGGCTTGGGCGGTACAGTAAAAACGATCAGGCCGGTGGTTGACTATCAGCATTGGATCCCCCTGCAAAACAAACGCAATGCGCTAGGCTTCCATGTGCAGGGATCGTTCCTGACCGGCTATAGCGGTCTGGTCGCGCCTCCGTTCCAACGTTTCTATATGGGCGGAGAAAACGATTTGCGCGGCTTTGATATCCGTTCCATTTCTCCAGTGTCATTCCTGCCAACCGCGTCGTCGGTCAGCCTGAGAAATCCAGACGGTACGGTGGTTCCGAAGGACCCAACCAATCCGCTGAGCGGTCCCTACACGGTTCGCATTCCTGTGGATCAGATCACCTTCCCGGGCGGCGATATGAGCATTGTGTCGAATACGGAATACCGCATTACCATCGCCGGGCCGGTTTCAATCGCGCCCTTTTTCGATATTGGACTCGATCCCATCGTGCGGACGTCTCAGTTGAAAATTAACAACGGAGAGCTGGCTACTTTGAATCAGCTGCCTTTCGGGTGCCCCTCGGTGGACCCGATTAGCGGGCAATGCCTGAACACGCAAAATATTGGCTTTAAACAAGAGCTTACGTTGTTGGGCAGTTCGAATTGGCAGCCCCGCGCCTCTACTGGACTTGAGCTGCAAATGTTCCTGCCTATCGTCAACGCGCCGTTCCGTATTTATTGGGCGTACAATCCTTTACGGCTCGATCAGGTATCTCAGGCTCCGATCCCGGTCAGCCGCGACATGTTCCCGCAGTGCCCGGGCCCCCTATGCGGAGCCGGAGACTTCACTTACCAGCAGGTCAAAAACGTGTTTTCACCAAAATATCAGTTGCGCGAACCCCGCAAGACCTTCCGCTTTACTGTCGGAACCACATTCTAAGAATATTTGACGATGGCGGGAGCCTATTTCTATAATGTGAATAACCACACGCCAGAGCAGCCGGTCATTGTGAGTACATGCGCGCCCGCTGCCGGTAGCATGAAATCGTGATTACATCTCAGGCGCGACACGGCCGTGTGGCCGTACGATTCAGTTCTGAAATATTACGCATCTGACAAATCAGGAGCAGTTCTCCAAGGAGAGTAGTTAATCTCATGAAATTCAAGTTTTTGTGTTCTCTCATAGCCGCCGCAGCGTTGATGTCGAGTGCTGCATTTGCTCAGGCCGGCGGTTCATCCGCAGCCCTGCCTTCAGCGCCAGGAACAGCCAGCGATCCGCCAGCGGCAGTGGCTGGTACGGGTGGCGTCAAGATTGGCGCGATCAACGTCGAGCAGGCAATCTTTGGCAGCAATGAAGGCCAGCGTGATTTCGAGGCCCTCAGCAAGAAGCTTCAGCCCAAGCAGGACGAGCTCAAGAAGCAGAATGACGATATTGAAGCACTGAAGAAGCAGCTTACTGCCGCTGGCACAACTGATGAGGCGAAGGGGAATCTTACCCGCCAGGTCGAGACCAAGCAGAAGTCCTTGGAGCGGCAGGTACAAGAGGCCCAGGAAGACGCGCGTGGCCAGGAAAACGAAATCGCGCAACGCATTCTGCAGAAGATGGCGCCGCTCATTGTGAAGTATGCCTCCGACAACGGCTTCGGCATGATCATCGATACCTCAACCAACAATCAATGGCCGAATGGTCCGGTGCTTTGGCACGGTCCCGCGCTCGACATCACTAAGCCGGTGGTCGATGCCTACAACACGCAATCGGGCGTTCCCGCACCTACAAGGCCCGCAGGCACGCCGTCCGGATCGTTAGGAACGAAGCCGAGCGGTAGCAGGCCTGCCACCACCACGAAGCCCGCTACCACCGCGCCGAGTACGACTCCGCCACCAAAGTAACGCGACACCGCCACAAGATTTTTGTTCCTCAGGCCGCGAGAAATCGCGGCTTTTTTATCTTTTCATTCATGCCTTCCGCGCCGTGTCCCTCGGTGTCTTTATACGCAGCAGAGAACTCGCGTTGTGTTTTGCGAAGCTCGAAGAGCTTTCTGCTGAGAGGAGACACCCGCCATGTTTGCTGGTCTCGATGTAGTCCACACCCACCCTGCGCGTCGCTGGACGGCACTGGTTTCATTCACTCTTCAGGCGGCGCTGGTAGGAACAGCGTTGGTACTGCCTCTGCTCAAGCCGGCCAGTTTGCCGGAAGCGTTTGCGCGCAGGCCAATCTTCCGGCCGATATCGGCAGGAGTGGAGCGCCCGCATGAAATCCAAAACACCACCAGCCATATTGGACCAAGCCAAGCTCCCCTGTTCCCGATTGTGGTTAGGACTGGGCCGCCCCTTCAAACTCAAAGTATCGGGCCGTCAGATTCAAACGTGACCGGTCCGCCCGTGATTGGCAACATCGGCGATTCCAGTAGCGCAATTACCAGCCTTCTTAGCCCCGACGACGTGCGGCCTTTACTCCGACCGCCGACGCCGGTTCATCACACTGCGCCGGTATCCGTCATCATGGAGGGCAACTTGATTCACAAAGTTGAGCCGCGCTATCCCGTGATTGCTAAACAGGTGGGAATTCAGGGAACTGTAGTTATCAAGGCTCTCATAAGCCGCAACGGGACGATTGCGCATGCGGCAGCTGAAAGTGGGCAGCCGCTTCTGGTCGGCGCGGCATTAGCCGCTGTTCGCGAATGGAAGTACAAGCCGTATTACTTGAATGGCGAGCCAGTCGAAGTCGAGACCGAAATCACAGTGAACTTTGTGCTGAATAGATGACCACGTGGGGCGGGTGCCCCCACCCCGCCCGGTCGAGCGCAACTCGACGCGCTTATCCGACGTAGTGGTAGGCCCTTCACGGCCGCGTTAGCCGTCCTTGAGAATGCGGGTCTTTAGCCCCGGTGTGGCACTGCAGTAACCTGCTGAGCTGATCCGCGCAAACTATAATCGCCTAAGTGGCAACCATTGAAATCGCGAAGCGCGCTGCAACACGTCCTACCTGGGCCGAGGTTTCGCTTCCTAAGCTCCGAGAAAACTATCGCACGATACGGAACTATATTGGCTCCGGCGTGACTGTTTGCGCCGTGGTCAAGGCTTACGCATATGGCCACGGCGCGGTCGAATGCTCCAAGGCTCTCGAAAAAGAAGGAGCCACGTGGCTGGGCGTGACTTCGCTCGATGAAGCCATTCCGCTTCGAGAAGAGGGAATCGAGACTCGCATTCTGCTAATGACCGGCTTCTGGCGCGGCGAGGAAGAAGAAATCGTGCGCCTCGGGCTGACGGCTACGATATGGGAAGCCGGCCAAGTCGAGCTTCTACAAAAAGCGGCCGCGCGGATAGGTATCAAACGTCATGGAAGTTGAAGGTTTCGCCACGCATCTTGCCTCTTCCGAAATTCTCGACGCGCCTTCAGTCGCGGAACAACTAAAGAATTTCGAAACTGCTCGCCGCATGCTGCTCGAATCCGGCTTGGCTCCGCCGCTGGTGCACGCGGCCAACACCTCCGCTGTCATTTCGCATCACGAGAGCTGGAACACCATGGTGCGTCCTGGCTTGGCGCTTTACGGATATCACTTGTCCTTTGAGCGCGCCGGGCGAGTGGTCAGCGGCCGCGGCCTGCAGCTTCAGCTTAAGCCAGTGCTCACTTGGAAGACCCGCATTCTTTCTGTGCGCGAGGTACGGGCTGGGCAGGCGCTCGGGTACGGTGGGACCTACGTCACCAAGGCTCCCGCGCGCATTGGCGTTCTGCCTGTCGGCTACGCGGATGGCCTGAATCGCGGGCTTTCCGAAGGTGGGCGTGTGATCGTCCGCGAGCACTATGCGCCCATTGTCGGCCGTATCTCGATGGACTTGACGCTCGTTGACGTCACCGGAATTCCCGACGTGAACGTCGCCGATGAAGTCGTGCTGCTCGGCTCCGAAGACGGCCTGAACGTGGACGCGCGCGAGCACGCCGAACTGGCGCACACCATTCCATACGAAATTCTCTGCGGGATTTCAAAGAGGGTGCCGAGGAAGTACAGCAGTTAGCAGTCAGCACTTAGCGCCTCAGCATTCAGCATTTCAGTAAATAAATCCCGACGTGGGTTGCCGTCGCTGTTTGCGACAGGGTAGGTGTTTGACGTGTGAGAGGCACTCAGGAATGCACCCTCACGTGATCGCCAGTTGAAGGCCGCCCTCTAATGTCACAGACGCCGCGTACTCAATGTGCACGCCTTGAATTTTCGGATAATGATTTCGAAGAAGCGTGAACTAGGAGAGGTCTCATTGCAAGTACAGCGCCTTGGGAAGCCAGGCAATCGACCGGCGCGATTTGGACTGCGAGGCGCTGGATATCATCATCGCTCAAAATTCCCTGGGCATGAGTTGCCGGTAAGACTCTCAACGGCCCGTTTTGTAGGCTTGATTCGTCAAGATGCACTCGCATGGCTAAAGACTCCTTTCAGCGCGCTCGCAGGTGCATGGGCGTATATGACTCCCTCTTTCTCAGACCACGATCCCACCCAGAAATATCCAGACGTCGTCGCAGCGGCAGTGCAGTGTCCTGATGCCACACTACTAGCCAGTTTGCTTGAGGC
>QHZW01000457.1 GCA_003224815.1 Acidobacteriota bacterium | reverse complement strand
AGGAAGCACGAACACGGCGCAGTAGCCGGGGTCATTCTGTTTTTTACGTGCGTTGCAGCCGTTCTCGGGCCATTGGCAATGGGCGCAATCAGCGACTATTTCGGCGATCCGAAATACGGCTTCATTCTGGCCACATTATTCGCGATTATGCTGTTCGCTGGCCTGCTGCTCAACTGGATCTTCAATCCCGCTGGCGATCGCCTTCAGAAACTGGACCACACCGAATACGAAGTAGTTGAGAACCAGACAATCGCTGCGCAGGCGCACAGCTAGTATGCTTTCGTGATCACACTATGAATCTTCGCATCTTCTTCTGGTCTCTCACCGCGGCGTTGGCGGGTTTTCTTTTTGGCTTCGACACTGTCGTTATTTCCGGGGCTGAAAAGACGATTCAATCACTTTGGAGCCTGAGTCCCGGTCTGCACGGCATTACGATGGCGTCGGCACTTTATGGAACTGTTGCTGGATCTTTGCTTGGCGCGTGGCCTGCTGATCGGTTCGGGCGGAAAGCCACGCTTTTGTGGGTTGGAGTGCTCTACCTTATCGGCGCAGTCGGCTCAGGCTTGGCTCAAAATGTTGGAAGTTTCATTATTGCGCGGTTTGCCGGCGGCTTAGGAATCGGGATTTCGACCGTCGTCGCGCCGATGTATATCGCGGAGATCGCGCCGCCAAAGAGCCGCGGACGACTTGCGGGGATGTTTCAGTTCAACATTGTGTTCGGCATTCTGATCGCCTTTGTCTCGAATGCTCTTCTCGCCGGAATTGGCGAAAATGCCTGGCGCTGGATGCTGGGCGTGGCCGCGTTTCCATCGCTGCTATATGCATTATTTTGTTTCGCGATCCCCGAGAGCCCGCGCTGGCTTCTAAGTAGGAAGGGCGACCGCGAAGCTGGCATGCAGGTACTCCAACACATTCAACCTAATGCATCAGAATCGGTAATTGCAGCTGAGGCCGACAAGATCATGGTCGTTTCCACGGCGAGAGTATCTGGTCGTTTCTGGACACGTCAGCTTCGCAAACCAATCACGCTTGCGATCTTAATTGCATTCTTCAACCAGCTGTCGGGTATCAACGCGATCTTGTATTTTGCTCCGCGCATTTTTGAACTCACGGGTCTCGGCGCGAAAGCAGCATTGCTTCAGTCCATCGGAATTGGCCTCACGAATCTGGTATTCACGTTTATTGGACTCTGGTTAATTGACCGTCTTGGGCGCCGCACTCTCCTATATATCGGCTCGTTCGGATACATTGTG
>QHZW01000049.1:7943-11929 GCA_003224815.1 Acidobacteriota bacterium | reverse complement strand
CAATTTCGGATTCGCTGTCCACGGTAAGCGGAAATGGACGGCGGCGAAAACGAGCAAGACAAAGAAAGATGGCCGTCTGATATCCAACTTCGCCCCAATGGCGGAAGCGCCGCGCACGCAGCGTGGCTACGTCAGCGGAAAATCCGATGCTGAGAATATTGATGTAGTGCAGCACGCCGTCTTGGTGAGTGAGGCGAAGCACATCGCATCGCCGCGATCGGCCAGCGATCAGGGATTCGATCGAATGCTCAACACCGCGGTCGGTGAAATCGCGCAAAAAAGAGTTGCCGGTACCAACAGGCAGAAAGGCGAGCGTCGGAGTTTCTTCAAGAGGAGATGGAAACAGTCCGTTGACGATTTCGTACGAAGTGCCGTCGCCGCCAACAGAGATGAATTTACGATAGCCTTCGGCCCACGCGGTTCGGGCGAGTTCGCTTGCATGGCCATTAGACGAGGTCTCCCTGACGTCAATGTGCAGTCCCGAGTCCCTTAGGCGATCGAGCGCAGAGCCGAGCAAAGCACGTCCGCGGCCACCACCAGCGGTGGGATTAACGATGGCGAGATAACTCTGGTTAGGCAAGATTTCTTTGTGTAGGGGCGGCCCTCCAGGTCCGCCTCGCGCAGGCACTCAGGCAAAAAGCGATACGGCTACAACTCCTTCAGCGCGCTTGGATCCATCATTCCCCGAACCTGCTCCGCCAGTTCGTTGCGCTTGATTTTCATCGAAGCTGTGCGAGGAAAGTCTTTGTCCCAAACAAAGTAGCCGTTCACGCGCTTAAAGTCCGGCAACTGCCGATTACGGGCTGCCACTTCGTCCACAACTGACGGTGTGACTTCCTGGTTGAGATCGGGATGCAGCACCAACGCCAGCTTTTCACCAGTCATTTCCTTTTTCGGCCAAAGATAATTCGACGCGAAAATGCAATGCTCCTTGATTGCAATGCCCTCGAAGACCGACTCGATGTCCTCGGGATAAATGTTCTTGCCGCCTTCGGTCACGATCATGTTTTTCTTGCGGCCGAAAAGTTGAAGGTGCCCCGAGTCTTCCATGCGCCCGAGATCGCCAGTAAGCAGCCAGCCATCAACGATCGTTTCCGCAGTGAGTTCAGGATCATCTAGATAGTGCGACATAATGGTCGGGCTCTTCGCCGCCACCTCGCCAATGCCTTCAGCATCGGGTTTTAGGATTCGCAATTCCACACCGGGCAGGGGCTTGCCGACTGTGTCCGCGCGAAAAGGTTTGAGGTCGTTCACGGTGAGCACAGTACATGCTTCCGTAAGGCCGTAGCCATTGGCGACCGGAATGCCAAGATCGTAGAAGAATTGCAACGTGGCGGGTTCCATGAATGCGCCACCAGTGATCAGCGCGAGCAACTCGCCACCAAAAGCCTTGTGAATGCCCGGCATCAGACTTCGACTCAGCTTCACATTGGGTTGCCTGCGCGTAAAGAGCTTATTGATCAAGACTGCGCGATCGAGGACGAAGCGTTTCCATCCCGGCAAGGCCTCGAGATTGCCGCGCACGCCGCGCTCCAGATTCTTGATAATCATCGGTACGAGCGTAACGTAAGTGATGCGGTAGCGCACAAAGGCGTCGCGAACGTATTCCGGACGCAGCGTGCGCAGGTGCACGACAGATGCTCCGCACACAAACGGCCCGATGAAGCCGACCATGAAATCAATCGCGTGGTTAGTAGGCAGAATGCTCAGGTAGCGCACGCCCGGCCAGAAGGGATACCACGCAGTCAGAGACTTGCACTGCTCAAGATAATTTCCCTGCGTGAGGACACAGCCCTTAGGGCGGCCTCCGGTCCCCGAGGAATATACGATGCAGGCTGGATCTTCGCGCTTGCGGGCGATGAAAACAGGATCCCCTTTACGCCGAAACTCCTCCCATCGAAAGGCTGCTTTCAGGTCGGCTGTTGGCGGCGCTTCCGTCACCAGCACAATACGGAGCTTGTGGTCCTTGAAGTCCGGGTGCTGGGTAATAGCACGCCACAGGTGATATTCGACGATCAGGAATTTGGCTTTGGAATGCGCGAGCAACTGAAGCTGTTCGCCGGCGCTCAACTTATAGTCAAGTGGGACGAGAACGCCTCCGGCGTGAAATATCGTGTAAGCGGAGATCAGCCACTTAGACTGATTCGTCATGATAATTGCGGCCCGTTCGCCTTCGTTGAACTCGGCGTCCTGAAGGGCTCGCGCCAGCGGCAGCGCCATTTGCTTGAAATCAGAGTAAGTCAGCCGCGTACGCTCGCGATCGCGGTCTGACTCAATCAGGCAGGTTTCGTTCGGCCAGTGATCGAGCGCCTCGCGAAGAGCCGAGCCGAGAGATTGGTGTTGATCGAGATCGAGCATTAAAGATCTATTTCACCACGGAGACATAAAGGCACAGAGAAAAGCTTCTTAGTCGATTCGATACCTTACCGCCCGAGCGACGTGAATGGTGAAACAGGATTTTACAACCTGGCCTGAATGCGCTCGCCCAACGTTTTAAAATCGGAAACGCCTTGCAGTTCGTAGTCCGGCAGTTCCACGTTGAAATGCTGCTCGAGTCGTGTCAGCAAACTTAGCGCCTGCATGCTATCAATCCCGAGCTTCTTGAAAAAATCATCGTTGGCAGATAGCTCGGCGCGTGGGACTTTGAACTGCGCCGCCGCGAGATCGAGGATTTCGTCGATGGTTTGCTCTTGGGTCCGCATATTCACAGTTTAAGGTAAATACGACTGCGCATCGGTGCTCTCGACGAATTTCTTGAGCGCGGCTTGAACTTGCGGTCGCGCGTAGAGTTCACAAACAATTTCGATTTCCTGCCGCAGCTCATCGTAGGGAACTGGCTTCATGAATTTCTTAGCCGTTGCAGCCGTACGGCGATCGAGCTTTGCAAGTTGAGCGGCTGTCGCTCGCGCCACGCGCAGAGCTTGCCCTTCTCCGGCCACCTGGCTGACCAATCCAGCCTGCTGAGCTTTGGTCACGTTGAAGCTGCGGCCCGTGAGCAGCAAGTCCCGGACGACCGCGTTACCAAGATCCCGCTTCAGTCGCGGAATTCCCCCGAACCCAGGAATAATTCCAAGTCGCAGCTCGGGAAAACAGAAACGCGCGGTTTTGTCCGCGATAATCATGTCGCAGGTAAGAGCAAGCTCCAGGCCTCCGCCGAAAACAATTCCATGTACAGCCGCGATAGTGGTCAGCGGAGTTGAGTCCAGCGTGTTCATGGCGTGGTGAATACGCTGATGAAAGTCACGTATTTCTGCCAGCGCGGCTGATTGTTCGGTGGTCTTAATTCCTTCGTATAATTCCCGAAGATCGCCCCCCGCGCTGAATCCGCAACCAAGAGTGCTGTGGATGATGAAGGCGTGAGCAGATTCCTCCAGACCAGGCAGAGCCGAAACCAGTTGTTCAAGTTCACTGAGAAAAAGCGTACCGATCTCATTGCAAGGCTCGCGATGCAACGTGACTTCAATCACGCCGCCAGCGATTTTCCACGAGAGTGCTTTGCCTGAATGACCGGTCATTTCTTAGGTAAGACTTTCTTCAGCAGGGCTTCCTTCGTGCACCTTAGTGTCCTTCGTGGTTGATGAATTCTCGGTCATCCACGCGAACCTAGACTGCCTGTTTCACCGCATACATCTGTTCAATTTCGCGCTCGAATTTCTGTGTCACCAAATCGCGCTTCAGCTTTCCGTTTGCCGTTAGCAGGCCGCTTTCAATGGTCAAAGGTTCTGGGCTGATTTGAAAGGTGCGCACCTGTTTATAGTGCGGCAAGTGTGCATTGACCGCGTCAACCGCAGACTGCACCTGTTCCGGCTGGACGTTTCCGGTAACAATAGCAGAAAGGTAGCTGCGACCATTGCCAACGATCACCACCTGCTGCGCGTCAGGGAGACGATTGAGAATCTCGTCTTCAATCGGTTCGGGGGCAATATTGTGGCCGGAATTGAGAATAAGCAGGTTTTTTATCCGCCCAATGATCTTCCAATTCCCTT
>QHZW01000049.1:0-7930 GCA_003224815.1 Acidobacteriota bacterium | reverse complement strand
CTTCGCAGTCTCGTCCGGACGGTTCCAGTATCCCGAAAAAACGTTGGGGCCGCGGACAACGATTTCGTCGCTCTCTGCGAGCGTCATCTCGATACCAGGCACAACCTTGCCGACGCGCCCCGGCTCGAAATCGAGCGGATCATCCATCGTGCAAATCGCGGTCGTTTCTGTCAGACCATAGACTTGGAGCACGGGAATGCCCAGCATCATGAAATAGAGCTGGGTTTCGACATTCAGCGGCGCGGAGCCGCAAATCAGAGCCTTCAGATTTGAGCCGATCATTTTCTTGCGAATGGTCGGGAATACCGCCTTGTTCGCGAGCATGAGCCAGACTGAGTCAGCCAGAGTCCCTCGATTTTCCTGCTTGCGCATGTATGCAGATTTCGCGCGCAGATAGATCGTTCGCACAATGCCGCCGGTCTTCCATAGCTGCTCATCAACTGCGCGACGCACACGCTCGAGCAGAGCGGGAACGTTCACAAAATAATCGGGCTGCACGGTACGAAGTTCGCCGGCAATCTTCGCCAGATCGGTATTCATAAAGACCGAACTGCCGCGAAGCAGACTCGTGAGCGTCGTAATCCATGCGGCGGCGAAATTCAGCGGCGCCCATTGATATACACGGTCCTGACCAGCGCGGTTGTTCATCAAGACATCAAGGCGTGAAGATGTGCATTGCAGGATGTGCGCGACGTTGCCGGCCGTTATCATCACGCCTTTGGCTTCGCCCGAGGTGCCCGAGGTATAGATGATCGACACCAAATCGGAATCGGCGAGCACACGTGACACGGGCTCGTGTGGAGCGTGCACTCCCGCCCGCGAATCTGCCTTACCAGCTGCGAAGACATCTCCAAATAAGACTTGTGGCGGTGCCTCTGGCCAATTTTCTCGCACATCATTGCGCAGCGATGCATCGCCACAGCAGATCAGTGAAGGCGAGCAGTCTTTCATCATCGCAACGAGTTCAGACGGTGCCTGCCGAGAGTACAGAGGCACGACCACGAGGCCTTCGGCAATGATGGCCAAGTTCAAGGCAATCCAGTCAATTCCGTTCGCGGCGAGAAGTGCGACGCGATCGCCCTTCTTCAGCTTGTGAGCGTTGAGAAAGCGTCGGGCGAGTGAGATTCTGGCTAGCAATTCGGGCCCCGTCAGCGGAATCGGCCCGGGATCGCGCAGTTCAGTCAGAACCGGCTGCGTGGTCGATTGCAGGCGCGCAAAAATTTGATCGAGAAATGGCATCTCAGCTGTACATCCCGATCAGGCGATGTAGTCCGGCATCCATGGGTGGCAGGTAGTCCTCCCAGCTCCACTGGCCTTTGCGCGTTGGAAACTCCGGATAATGCCGCTGCACGTCCTCCTCGAAGTAAACTCCCATACGCGCCATGACTTTCAGATTCTTTATGACGGTGCGGGCAATGCCGTCGGCAATGCGCTCGCCTTCCGTCGCAAGCTTCTCAAGTGCTCCAAGCAGGTTTGACTCCAGATCGGGATCATCAACGGTCATGAGCAGATCTTCGTGACCGCGTTCCCGCATCAAGTTGCGGATGCGCTCGTCCATGGTGATGCCGCACGACGGAACCAGCGCCGGCATCGACGTCACAATGCCGTGATAGCGCGACGAAGCCATCAAGTGACAGGCGCGCAGAATGCTCACGATCTCGTACATGGTGTATTCGTCAGAGCTGAGCAAGGGCACGCCGCCGAGCCGTCCGGAGATCTTGAGCGCAGGCCGCGCATCAAGCCGCTCTGTCGCCGCCATCACGACAAAAATATCATGCCGCTGTCGGAATGCAGCCACGGCATTTGCAATGGACGAGATGTAATGCTCGTATTTGCGGTCGGCCTCCGGACCTGAATTATGAAAGTATGGGCCGCGATAGTGACTCTCCTTGTATGCGCCCGAAAGTTTGTTGGCGACCAGCTTGCCAATCGAGGCTCGGACCGGCCACTCAAAAGGATTGACGGGACAAACGACGAGCACGGGTTTGGTACCGTCCCAGCCTACTTCTCGAAGAACTCTGCGGCCGTATTCCATGGGCAAAGGTTGGAAAGTCCACGCCGTGTCGGTGCCGAGTTCTGTGGGAACGCCGAGCTCCCGCAGCACCGTCCGAGATTCCTCGTTGCGCGTGATAACCAGCGAATTCTTGCAGAATCGAGCGCACATTTTTCGGATTGGCGGATCCATATGACCGGCCTCTCCGCCATATCCCACTGAGAGTTTGTTTTCGGCGGCTGCGATGCCGAGCGAGCCGATCATCATGGTCGTAAGCGCGTTGGCAAACTTGCTCTTGAACATTGATCCTTCGCACGCCACCACGCCGTGGTGCTGCGGAACTTCGCGTGCGAGAAACGGCGGAAAGATGTCCGGCAGGTGTACCTGGCGTGTGTCGTTGAAGTAGCCATCCGTGAGCTGGAAATTCTGGCTCATCACGCTGAAATCAACATTTTGCGCACCAAGAATGTGGCGAAGCTGCCGGATCATCTCTTCTACACGCGCGTCCGATCCCATATTGCGCGCGCCGTTGTATCCGGCAAACAGGAGCTTGAGTTTTTTGCCCGGGCCCCAGCGTTCGCCTTTGCCCAGCATCCACGAAGCTCTTTTACGCTGAATGATTGAACTGACCCAGGCTTGCAGGGTGAAATCCATCATGCCGCGGACCCTCCGGCTTTGGCGGACCACGGCTGATAAGGATAAGCGAAGTTGGTTTGCCGACTGAACATCAATAACGGAAAACCGTATTGCGAAAACGGCACCGGTTTGCGCCCGAGTTCGGATGTTACGCGAGTGTTGTCAAAGACAGTATTGAACGTCAGATACGGCATGAACACTTTCATCAATGCCGCACCGTGGCCGACTGGGCCCTGGCGGCTTGAGAAAAAATCAACTCCGCGGCTAAAAGGCTTTTCCGCAAACGGCAGGTAAATCGGTCCACGCCTGCCCTGCGCCGCAGCAAGCGAGGCCGTGATCTGTTTGAAAGTCTGCGACTCGCGTCCGGAGGAAAGATGATAAGTGTCGTATTGCGTGTGCTCTTTTACGTGAAGACTTGCGATCGCGTCGGCGACGAAGTCGACGTTCACGATATCAACGCGGTCTTTGCCGCGCAGTGGCAGTGCAGGCAGTCCGGCCAGAAACACGAACGCGCGTACCATGTCGAACTGTGTGGTCTCGGCGCGTCGGCTGTCGCCTAAAACAATGCTCGGACGAAAGATTGTTTTCGGCGTGTCGGGCAGCAGCTGGCGAATCATATGCTCGCAGAACTTTTTGGTGCGTGCGTATGGATCGTAATCGGAGCGGTTCCAGTCGATCGAATTGTCTTCTGTAACGACTTCGTCCTGGCGCTTGCCGGCAACGGCGACCGTGCTCACATGGCTGAATCGTCGCAATCCATGGTAGTGATCTACTTGCTGCGCGAGCTTAATCACTTCCAGCGTGCCGCGCAGATTCACATTCAAGCAGCTCTTTTCAGATTTCCGATTCAGCGATGCAGCGCAATGGATGACCGAGTCGGTCGTGTGAATCAATCGGTCATATTCATCTGATTCAAGCCCGAAGCGCTCATCAGTCAAATCGCCGCGAAAAATTCGGATACCGGCCTGCAAAAATTCGTAGAATGATTTGAAATCAAAATGCAACTGCAATGCTTGCCACAGCCGCTCTTCCGCTTCCTGTGGAGTCCGAGCGCGCACCAACAGGTTCAAGGGCGCGCCGAAATCGCGTAGCAGGTTGGCGGCAACATGCGCGCCAATGTATCCGGTGCCACCTGTCAGGAATATCGCCACGTTGCTCCATTTGTTCCAGTCTTTATTGTGTCCGGATCGGCGGCGTTCGCGCTTCGACCTTCGGAATCCAGAGCGCTCTGTAGATTACGTGCAGGCCGGACTTCCAGCGGACGACCTTCGATCAGAGGATATGTCCATTTCCGCAGTGCTGGGATATGGATATTGATCCAGTATTCCCACCAGTCGAGTGATGCGGTGTCGTAGGCGAATTCTGCGCGTTCTTCCAGAACCAGCGCATAGGAAAGCTTCTCCACGTTATCAGCAACGAAGTCATGCTCGTTCTGCAGAATGAATGGCTCGAACAGTTCAATCAGCTTTTCAACCTTTTCCAGATTCCTCTCGGCCTTGGCCAGTGGTGCTTTTTTCAGCGGCAACGGAGAGGCGATGGTTTGAATAGTGCGAATGATTGCGCGCTGCGCCGGCGCCGACATCCGGTTGTAGCGTTCCTTCGAGACTGGAATCGCATCGAACCGCAAGCGTAGCCAGTATTCCATACCCTCCTGGGCGCGATAGTGCTTGCGATGCGCCAGGGAAGTCAACTCGATTGATCGGCGCATGTCACACGGGTTCGTGACCGACGTCGCGAGCTGGTACACCAGATCATGGCGGCGCTCGATGACAGCGGCGGCAATCAAAGTCAAACCACGGCAGACCGCATCGACTGGAATGACATCGAGGCGCTTGCGCTCATTGGTCGGAAGCTGGCGAAAAAATGTGCCAAGCAAATAGGACAACGACGCCGAAGTGTTGATTCCCTCGTTCCATCCGCGAAACGGCTGCGCAGTAGAACTCTCCACAATTGCGGGACGCACAATCGCAATTGGCAGCCCTGCACCACGGGTAGCGAGAAGAGATTCGGCAATGGCCTTGGTGAGAGTGTAAGTATTCGGCCATCCTAGTTCGACGGCACGACGCTTGCCTACTTCGGTCATCTCCTGGCGCAGCCAGCGCGTACGGTTTTTGCGAATCTGGTTTTCCAGTGCAGCCCCGTGAAGGTCCTTTGCCGCGTGCTCCTTTGTCATGGCCTGACGGCGAAGTTCCTCGGTGACTTTGGCACTCTCCGCGCGCGTATTTGTCTCTTCAACCAGGCGGTGCAAAGATTGCCACTCGCGCTCCGCATCGAATGCGGATCCAGAAGGCGTGTCGTTGACGTGGACGCTTTCCGCGATGCGGCCCTCGCGCGCTCCCGCGACGTAACAGGTCGAGAGGTGGAGCAGGCCGGCGTGATCGGATTCACGAATGAAATCGAGAACATTAAGCGATGCGTCAACATTCGTGGTCAGCGCGTCACGCAGGTCAGGATTGAAGTCGGTCAGGCCGGAACTGTTAATGACGATATCCAGCTTCGTCCGCAAGTCGGCAGAAATCTGTGGCTCTAGCCCAAGCCCGGGCTGCGTCACGTCACCTTCAACCACCTGAACTTTTTCACGAATGAATTGCAGCAATTTCTGGCCGTAGCGTTCGTAAAGGGGATCAAATACCGGAGACTCTTCGATCAATTTCTCGAAGCGCTTCTGCGCCGGATTCGATTTTTGACGGCGAATCAGAAGATAAATCTGTTCGATCTCGGCCAGGTCCATCAGCGTATTCACCAGCCAGACTTTGCCGATGAATCCCGTGACACCGATCAGCAGCACATGTTTGCTATTCAGCGCCGAGTGGACCGAAAGGCCAGACGATAAAGCCTTGTTCTCGAAATCGACGATGGGACGCTGCATCGCGACCGTGGTTCGCTGACTAGGGGTTACGGCGCACTCAAGAGTGCTGACGTCTGAAACACCGAGATCGCGCGCAAGCTGATCCACAGAGCGGGTGCCATCTGGACCGCTGGACGAGATGCGCGCAAAAATTCCGCGTGGTCGAATAACCGGATCGAGAAGTCGCCCCGTCGCGATTCCATCCCGAAATTCCATCCTGTTAGCAAGAACGTATTCAACTCCAAGCTGCCGCGCCAGCGGGCGCATGACATGATCTAGTCCCTGACTCACCAGCACGACTCTGGCACCCGAGGTGACCAACTGCTTCAGCTGACGCACGCCCTCCGCCTTCAAGTAAGGCTTTAACCTGTAGTCGAAATACTCCTCTCCTAAAAGGTCGAGACGGTCGCGGCTGATCCCTCGCAGGACGGCGTAAACAACGCGGGTGGCGAATGAACGATTGAGCGTGTAAAGCAACGGTCGCAATGCTGCCGTGAGCAGGATTGAGCTGCGGCGGAACCAGCGTTCCGTGAAGGTCTGCGCGTTCCAGGCAAAAAACGCGACCGGGCGGACGGCGGTCAGCTCCAGCAAGCTGCCTTCAACACGCCAGTAAACCAACTGGCTGCTCGATTGGGGGATGGGCTGACTCACCTTTGTTGGGTCTGCTAAGCGTTAGAGTCTACACGACGCCTCAAAGCTCTTTATTGTAAAGGATTTCCGTTTGCGGACGAAGGGTGTTCTCGGCGCAGACGAACCAACAATATAAGTGAGCCGCTCACGGCCAGCAATGCCGCGATTACGAGCATGCTGCTCTTGAAGCTGCCGGTCTCAGTACGAATGAAACCGATCAGATAAGGTCCAACGAAGCCGCCCAAATTCCCCACGGAGTTGATGATCGCAATACCGGCTGCGGCGGCTGTGCCAGTCAGCAGCGTCGGCGGAATGGTCCAGAAAGGCCCGTCCATGGCAAAGGCGCCAGCGATGGCAAGGCTTGTCCCCAGGACCACGGCGAATGCCGAGTGCGAGAAAGCAGCCAGCAGCAGACCGCAGGTCCCGATAATGGCTGAAAATACAATATGCCATCGACGCTCGGCCTTCAGGTCGGAGTGATATCCGTTTGCAGCCATCGCGATCGCAGCGGCAAGGTTGGGCACCGCCGTGAGTAGTCCGATTGTCAAGTTACTCAACCCCGACAGACTCTTGATAACTGTAGGCAGCCAAAGTGTAATGCCGTAAACGCAGGTGTTGATCCCGAAATATACGGCGCACAGGATCCAGATACCCGGATGCAGAAAGGCGGACTTCACCGAAGCGGCCGAAGCTCCTGGTGTAGCCAGTCGTTCCGCCTCTAAGACGTCGGTCAGCAAAATTCGTTCCTCGTCTGACATCCATGCAGCGTGCGCGGGTGATTCAGCCAAAAGCAGTGCCACCACAGTTCCAAACGCGATGGCAGGAAAGCCTTCAATAATAAAGAGCCATTTCCATCCCGGCCACCCTGCGCCATGCACATTCAACAGTGCGCCCGAAACTGGGCCGCCGATGACGCCCGAAAGCGGGGCCGCACTCATGAAAAGAGAAATGGCCCTCGCTCGGGCGGAGGCCGGAAACCAGCTTTTCAAATAGAGAATGATTCCCGGAAAAAAGCCCGCCTCAGCAGCACCCAGCAGAAAACGCAGCAGGTAAAAGCTGCGAGGGCCGGCAGCAAAGATCATCGAACAGGACGTGATGCCCCACACGAACATGATCGCTGAAATCCAGCGTCGCGCTCCGACGCGAGTGAGAATGAGATTGCTCGGCAACTGAAAAAAAAAGTACCCAGCAAAGAACATCCCCGCGCCAAGCCCGTACGCGCGATCGCTGATCCCTAGCTGCGCCTGCATTTGCAGCGCGGCGAAGCTAACATTGGTCCGGTCGAGGTAGGCGATGATGTAAAGCAGGAAGAGAAATGGCAGAAGACGCCACGTGAGCTTGGAGACGATTCTTTCCTGCAGGCCGGGGGTGTGGTTTTGTATCACGCGCGCCGCAACAGCATACGCTAATTGGAAGCCGGAAAATCGGCAGTCGCGGAATTTTGCATGAGTCCGAGACGGCCGATGATTTCGGCGGCAATTTGCCCGGGCGGGGGGTCGATTGCGACAATAAGCGCGTCCTCGGGTTCTTCCAGATCTCTGAACTGAGTATCGAGAATTGATTCCGTTGCAAAGTGACCGTGCCGGGCGCGCAAGCGTTGGAGGATCAATTCACGGCTCCCCTTCAGATAGATAAATTTGACGTCACCGGCACGCAGTTCCTGGCGATAGCTGCGTTTGAGGGCTGAGCATGCGAGCACGACGTTCTGTCCGGTGCGGTTCCATTGCACGATGGCTGCATGCATCGCAGTAAGCCATGGAACCCGGTCAGCATCAGTCAGCGGAATACCTCGGCGTATCTTCTCCACGTTTTCAGCAGGATGG
>QHZW01000456.1 GCA_003224815.1 Acidobacteriota bacterium | reverse complement strand
GTGGTTGCCACTTGAGTATGTGATTACGCCTCGCGCGCGTTCTTCATCCGTGAGCGATGCAATCTTGTTGTAAGCGCCGCGAACTTTGAATGCGCCAATCGGCTGTAGATTTTCAGGCTTGAGATAAAGAGTGATGCCTTCGTATTCGAGCGGGATCAGAGGGGTGCGCACGGCAACGCCGTTGATGCGGGTACGGGCCTGTTGAATGTCGGAAAGTGAGACCAACCGATTCACTCGCCCTCCCAACCAATTTTGCCCAAAACCTCGCTTACGCCCCGATCCTCGTGCAACATTTCACTGACGGGAAACATTGGCTCTTCGCCTGCGAGTTGCCGTTTCGCCATACGGTCGTATAGAACCACATCGACTGCCGCGCTGAAATTCAAACAGTGATAAGCCGGTATGTACACAAACTTGTGGCAATGGCGACGAATGACTGGTGGCACGCTGCCATCCTCGGGGCCGAAGACGTACACAGGGTCAACCGGATGAGTGAAAGTAGTCAGGCGTTCAGCGGTCTCCAAGAGTTCGACGCACACGGGTGTGGCTGTCGGGAACAAATCGAAAGGCCTATCGTCAACGCGAAACTCCACGGAGGCGTATCCTTTCATCCGTTCCTCCCGAGGCAGTCGTTCATATTGGCTTAAATCCACGCGAGTGCCAGTCCAGACTAGCGATCTCGCACCAAAAATAGACGCCGCCCTCAACGCCTTGCCCACATTGTGCGGTGACTTAGGATTTATGAGTACTACGGCAGGCGTGTTCACTGCTTTCCTCTGTGCCTCTGTGGTGAAAAACGATTGTCAGATCTCCAAAATCACCGGCATAATCAGCGGCCGCTTCTGTGTTTGCTTGGAGATGAATCTTTTCAGGTCTGCGCGGATTTTTTCCTTGATCACTCCGTAGTCGGCCCGCTCTTCGTCGCTCGATTGGCCGAGTGTTTGGACCACGATCTGGCGGACTTCGTCCATAAAGCCGTTTTCGCCCCCTGAAAAACCGCGCGTGACGACCTCCGGCGAAACCTCGACTTTGCCGGTCAACTTGTTAATCGCGATGATGGGCAGAACGAATCCGTCCTCACTCAGGTGTCGGCGGTCTTTTATGACCAGATCTTCGACGACATCAGTCCTCGAACCGGAATCAATACAGATTCGGCCGACGTTCACGCGTCCGGTCTTGCGTGCGCCAAGCTCGTCGAATTCCATGATGTCGCCGCTTTCCATCATCATGACGTTGCCGACCGAGCCGCGCATAGAAGCCGCGAGTTCCGCGTGCAGCTTCAATTGACGGTATTCGCCGTGAATGGGGATGAAGTACTTGGGCTTGACCAGATTGATAATCAGCTTTAGCTCTTCCTGGCTGGCGTGGCCGCTCACATGCACAGGAGGCGTCGAGCCATCGTCGTAAATTACGTGCGCTTCGCGGCGAAACAAATGGTCAATCATGCGGTAAATGGCTTTTTCGTTGCCGGGAATAATGCGCGAGGAAAGCACTACCGTATCGCCACGTTCAATTTTGGCATGCTTATGATTGTCCACGGCGGCTCGGGAAAGAGCGCTCATGGGCTCGCCTTGGGTGCCGCTGATCATGACACAGACTTTTTCCGGCGCAAAGTTCTTCACCTCGCCGGGATGAATCAGCAAACCGTCGGGAATTTCGAGGTACCCCAGGTCCTCGGCAATCTCCGATGAGCTATTCATTGATCGGCCGATAAACGCCACTTTGCGATCATGCTGATAGGCGAGTTCAACGGCCAACTTGATGCGATGAATCGACGAAGAAAAACACGAGATGAATAGGCGACGCTCAGTGCGCGCAAATACCTCGTCAAATTTCCGGCGCACGGCGCGCTCACTGGGCGTGTAGCCCCGGCGCTCCACATTGGTGGAGTCCTGCAGCAGAGCAAGTACGCCTTCTTTTCCGTACTCAGCGAAAGCATGCAGATCGAAAAGGCGATTGTCGGTGGGGGTGGGATCGACTTTGAAATCGCCCGTGTGCATGACTACCCCAAGGGGCGTGTGAATGGCAAGGGCAACGCAATCAACCAGGCTGTGCGTCACCCGAATGGGGTTGATCGTGAATGGCCCTATTTTGAAGCGCTCACCGGGACGAATCTCGTTGAGGTCGGCATCATCGAGCAATCCGTGTTCGTCAAGTTTGTCATCAACATACGCGAGCGTAAACTCCGTTCCCCAGACGGGAACGTTCAGCTCAGAAAGCACCCACGGCAAAGCTCCTATGTGATCCTCATGGCCATGCGTGAGCACGATTGCGCGCACACGATGCCGGTTTTCCGTCAGGTATGAGATATCGGGTACGACGATATCGACGCCCAGCAATTCGGCTTCGGGGAACATCATGCCGGCGTCCACGACGATGATGTCGTCGCCCCAGCGCACGGCCATGCAGTTCATTCCGAACTCGCCGAGGCCGCCGAGCGGCACCAGATGGAGTTTTCCTGAGGGCATGAAGACTCATTAGCGTAGCACAGCAGATACTGGGGAAACGCAGTGGGCGCTGATGATGAGCGGCGCAGAGCCGCTTTTGCATCTCGCAAGTCGGGCGACTATCTTTAGAAGGTGTCCGAAAAATCTTGGTTACGTGGGCGCGTCGAGAATGCTATCAGCAAAGCCTTTTGGCGCGCGTACAAGACGGTCAGAGTTGACCCTGATCGTTTTCTGATGGAAATCCGCGCGGCGTATGGTTTACCAGTCACGAGCTTTCAAGGAATGTACTCAGTCGAACCGCCAGTACTCGACTCGGTTGCAGAAAACATCATTCACAGCAGCATGAAAATGGCCGCCGCCGAAGGCGCAGGGTTTGGTTTAGGCGGACTGCTTACCATTGTGCCGGACTTCAGTATTCTGGCCGGAATTACTCTGCGTACAGTCCAAAAATTGAGCCTGATCTACGGGTTCGAGTACAACACCGATGACGAAATGGCCGAGCTATGGATTGCGGCTGCGAGCGCTGCCGGTATCGATTTAGGGCGGGAGCTGCTGGAGAAAAATGTGGTGCAGAAACTGATCCCGCGCATCATTCAGCGTATTGCCGCGAAGGCCAGCGCAGAATTTGTCGAGAAGTGGGCCGCACGATTGATTCCAGTTGTGAGTTCGGTTATTGGCGGGACACTGAATTACTATTTCGTTCGCGGGTGGGGCGAACGCGCCCATGCACACTTCCGGCAAAAACACCTTGAGCGGCGCAGGCTGATACTACAAGAACAACAAAGCCTTAGCGATTAGATAATCGTCTCGAATGAAAATAGGCCGTTTGAAAAAAAGAAGCTACCGCTCTTGTCTGCTCATGTCGCGTCAACTCCTTCTCGTGACGTTGATCGTACTGATATTGCTGTTGAGCACTTCTCTTTGTTATGCCCAAGAGATTACCGTCGCTGCTGCCACCGATCTTCGGCCGGCTCTGGACGAAATTGCGTCTCAGTTTGAACCGGCGTCAGGCGTACATCTTCATGTGATCTATGGCTCCTCCGGCGATCTGTTTCATCAGATTCAGAACGGAGCGCCTTTTGATGTGTTTCTCTCGGCCAACGTCGAATATCCGCAGAAACTTCAATCTGCCGGATTAGTCGTGCCCAAGTCATATTTCGAGTACGCGACTGGAAAAATCGTGCTGGTGGTGAGAGCGGATTCAAAAATAGATTTGAGTGCGGGATTAAGTGCGCTGCTCGATCCGGCGGTCAAGAAAATTGCGATAGCGAATCCTGAGCACGCGCCTTACGGCGTTGCTGCAATGAGTGCTCTGAAGAAAGCAAATCTTGCGGACAGGCTCTCTTCAAAAATCGTTATCGGCGAAAATATCTCCCAAGCTGCTTCATTCGTGCTTGGCGGAGGCGCGGACGCTGGCATCATTGCACTTTCTTTGGTTCTGGCTCCTGCAACACGCTCCCAATCGAATCGTACCTGCAAGCAAAAGACGCAGCGGAGATTTTGCGGCGATTCGGATTCGAAACTCCTGGGGCGATAACCTTCATACAGTGATTTCCGCTGGGTATTTACAGAAAATCGCCCACGAAAGTTTTGCCCGTTATCTGCGCTGAATTCTTACACGGCTGTCCGCATCTGGTTGATCCTTATCAACTGCACATGATGGCAATCCGCATGCATCTCGTCTCGGCAGCGAAAATATGAATTAACGGAGGCCTCGACGTGAACGACAGTACGAATGACCACCGTTGGAGAGAATTGTGCGAGGCAATTGTGGAGGAACCCGATCCAGTGAGGTTGCAGTATTTGGCCGAGATGCTGAATAAAGAATTAGAACAACGGGAAGAACGAATGCGAGAAAGATACAAAAGCGCTTCGGAAAGTCAGAGGTGAGGCCAGAGTGAGCGGTGGGCCGGAACGCACCTGCAGCTCACAGCCATCCTTTGTTTCTGGCGATGCGCGCAGCTTCTATCCGATTCGCTGCACCCAATTTGCTGATGGCTGCGGACAGAGAGTTCCGGACAGTTCCTTCGGCGCCACGACGCTGATATCGCCTTCAATCTCGAGGAGCGTAGCAAAAGCTCCCAGAACCATTCCCTGGTCTTCGGCCATGACGATGCGGATGGTCTTGCGCCCGGTTTTGACTGGCGGATTCAATGGTTCCCGTTCGCGCCGTTTAGAGGAAATCTAAAGTTCAGCTTGGTTCCTTCAGTTGTGTCTCGCGCCAGCCCAAGCAGTAACTTGACCGCCGTCGTTTTTCCGGCCCCATTCGGACCAAGCAACGCGACCAACTCGCCTCCGCAAACCTCGAGGCTGAAATTCGCAAGTGCGTGTGTCTGTCCGTAATGCTTGCTGACGGACTCAAAACTCGCGAGCGGGCCTTGTGCAACCGGCCGTCTTGCCCATACCGTGAGTGTTTGCGTACTTGCCATATTGTTTCCTCAGTCCGGATGGTCGATAACAACATCTTCCTGGGATTGCTGGCTCCCGAACAGTGGAGATCATCATTGCGCGTCAATGACAAATGTCAGGGGTACGGATGCCCTCGCGTATAATTCGTGGTTTTCAGGGTTGGGTTGCCGGAACTTCTCCGTCAGGTTCTGGCTTTAGGAGCGCGCGCTGAATGAGGGTTCGTCCTGGAATTGAAGTTGTCAGTCTCACAGACGTGGGCTGCCAACGCGAGAATAACGAAGACAATTTCGTCTATTGGGAGCCAGACGACGATGCCGATTTCGCGCGCTTAGGACGACTTGCCGTTATCGCTGACGGAATGGGTGGAACCGAAGGGGGCCAGTTTGCGAGCCAAATCGCGGTTGACACCGTAAAACAACACTATGCTACGGGCGGCGGAGGCGATCCACAGCAAGAGCTTCTAGAAGCGTTTCGTCTGGCGAATTCCGCGGTACAAGAAAAGGCCCGGCAAGATGCGCGACTACGAGGTATGGGGACTACACTTACCGCAGCTGCAATCGTGGGAAGTCAGCTTTGTTTTGCGCATGTCGGCGACAGCCGGCTTTATTTGTTTCGAAAAGGCAGCTTGCGTGCATTGACGCGAGATCATTCGCTAGTTGCCCGTTTGGTGGAGAGTGGCGTGATCCGCGCCCAAGAAGCTGATTCTCATCCACAACGACACGTGCTCACTGCGGCCATCGGAGTAACTGATGCCATGGAACCAGATATTCCTGCCGAACCCGTCCAGCTTGAAAGTTCCGACGTGATGCTCAACTGTACGGACGGGCTTTGGGGACAGATGAGCGAAGCGGAAATTGCGCAAACTCTGTCGTCCCATAGCACCGATAACGCCGCAAAGGCGCTGGTGCAACTGGCGAAAGATCATGGCGGGCCAGACAATATCACATTGCAGATCCTGAAGATTTCCTGAAACGCGTCGCGGCCTGAGAACCTGTTTGCCCGCTTGAGTTCGCTGACGATGCAAACTTCTGCGCACCGCGTATTAACTTAAAATTTACATTCACTGTAGCTGTCGCAAACCAAATGACTTAGCCTGCTTTCCGGTTGGCAGCCTACTTGCATTGTCCCTTATGTCTATTAAATAAATAGACATTGTGGTACAGTGGCAAACCATGAAGATCTCCCAAAAAGGTCTGTATGCGCTGCAAGCCATGATGATGCTCGCGCGCCACTATAACCAGGGCGCAATCCGCATCCGCGATATTGCTTATGAAGAAGAGTTACCGGAAACGTTTCTTGAACTTATTCTTCTCGAACTCAAGAACGCCCGCATCGTTGAGAGTGTCCGCGGCGCCAAAGGCGGATATCAGCTACGGCGCGCTCCAGCCGACATTCACCTCAGCGAGATCATTCGTCTGATTGACGGTCCGCTGGCTCCGTTCGGAGACGCTGAGCAGTTGCGCAGCCTGATTG
>QHZW01000048.1 GCA_003224815.1 Acidobacteriota bacterium | reverse complement strand
GAAATCGCAGGTGGAGCAGGCACCCGCGTTCAAGGTGCACTTCCTACTGGGTTCTGCCGCCGAGAAACTGGGCGACAAAAAGAACGCAGAATCCGAGTATCGCTCGGCGCTCGAATTGGCTAGGGAGTTTCAACCAGCACAACAGGCGCTGGCACGCGTGAACCGCTAGGATGAGCACTCGCAATTGTGGGCTGATTTTCTCAGAAATCAATTTTCACGGTAAGGTGGAGCTATGAAGCCTGCCCGGTCTGTGCCATGCAGGATTTTGTTCACGCTGCTGCCCGCCTTTCTTTTTCCATCTTTCAGCGCTTCGGCCGAACAACTCACATTGAAGCGGGCGGTAGAGTTGGCGCTGAATCATAGCCCCGCTGCAGGGCAGATCACAGCCGACGAGCAACGTGCAGACGCTTCCTTCCGGGAAGCACGGAATCAATATTTGCCGCAGTTGATGATTGGCTCGGGACTGGGAGATACGTGGGGATATCCGTTGAGCCTTGAAGGCTCGGCCCCATCGCTTTTCAATGTGACGGCACAATCGTCAATTATCAATATGGCGTTGCGGGATTACATTCGCGCGGCGCGTAGCGAATCCAAAGCCACGCAACTGGGAAGCAAAGACCAGCGCAACCAGATCATTCAAGAAACCGTCCTGGCTTACGTGGAACTGGTGAGATGGCAGGGGCTGGTTGACCACGTGCATCAACAGTACAACGACTCCCTGCACACACAACAGATCGTCGATCAAAGAGTTCAGGAAGGAATTGATAATCCTCAATTGCGGAAACAGGCGCGGCTGGCAGTGGCACGGGCGAACATGCACATCGCGGAAGCGGAAGGTTCCGTGCACGAACTGCGCGCCTTGCTTTCACAATTGACAGGATTACCCCAGGGCTCAATCGAAGTGGACGGAAAAAGTGTCCCGGGTTTGCCCGAAATCCCTTCGCAACCTGAGGCCCCTGAAACTGTCGCTGAAGCCAGCCCCAGTGTGCTGTTTGCGCGAGAGCACGCTGTAGCGCAAGGCTTTCGGGCACGTGCGGAGCACCGGATGTTGTGGCCAACCGCCGATTTCGCGACTCAGTATGCCGTACTTGCCAAGTTCAATAATTGGCTGCAGTTTTTCCCCAACGATGTTTTTCAGCGCAACAACGCGACAGTCGGCGTCGTGCTGCGATTCCCGATTTTCAATACGGCACAGAAAGCACACGCTGCGGGAGCTGACGCGGACGCGGTCCGTGCCAGGAAGGAAGCGGAATCAACCAAGAACCAGGTTTCACAACAGGTGTTGAAGGCGCAGGATTCCGTCCGTCAGTTGAGCGCAGCCAAAGAGGTTTCTGATCTCGAGTACGAGATTGCACAATCCAATGTGGATGCGACCGAAGTACGCGTGAATTCCGGAACAGCAACCCTTCCTGATGCTGCGAACGCACATCTGGAAATGTTCGAAAAATACAACGCGGCACAAAACACCGACCTTGCCTTAACTCGCGCGCGCATTGGGCTTCTCCGGCTTACGGGAGAGCTTGAGGCCTGGACCCAACGCGCTCCGTGATTTGGGAGACATTTCGGAGCTCTGGTTGGGGAGCCTACCTGCCATTCAATGCATCCAAGCACTGTTTGGGGTAAACGCGTTGGCACTATGTCATTCTGTGGTTAGGCTGAAAGTGCCAAAGTTCCGTCGTCGCCCGCAGTGACCCGGCAGATACCGCTTGCCGAACTTGCTCTACATAACAATGTTAGGATAAAGACTTCAAATTTATGCCTTTACGAACCCTGTTCCTGAACCCACCCTCTTTTGAGAATTTTGATGGCGGCGCAGGATCGCGCTGGCCGGCTACTCGCGAAATCGAGTCTTACTGGTATCCGGTATGGCTTGCGTATCCAACCGGCATGCTGGAGGGAGCGCGCCTGCTCGATGCCCCGTCGCACCATGTTTCTGCCGACGAAACCATCAAAATTGCCAAGGAATATGAGTTCCTGGTGCTTTATACCAGCACTCCTGGATTTCCGGGCGACATCCAGCTGGCGCAAAGGATTAAGGACGAAAATCCGAAGATCAAGATCGCGTTCGTAGGGCCGCATGTGACGGTCCTGCCGGAGAAGTCATTGGGCGACGCTTCGGCCATAGATTTTGTGGTGCGCAAGGAATTCGACTACGCGGTCAAAGAATTCGCGGACGGCAAGCCGCTCGAGCAGATTCTTGGGGTTTCTTACCGCAACAACGGCTCAATTTCGCACAATGCCGACCGGCCTCAGCTTCAGGATCTCGACGCGCTGCCGCACGTCACCGATATTTATCACCGTGATCTCGATGTACGCCGCTATAACGTGCCGTTCCTTTTGCATCCCTATGTTTCGCTTTACACTACGCGCGGATGTCCAGCCCAGTGCACGTTTTGTCTGTGGCCGCAGACCACTAGCGGTCACGCGTGGCGCAAGCGTTCGACCGACGACGTTGCCCGAGAGATGGCCAAAGCGAAAGAGTATTGGCCGTACGTGAAAGAATATTTCTTCGATGACGATACTTTTAATATTCAGAAGGCGCGAACAGTTGAATTGTGCTCGAAGCTCAAGCCGCTGAATCTGACGTGGTCATGCACATCGCGCGTCACCACCGATTACGAAACGCTGAAAGCCATGAAGGAAGCCGGTTGCCGTCTGCTCATCGTTGGGTATGAATCCGGCGATCAGCAGATTCTCAAAAACATCAAGAAGGGCGCCACCCTGGAACGCGCACGCCAATTCACCAAGGACGCTCATAAGCTGGGATTGGTGATTCATGGCGACTTCATTCTCGGCCTGCCAGGTGAGTCGCGCGAGACGATCAAGAACACCATGGCGTTCGCGAAGGAACTGGATGTCGAAACCATTCAGGTCTCGGTAGCGCATGCCTATCCGGGAACCGAACTTTACGATTTTGCGGTGTCGAACAACTTCCTGGTGAAGGGAAGTATGGTCGATCAGGGTGGGCACCAGCTCGCGCACATCGAGTATCCCGGTCTTCCAGCCGACGAGGTGCTGAATTCCGTTCATAAGTTCTATGATGATTATTATTTCCGGCCTAAAGCGGTATTTCGCATCCTGAAAAAGGCGGTATTCAATTCCGATAATCGCAAGCGCCTTTACAAGGAGGCCAAGACCTTTCTGAAAGTGCGCTCGATGCGCAACAAGCTGACAAAGGGTAAGGCGGGGAGCAATGGTCACTCAACCACGCCAGAAGCGCCCACTCCTACTCCCCAGGAGACCGTACAGGTCTAGTTTGTGAACCTCCGCAAGTATCTGGTGCTGGGCGGCGTGACGGTCTTTGCCCCCGTGGGAGACTCTCTGCTCTCTTACGGGATGAAGCAGGTCGGCAATATTTCGCTGCACAACATTCACTCTCTGTTCTTCGCGATGACGAACATGTGGGTGGCTCTCGGCATTGTGTTTCTGCTGGGATTTTTCGCCTCCTACATGACCGCGCTTTCGTGGGCTGACCTGACCTATGTTTTGCCCGCGAGTTCACTGGGTTATGTGCTGCTGGCATTTATTGCAAAGTTTCTGCTTCACGAACAGGTGAGCCTGACGCGATGGCTGGGCATTGCGTTGGTTTCGGCAGGAGTTGGATTTGTAACGACCGGGCCGGAACTGACGAGGCGTCCACCCCGCCGGCATGTGCCGGGTGATCGAGCGGCGACGGAGCACTCATGATTCGGCACGCGATCAGCAACCTGAATGCATGGCTGGCAATTCTAGCCGTAGTGCTATCGTCATCTGCGGGAGACGTTCTGCTCTCTCGCGCGATGAAGCAGATTGGCGATCTGGGCCAGATGCGCTCGCGCCGTGGCTTTCTCTTTGTCACGTTGTTAATTTTGCGGAATCGCTACTTCCTGCTGGGCGTGGCCTGCATGGCGGTCTCGTTCTATAGCCTGCTGTTCGGGCTTTCCTGGAATGACGTCAGCCTGATCGGACCGGCGGCTGCTTCTCTCACCTTCGTTGCGAATGCCATCGCCGCGAAAATCTTTTTGCACGAGCGGGTGGATGGCCGGCGTTGGGCGGCCGCTTTGTTTGTGGCGGCAGGAGTGGTCTTGATGGCGGTCTGATTATTCGCTGTCGCGTGTGACTGGGTTCCAGCGCAGATCGCGACTGTTATACCAGTTGCGCCATGCAGCAGGATCGTGCGGCAGGTTTTGCCCCGTGATATCGCGCAACGCCTGGAATACCCAGCTGCGCGTCGTTGGATCGAGCGAAGGATCTTCCACGAAATCGAGCAGCTTCGGAACAGCGGTGCGCCGTTGCTTTTCACTCAGCATCCCCGACTGCGCCAGACCGCAAGCAGCACGTTCACGGATGTTCGGCGATGGATCGTTGTGAAATACGTCCAACAAGGGCTCGATAACATCGTCCGTCCCGAGGTATGACAGCGATTCAACCGCCCAGTAATGCACATTTGGATTGCTGTCGTGAAGTGAAGCCGAAACTATTTCAAAGGCGCGTTGCGGCTCAACCCCACGATTTCCCAGCAGCGCGATATCCCACATGGCATTCACGCGCGGCCCTTGCTCGCCGTAGCGGGCATCATTTTCAAGGTGATCAATCGTAGCGGCGTTCTTAACCAGATTGCGTGACGCAAGATCGATTTCGAGCGATGCGGCGCGAACACGCAGATCGTCGGAATTGATCGCGATCCCATAGAGCGACTCAAGATGACCTTCTATTTTCAACTTGCCGCGCCAACCGTCCACTCGCTTCGCGATCTCGTCGTTGGCTCCACGATAATGATTGATGGACCGCTCCAGCAGCAACTCGGCCTGCGCCTGTGGCGACATCTGGTCGAGGACTTCGGTCTCGTGCTCTGACAGTACGTTCGCCGACGCTGGCTCGGGCTTTCCATGCAGGCCGATGAAGCGGGAAATGACCTGCCATACAGACTGCGCGTTGCCGTTCCGTGCCGCAAACGCAAGCATCAGCAGAAGTCCGGCAATGATTATGAGCGGGCGCTTGGAACGTGGAGTCTGCTCGTACTGGATCGGCACGTAGGGATCGGAGTTCGGCTGACTTGCAGCCTGTTGGAGGCGAGGATCTGGACCGGAACTCACGATCGGAGTATAGACCGGCGAGTCAAGCGGAGGAAGATTACTCTGAAGGGTGGTTCAGTAACGTTGTGACTTGATTACTGGTGGTGCAAAAGCTGTCTTACTGTGTCCCAAACAAAGGGAACCGAAAGAACGACCATGACTGCGGTCAGGCCCCAGGCAACGATGTTGTACAGGCGCGAATTGACGTACTCGCCCATCAAATCCTTCTTGTTTACCAGCAGCAGCATGAAGATGAGTACCGGCGCAATAGCTACACCGTTCAGCGCCTGCGAGTAGAGCTGAATTTTGATCAGGGGGAGACGAGGCATCAAGATTAAGCCGGCGCCAGCGGCGATGAGCAGGGTATAGAGCCAATAAAAAACCGGGGCCTCCGAAAATCTTTTGCCTACGCCTGATTCAAATCCCAATCCTTCGCAGACGGTGTATGCGGTTGAAAGAGGCAAAATCGAGGCCGCGAACAGGGAAGCATTGAACAACCCAATTGCGAAGAGGATG
Source organism: Acidobacteriota bacterium (assembly GCA_003224815.1). GTDB lineage: Bacteria > Acidobacteriota > Terriglobia > Terriglobales > Acidobacteriaceae > Gp1-AA145. The sequence continues at coordinate 2,800 of QHZW01000048.1, read as the reverse complement.
TAGGCGTAATCTTCCGCCAAATGCTGCAACGCCTCGGCAGCGTCTTTGGCGTCGTTGATGTTATGGAATCCGTGAACGAATAAAGTCGCCGCGCAGGCGACGATGATGAACCACGCCACGATATCGGTGAAGATGCAGCCTGCGACCACGTCAAGCTGTGAAGTTTTGTATTGCCGCTTGGTGACGCCCTTCTCAACCACAGACGATTGCAAGTAGAACTGCATCCATGGTGCGATAGTAGTGCCGATCACCGTGATCGTCATGAACAAGTAATCGTGCCGGAAGAGTTCTTTGCCCGGCAGCTTTACTGTGCCCACGGCCGCTTTGATCCAATCGGGCTTTGCCAACACCCCAGCAAACACATAGGTTATGTAAATGAAGGACGCGACCAGGAAAATCTTCTCCACACCCTTGTACTGGCCCTTCACGATGATGAGCCAGACGATCACCGCGCATACTGGCACTGTGTAGTACTTCGACAGGCCAAACAGCTCAAGGCTGCCGGCGATGCCGGCGAACTCTCCGAGAATGTTTCCGAAGTTGATAAACAAGATCACGAGCATCATGAAGAAAGTGATGCGGAAGCCGAATTCTTCGCGGATGAGATCGCTCAAACCTTTGCCGGTGACGGCGCCCATTCGTGCGCAGATTTCTTGGACGACGATCAGCGCCAATGTGACTGGGATCATCGTCCAGAGGAGCTGATACCCGAACTGAGCGCCAGCCTGCGAGTAGGTGACGATGCCGTTGGCATCGTTATCAACGTTAGCGGTGATGAAACCGGGACCCACGACGGCAAAGAACAGAAGTATCCGAGTTCTCCAGCGTCGAAAGAATCTCATGGGCCGAATGATTGTTTTGGATTTGATAGCTCGTCACTGCAGGCACTTCAGAATAAACGGAGAGCAGGGAATTTGGGTAGTGAAAGTTCTGAAAAGTTTAGCTATGAGGCGGGGTTAAAAGCGGGATTAAATCGCGCTTGTTACGACGATAAACCTTGAAATCATGGTCTACGGTGACGACGGAGTGCTTCGGGTACAGTTCACTCATCCGGACAATGCATAGATCGGCGAGATCAGGACTCCGATCTTCGTATCGGATCGCGAGTTGTTTTAAATGTTGCAGATTCTTGTCGATGTTGAATGAGAGAGTCAGAAGTGAATCTTGCAGCAATTCGATAATGATGGACGACGAACGGACCTGAAACGCGGCTTCAGCAAGCACAGGCTCGCACGTCAAAAGTGGTTCGGTAATTTGTCTCGCCACCGATGCTGCCCACTGGTGGTGCTGGTCGTGGCGGTTGACGAAAGCGACTATGAAGCCGGTATCGGCAATTGCTTTCATCGGGAAAAGCCTTTTCGGCTGGAAAGGTCACGTGGCCCACTGATTTTTCCAGCATGCCGCATGAAAGACGGCTCACTTTGTTCTTTGCGGGCTCTATCGAGTTGCTCGCGAATCAGTCTTCCGACCGGAATACCAGTACGCCGGGATTCTTCCGTCAACCAGTCCAGCAGGTCCGGAGGCATGCGCACTGTAAGTATTGTATTACTCATATGTCCGTAGTGTAATACAAGGCAAGAAGTGCGTCAATGAACGAATTACAACTTCGCCCTAAGCAGGCTTATCACATCATCGGAGGTAATCACGCCGGTCAGCTTTTTCTCGTCGTCCACAACGGGCAGAGTGATGAGGTTGTATTTGTCGAAAAGTTCGGCGACTTCTTTCTCGCGGGCACCGGCATGGGTTGAGATCAGCGGCTCCTGGCTAAGGGATGTAAGCTTGTCGTCAGCCTTGGCGAGAACGATTTTGGCCAGTGGAACCGCGCCAGCCAAATGACCTTCTTTGTCCACCAGGTAAAGTGTGCTGACAGACTCCACGCCGCCTTCGAAATTGCGCAAGGCTTCAATTCCGTCGTTTACGGTTGCCGAATCGTCGAGCGCGAGATATTCGGTGTTCATGCGGCCGGCAGCCGTAGTGCCACCGAACTCCATCAATTCGGCGACTTCGTTGCGTTCTTCCGGTTCCATTTCCTGCAGAATCTCGGACGTGCGTTCTTCAGGCAGGTCGGCCAGGAGGTCGGCAGCTGCGTCGGGATTCATCTCCTCGACTATGTCGGCCGCGCGTTCGGAACCGAGCGACTCCAGAATTGATTTCTTGAACCTGGGCTGGACTTCTTCAAGCGCACCAGCGGCGATTTCTTCGTCCAGAGTTTCGAAAACCGCCTCGCGCTCCTTGGGCGCAAGTTCCTCGATGATGTCGGCAATGTCGGCCGGGTGCAGCTTGGCGAGCCGATCGTGGGAAATCTTCAGCTTCACCCGGCGTGCCGGATCAGTCTCGATCAGATCCACGAACTCCCAGGGGATGAGCCGTGGCGGAATTCTTTGGAGCAGAAGCTTGAGCGCGGGCATTGGGACCACACCCTTAAGCAGGCGGCGGATTGCGCCGCGGGGTCCGACATCGACTGAGCCTACCTTGAGGTATAGGCGGCCATCGGTGGTTTCGGGGTGAAGATCTACATCGTTAACCCGGACCACCTTGCGCCCATGGACATCGATGATCTGCTGGTCGAGCAGGTCGCGCTCTAGCAGAAACAAGCCGTCGGAGTGCGCCGAAACCCACTCCGAAGCCGGGGAAGTCGTGCGGATCCCGCCATTCACCGAGGAAATAGCAGAAAACGGCAGCACGCGATCGCCCTGCTTGGTGCGGACGATCAGGTCCGATACCCGAGCCGGATCGTCAGCCGGTGTAAGTGCCACCTCGCGCACACGTCCACAGTGGGCGCCAGAAGCTTCAGTGACCG
>QHZW01000124.1:1788-23780 GCA_003224815.1 Acidobacteriota bacterium | reverse complement strand
ATTAAGGGGAGAGGCAAACATCAACTGAAATGCGAAAAACCATAACCAAATTCGGGCTGCTGGCCGCGCTGATCACCACCCTGTGCGCCGCGCAGCAGACGTCAGTCCAAAGAGAGGGTAACAACTGGGTAAGTGTGGTCAGCGGCTCGCTCTCGGGCGTACGCAACCTGCACATTCAGGTCGAGATCGGCGCGGTGCACGTCCAGGGCGGATCAACCCAGGGGATCAACTACGTGATTCGCAACAAGTCATATGAAGGCTCAGAGGACCGGGCGCGCAAACAATTCGAAGACTACAAAATCAGCACCTACGTGCGGGGTGACACCGCGTTCATTACCGGCGAGTGGGAAAACGGACACCCGCACAAGTTCAATTCGCAAGTCACGGTGAATGTTCCCCGTGATCTGGACCTCGTCAAGATTGGAACTGATGGCGGCGATATTTCAATCACCGGAATTTCCGGCCGACTCGAGGCTCAAAGCGGCGGCGGCGGCATTCACCTTGAAGATATTGGCGGTGCCATCAACGCTGAAACCGGCGGTGGCGGGATTGACGTGGGCAACGTGGGGTCCGATCTCACCGTACGTACTGGCGGCGGCGGCATTCACATCGGATCGGCTAAGGGCAAAGTGGTTGCTGAAAGTGGCGGCGGAAGCCTGGTTCTGGTTTCTGGATCGGCAGGCGCTTCGCTCCAGACTGGCGGCGGCAGCATTCATGTAGACAAATGCACCGGTGAGGTAAGAGCTGAAACCGGCGGTGGCAGCATCGATTTGGGCGAAATCAGTGGCGCCGTCAGCATGGAAACCGGCGGCGGAACCCTGAAGGTTTCGTCAGCAAGCGGCCCCATCAAGGGCGAGACCGGCAGCGGGAACATTGAGCTTTGGGGCGTTCCATCGGCGCACGTCGAGACTGGATCGGGTGCCATTACCGCAAAATTCATCCGCGGAAACAGTGGGGCGAGCAGTTCGGTTCTTGAAACAGGTGTGGGCGACATCACGGTCTATCTTGTCTCGAACATCAATTTGACCGTCCGCGCCAGTATTGAAGCTGCCAATGGACAACAGATCGTGTCCGACTTTCCAGAAATCAAGATTTCCTCGGAAGGTGGAGGACAATGGGGGCCGAAGCTGGTTTCGGCTGAAGGTAGCGTGAATGGCGGCGGCCCGGAGCTGAAAGTGCGCACGACGATGGGCAACATTTACTTCCGCCGCGCGCAGTAGGGAGGGACTCATGAACAAGAAAATTCTGGCCATTGCAATTCTGGCGATTGCAGGCGCAGTACTCGTAATTCCATCCGCGGTTTCCGCCGGCACTCAGCCATACGCGTTCTACAGTGAAGAGCCGTGGGGCGGTTCATATCTCGGCGTGGATACGGACGACATCACCGCTGACCGGGTTGGCCCGCTTCACCTGAAAGAGGAGCGCGGCGTTGAAGTTACCATGGTCGATCAGGATGCACCCGCGGCCAAAGCTGGGTTGAAAGAGCATGACGTAATCCTGAGCATCAACGGTCAGCCGGTAGAGAGCGTCGAGCAATTACGCCGGTTAATCCGCGAGATTCCCGCTGGTCGCACCATTTCGGTTGGCATCAGCCGTAATGGCCAGCCAATGACAGTCAAGGCACAACTCGCCGACCGAAACAAGATGGCCAACATGGACCACTCGTTCAACTTTGTTATGCCACCAGTGCCGCCCGTGAACATTCCCGCGATTCATATTCCGCCTATCAATATGCCGGAAATGGATATAGCGAACGTCGTCGTGATTCACTCCCCAGTCCGCAGTGGGCTGATGATCGAAAATCTCACGCCGCAGTTAAGTGAATTTTTCGGCGTGAAGAGCGGCAACGGAGTCTTAGTGCGATCGGTCGAACGCGGCAGTCGGGGCGAGAATGCCGGCTTCCACGCCGGAGATGTGATCGTGAAAATCAATGGGTCTCCGGTGAACGATTGCAGCGACTTCACGCGCCTCCTGCGCAAAGGCCAAAATAACAAGGCAGCAGTCACCGTGATGCGCGACAAGAGGGAGCAGAACTTGACCCTGACTGTGCCAGAAGTCAAACCTACGGGCGCAGTCATTGCCCCATCCGACCTTGTTGACGCGGAAGATTGTGCCGACCTGATCGGCCCGGGATCGGAGTTCGCGGCCCTCCAGGCTCAGTTGGCCGCGAGCAAGAGCACAATTGACGCAGAAATGAAGCGTATGCAACCCAAGCTCGACAAAATGCAGCATGAGTACCGCATGCAAATGCAAAATCAGCAGGGCGAATTGAAAAAGCAAATGGAAAACATGCAAAAAGACGTGCTCAAGCACAAAGACGAGATCCAGAAGCAGATGAAGGAATGGTGGGGCAAACCCTCGGAAATATAATTAAGATGGTTTTGGAGGCGCGGGCGCCCCTCGCCCGTGTCATTCCGTCATCGGTGATTCCAGATGAGAGTCCCGCAAGGACTGCACAGCTAAATCACCGCTGCTGCTGCCGCGAACTTCTGCCTCGATTGGCGAATGTTTTGATCAGAACAAAGACTGCTACGCAAATAGCGAAATCCACCACCACTCCGAAATCGTACTTACGAATATGTTGCGCCACAGGAGGCAAGTGGGGCATGAGCAGGAAATAGATTATATTCCCCGCCAGAACCGCTACCAGAGATTGCGCGAAATTCACCCTAGCTGGATTTGACACCGGAAACCTGAAAGTAGCACTCTGCCGAGTGCCAACAACTGACTGCCGCTGTTACCATCCCTTGAGATGCTCGAACCCTCCACCCCTGTTCAGTATGTGAAAGGAATTGGTCCGCGCCTGGCAGAAATCCTTGGGGCCAAGGGCATTCACACGGTGGACGATCTTCTTCATTATCTGCCCTTTCGCTATGAAGACAGGTTGAACCCGCGCACCATTGCTGAGTTGCGGGCCGGCGAAATGGCAACCGTTATCGCCGAAGTCCGCACCTCAGGTTTGTTCCGCACCCGCCGGATGCCCATCTTCCAGATGACCGCTGGCCAGGGACGCACGCGCCTGCGCTGCATCTGGTTCAACGGCACATATCTAAAAGACAAATTCAAGCCCGGGCAAATGGTCGCCCTCTACGGGCGCGTCGAAGACAGCCGCGGCGAACTCGAATTGAAGCAGCCGCAATTTGAAATCCTGGGTGAATCCGACGGCGAGGCCGCCGACCAGAAGGCGGCAGCTTCTCTCGAAATTGGCCGCATTGTTCCCATCTACGAAACTGCCGGCCAGGGACGGCTCACCTCCCGCTGGTTTCGAAGGGTCATTCACAAGACTCTTGAGAGTCTCACGCCCGATCTCCCGGAAGGCATTCCATCGGCAATTCGCAAACGCTTGAATCTTGTGCCACCCCGCGAGGCGCTGTGGAGAGTTCACTGGCCCGACGAAGGCGAGAGCATGCAGACGCTGATGAACTGGCGCACTCCGGCTCACATACGCATGATCTTCGAAGAGCTGTTTTTCATCGAGCTAGGGCTTGAACTCAAGCGCCGCCAGCAAAAGGCACAAACCGGAATCGCCTTCGAACTCAACGACCGCGTTCGCGACGCAATTAAAAAAATTCTCCCGTTTCATCCGACCGGAGCACAGAAGCGGGCTCTGAAAGAAATCGCGGCCGACATGCAGAAGCCGTTCCCGATGCGACGCCTTCTTCAGGGCGACGTCGGGTCAGGCAAGACTTTGGTTGCATTCGAAGCAGCCATTATCGCCATCGAGAGCGGACATCAGGTCGCGCTCATGGCGCCCACCGAAATTCTGGCGCAGCAGCATTACTTCTCCGCGCGTCGCATTCTTGAGCCTTCCGGATATCGCATCGTTCTGCTCACCGGATCCCTCGAAGACGATCGCAAGCGCGAAACCCGGCGCCACATCGCTCAAGGCAATGCGCAGCTGGTGATTGGTACTCATGCTCTCATCGAGCAGAAAGTTGAGTTCGCCAAACTTGGCCTCGTAATTGTTGACGAGCAGCACCGCTTCGGGGTGTTGCAACGCTTCAAGCTGATGAGAAAGCAAGATGGTCACGTAGGGACGGGCACCAGCAATGGCCACGTGGGGACGGGTGCCCTCAGTGAGCCTGCCCTGAGCGACCGAACGAAGAAAGGGAGTCGAATGGGTCCTGCGGAGCGGAGCTCCGCAAACTCGAGTGCGCAAACACATCGAAGCTCGACGACTTCTGCCGCCGAGCCCGACGTCGTCGTCATGACTGCCACGCCTATCCCCCGCACACTAGCCCTCACCCTCTACGGCGATCTCGATCTCAGCACGCTGGACGAAATGCCTCCCGGACGAACTCCGATCGTGACCAAAAGAGTGGGCGACGAGCGCGCCGACGAAGTCTGGCATTTTGTCCGCAAGCACGTCACAGCCGGACATCAGGCCTACGTTGTCTGTCCCGTGATTGAGGAGAGTGAAGACAACGAACTCAAGGCCGCCATGAAGATGTACAGCGAGCTGAGCAAGAAAGTTTTTCCCGACCTCAGCGTCGCAGTGCTGCACGGCCGCATGGATCCCGACCTGAAAGAACGAGTCATGCGCCTGTTTCAGGAAGGCAAGATTCAGATTCTGGTTTCGACAACAGTGATCGAAGTCGGCGTCGATGTTCCGAACGCCGCGGTCATGGTCATCGAGCACGCGGAGCGCTTCGGCCTCGCTCAGCTTCATCAATTACGCGGACGCATCGGCCGCGGCGCCGCAAAATCATTTTGCATTCTGATGACCGGAGGCAAAGTCTCCGAAGAAGCCGAACGGCGTCTCGATGAAATGGTCCGCACCAACGATGGTTTCAAGATCGCGGAATTAGATCTTGCGATGCGCGGCCCCGGTGAATTCTTCGGCACCAAGCAAGCCGGCCTGCCCAGCTTCCAGGTCGCCAGCCTTATCCGCGACCGCGATTTGCTTGAACTGGCCAAGAAAGAAGCCGCCGCGGTTATAGCCGGCCCGAATTCCGAAATCTCCCAGGCCGAGATCGACCGTGCACTCAAGCACATGCGCACCAAGTGGCAGAAGACGTATGGACTGGTCGAGGTCGGGTGACGATGAATGTGAAAATCGATAGGGCGGACTACACAATCCTTTATGGCGTCTCTGAGGAGCAATGGCCTGCCTGGTTGCTTTTGAAGGAAGAAACGATTGGGGGTGTCAACCGATTCTGGCCCGGCCTGCCAGCACGTGAATTGACGGAACACTTTTTCCGGTTGTGGAGTGAGGAGTTGATCGAGTGCGCTGAAGGAGAAGATGAACCAGCGATTGCACCTGACTATGAACTGGCCCGGCAACAGTTTGAGTTCGACACGTCATCTTCGGATCGCCCACAAGCCAACATACTCACATACAGGTTATCGGCCGTCGGCGGAGACACTTGGGCGAGCTATGCCGGAGTGGATTGGAGCAAGTTCTTCAGCAGCTGGTACGATTCGGGGCGCAATGAATTTAGGCTGAGTGCCTCTGACCGAAGGGCGATTGAACTAGCCCTGCAGCTAAGGAAGATATCGCCGCCGCCTGTACCGGGAACAGAACGGTGGGAAATTCTTGGGCCTTGGCCACCTATTGGAAAGTCCTTCCGACCGGACATCGAATCAGCTACAAGTACGAGAGTTGGCCTCCCGCACCCACATACCAAAATGAGGATGAGTTCAGGACACGGGAAAAGCTGTGGCGGGAATTCTGCCCGTATTGGAGCGGCTGGCACAAGCGTTTCGATGAGGTGTGCAAAGAGCACTTTGGGAGTTGATTCTTGTCGAGCTTCGCTCGACCCGGACGGGCGAGGGCGCCCGTACCTCCATAGTTGAGCTAGATTGGGAAGTTCCTACTCAACCTGCAGCGCTACATATTTCTTCCCCGCGTAAAGCCGGTACTCGCCGCCGTCTTCGGCCATCTTTAACGGCACGGCGCGTTTCACATTCTCATCCTGCCGCGAAGCCGCGCTGAGAACGTCATTCGCACCCACGTCCGTCACCACGAACTTGTCCGCGACAAAGCCGAATCCGTACTCGCCAGGCGCAAGCTCCGCGTCACCAACCTTCAATTTCACTTCACTGATGAATAGGCCCTGATACTTGGCCGCCACATCCGACGCGTAGCCAGACGTATCCACTAGCGCGGCCAGCACATACTTACCGTCCTTCGTGCGAATCGCAGCCGAGTTCCGCAACTGGACGCTCGCCGATTGCCCTCGATAGAAATAATTATTTGGTATAAGAGTCTTTAAATCGGCAGATGGCACCACTCCGGCGGGCTTGGATTGCTGGGCAAAGCAGGAAAGTGCTAGTAGCGCGAGCAATATCAATGTGGAATAACGAGGTTTCATATCGGTCCTCTTCACGTTGCAATATACGAGATGAATTTACGGCATGGAGATGGCGGTTGCAAATTGGGGTTTAAAATTTTGATCGGTGACGGATTCAAACGAGTTAGCCTCCCGCAAAAAACGATGCAGGCTGGTGGCAACGGCATCGGGGCTTCGCCCGACCGTACGGGCGAGGGCGCCCGTACCCGCGCGGCCGGGCGCAGTTGCGGCCAGTTCCTATTTAAACGCATAATCTTCGCTGATGAAGACGCAGGCGGATCTCTATCGCGAATTGCCCAGCGTGGACGAACTATTACGCGATCCCGGCGTTTCCGATCTGGCCCATCGCGAAAGACAATCTGCGACAGCGGACGCATGCCGCATCGTGCTCGCAAAGCTGCGAAGCGAGATCGCAGCCGGTCATCTGGACGAAAGCAAACTGGCGCTGGCGCTCTCCGGCCTGTCTTCGGCCGTCCACGCCGAAGTAAACCGTGCTCTCAGCTATTCCCTTCGCCCGGTAATTAACGCTAGCGGCGTGATTCTTCACACCAATCTCGCCCGGGCCCCCCTGGCACAAGACGCGCTTGATCACATTGCTCACACCGCGGGCGGATATTCGAATCTGGAGTTTGATCTCGAATCCGGCGAACGTGGCAAGCGGGATGTGCATGTCGACAGGCTCTTCAGGAGACTGCTACGGAAAGAATTTGCCGAGCTTCGCGTATCTGGGCGGGCGGGGGCACCCGCCCCTACGCAAACTGAATTAACCCAAGGATCTGTCTCCACCATTGTCGTCAACAACAACGCCGCCGCTGTGCTGCTCGCGCTCAACACACTCGCCGACGGCGGCGAGGTCATCGTCTCGCGTGGCGAACTCGTCGAGATCGGAGGCTCCTTTCGCATTCCTGACGTGATGGCCAAGTCAGGAGCAACCCTCCGCGAAGTCGGTACCACCAATCGCACGCGCATCGGCGATTACGAACGCGCCATCAACGAGCACACGAAGCTCCTGCTCCGCGTTCATCGCTCAAATTTCGAAATTTCAGGATTTACCGAGCAACCCTCGATCGCAGAGCTTGTGGCACTCGCGCATAAGCATAAGCTGCCACTGATGGAAGATCTCGGCAGCGGCGCATTGTTCGATTTGCGCACTATCGGCATCAACGACGAACCTGGCGTGCTCGACAGCTTGCGTTCCGGCGTTCATGTCGTTAGCTATAGCGGAGACAAGCTGCTGGGCGGCCCCCAGGCTGGGCTAATAAGCGGGCGCGAAAATCTGGTTAAAAAGATGCGAAGCAACTCGCTATTCCGCGCACTACGGGTGGACAAGCTCACATATGCCGCTCTCGAAGCCACGCTGCTCGCCTATGTGAAGCGAGATTACAACGCCATTCCCGTGCTGCGCATGATGCAGACATCGAAACAAGAAATTACGAAAAGGGCAGTGACGGTGCAAAAGAACATCCAAGCGGGCGAGAGCACCCGCTCCACACGGATCGAACTGATCGACGGGGAATCCCTGATCGGCGGCGGCTCGGCCCCTTCTGCCCTTCTTCCCACAACGCTGCTATCTATTACTTGTGAACAACTCAGCGCGAACGAACTTGCTACCCGTCTGCGCTCGTCCGATCCACCGGTTATCGCTCGCGTCGAAGAAGGAAGTGTACTGCTCGACCTGCGCACCGTCTTTCCCGAACAGGACAACGTCTTGACCCAGATACTTGTCCGCAATGCTACAGTGTGGAAACGTTAGGTAAACGTTTTTCTGTACATCCCATTCTCAGAGGACACGACGCACATGTTGAGCGCATGCCTTGCTGTCGCAGTCGCCAGCGGCCAACTGCAATCACAAATCACCAGCATTGACTGGACCGTCATCGCAATCTATTTCGGCATTTTGCTGGGCGTGGCGTGGTGGGTGGTCAAAAAGGGCAATGACTCGGCGGCCGACTACTTCCTGGCTGGCCGCAACCTCGGCTGGTGGATCATCGGCGCGTCGATTTTTGCCTCGAACATAGGCTCGGAGCACGTCGTCGGACTCGCGGGAGCCGGCGCGACCAGCGGCGTTGCTCTTGCCCATTACGAACTGCATGCATGGTGTCTGCTTGTGCTGGCTTGGGTGTTCGTACCGTTCTACATGCGTTCTATGGTCTTCACCATGCCGGAATTTTTGGAGCGCCGCTTCAGTCCGGCATCGCGTTATGTACTGTCAATCGTCTCGATCATTACTTTTATCGTTTCCAAAATTGCAGTCGGGATCTTCGCCGGAGGGGTTGTCTTCGGCACGCTCTTGCCAGAGCTGCATATCACAATTGGACACACACTGATTGATAGCTTTTGGATCGGCTCGGTCCTTGTCATCGTGCTCACCGGTCTATATACCGCGCTCGGCGGCATGCGCGCCGTCGCTTACAACGATGCCGTGCAGACGTTCGTCCTGATTCTCGGCTCCTTCTCGCTGACTGCATACGGGCTGGTCAAACTCGGCGGATGGCACGAACTCCGCTACTGGTGCGGCACTGACATGTTCAATCTGTGGAAGCCGATGATTCCGGCAGGCGTGCAGAGCAGTTGGGCGCCGGTCCTACAAACCGATGCCGCCGGCCACGTAATAAGGGAAGCGTGGTACTTCAATGACAATTTCCCGTGGGTAGGCATGCTGATTTGCGCGCCGATTATCGGATTGTGGTACTGGTGTACGGACCAATACATTGTGCAACGCGCACTGGGAGCGCCGAATCAGGCAGTGGCCCGCCGCGGCGCGATCTTCGCGTCGTTTCTGAAACTGTTCCCGGTGTACCTCTTTATTATTCCCGGCCTCATCTGTTACGCACTGGCGAAGAGCGGCAAAGTGCCCGCACTCGGCGTGATGATCGGCGCAGATGGCAAGGCGATCTCCTCCGTGGCGCAGGGCGCATTTCCGATGATGGTGCAATATCTGCTCCCTCCCGGTCTTCGCGGACTGGTCGTCGCGGGATTGCTATCCGCGCTGATGGGCTCGCTCGCCGGCGTCTTCAACGCGTGCTCAACGTTGTTTACTGTCGATCTTTACGAAAAGTGGAAACCGGGCGCATCGCAGCACCAGCTTGTTCGCGTCGGACGCATGGCAACGGCAGCCATGGTGCTGGTGGCATTGGCATGGATTCCCGTCATTAAAGGAGCGCAGGGACTCTACACCTATCTGCAAGCCGTTCAGGGATATTTGGCTCCCCCTATTTTTGTGGTGTTTTTCTTCGGCGTATTTTTCAAGCGGCTCAATGCTGCCGGTGCGCTCTGGGCAATGATCGTCGGGTTTGCACTCGGCGTCTTCCGCATGCTGGTGGATACCCCGGTCACGCTCGGACTCTCTGGGTTGGCGAATGGGTATCCACATGGGTCGTTCCTGTGGATCATCAACAACATCTACTTCCAATATTTCAGCGTGCTGATCACTATTGTGTCCGCCATCGTGATGATCGTAGTCAGTCACATGACTTCTGCCCCCGATTATCAGCGAATTCAAAACCTTACCTTTGCGACCACCACCGGCGCCGACCGCGCCGAAACTCGCGCCAGTTGGAACTGGAAGGAAGTCGCAGGTTCGGCGCTGGTGCTGGTCTGCATCATGGGAGCATATTTGTACTTCAGGGGATGAAGATCCCAGGAGTTGCCGAAAATATTTCGATAGCGATCGAAAACGGTCAACTACGACATCGCGGTGGTGTTCGCTACTCCCAAGATGGAGAGGGAGGGCCGTAGTGCGATCTCAGATGAGTCGGTGAGCCATGGCCAGCGACGGATTCGACATTCCAAAGGCGGTTGAGGCGATCACACGCTGGCCACCCGGTGAACAGGAAACGAGTGTGGCCAAGGAACTTTCGACATCTCTCTGCGAACGTGGCTGCTCCTGTACCATTGTCGCCGGAAATCCGATACGCAATTATCATGGATTCCGGTCTCGAGCCTCTGCTGGAAATTCTTCCGAAATTTCTGCCTCTGGAATGGCAATCGAAGACCAGTTGCCGACTTTGTAACCGGTTTGGCGACGTGGTCAAGTTCGTGCGGGAAGTGCTACCCGCATGGCTCGTGATTCACAGCAATCTGTTCATTAATGTCGGCCCGGAGGCGATCTCGGCTCTTGTGGCTATCAGTCCTGGAACACGATACTTGGTAGCAACAGGGTGGGAACCCTTCATTGCCGATTTCCAACGGGTGGCAGAGTACCTCCCCGCGCCTATCCATACGATTGAAATACCGTTTTCGCGGGACAATTTCATAGCCGCTCTCAGAGGATTGAGCAGCGCCTGAAACGACGCTAGATTAGACGACAATCGTGCGCGCCTTCCTACGTAAGTGAAGGAGTACTCGTAGCCCTGCGATGGCTTGCGATCAAATTTCCGTTATGCTCCGGAGCCGCACGTTGATTCCAGATTTGGTCAGGTGCCGAAACCCTAACGGGCAGCTTCACATCGGATGACTTCGCCATCGGGGCAGCAGTTCCGTACAGCCGTTACGTGAGAGAGTGCGTCATCAATGGACCAGCCGAGCTTCCAATGAAGAAAAGCTGCCGCTACCGTCGGAGATCGGCTCACTCCAGCGGTGCAATGCAGATAAACGATTTCGCCAGACTTCAGCAGATTATCGAGCGCCCCAACACAATCTCGCAGCTTTCGCCGCAGATCCGCGCGGTCAAAATCGACCACGGGAACGTTATAGATGGTCAATGCTCGCTGCGTCGCCGCTTTTCGCCGGCTTAAGACCTCGCTCGTGTTCACATCGTCCTCTGATTGTAAGCTCAGAATGACGGTGATTTTCATCGCTTGCAGCTGCTCGAAATCCGCTTCGTCTCTCGGATCGGGACCGATGAAGAGGTTCGGCAGCACGCAATCGCACTTCATAACATTCTGCTATCGCCTGATTGCGTCAACAATGCGCTGCACGGGCGGAGTAAGGTCCCCTTCGTTGAGACGGCACCTAGGGATGACAGACGCCGAAGTCCTTGGTCACCGCTTTTGCTTCCCAGACAAGCGTTTTGTCGGCGCCGTTCGACTTTACTTTCTTGCCCTGCAACTTCAATCGAGTGCCCGGCTTAATATCCGTCGTGTTGCCGGAAAGAGCGTAAATTTGCCTGTCTTTCTCGTCGGTGATAGTCATCCCATTTTCTCCGGAGTTGGTACACCCCGTAATTGCCGTCTTCTTTGACTTATGAATCAGAACGACTACCAGTACCGTGGCGGCAGCAGCCGCGGCCACAATTCCGATCACAATTTCCGTGGCGGCGGTCTTGGGTCTTGAGACTGGTATTTGCCCGAGCGGGCGCTGCCAGTGCCAAACTGAGGACGACGATCAGAACTCCGCGCCAGAGAGATTTCCGGGTCAAGCTGTCCTCAACTCGGCACTCCCAGGCCCAGCTTCTCGACAATGCGAGAGTGCGAGAGGGGCTTATCTATCATTGCCGAAGAATCCTATGCCTGAAAAACCGGAAAGTCAAAGAAAGCCGTGAAGTTCGCGGTCGAATCAGGAGGGTTGTTGGCGTAACATTTCGTTAATTTCGCAGCTAACCACTCACATTAGCAGCCTTTGCCGCGCTTCAACCGAGATGCCGCTCGATTTATTCTTGTTAGATCATGGCCACACTCTTCACCATCGGCCATTCCACCCGCACTATCGAAGAACTTATCGCCACGCTGCAAGAGCATCAAATCGAGACTCTGGTGGATATCCGAGCATTCCCCATGTCCCGCCGACTCCCGCACTTCAATCGCAAAAATCTGGAAAAGAGCCTTACCAACGCTGGAATCCACTATCTATGGAAAAAAGAACTAGGCGGGATGAGAAAGAAGTCACTCGCAGATTCGCCGAATATCGCCCTCCGTAATGCCAGCTTCCGCAATTACGCCGATTACATGCTGACGCCGGAGTTCGAACATGCCGTCGGCGAAGTGATCGAATTCGCGCAGCTGTCGCCAACAGTTTACATGTGCGCCGAACGCGTGTACTTCAAATGTCATCGCATGCTGGTTTCAGACTGGCTGGTTGCGCACGGCCACGAAGTGCTGCATATTGACGACGAGAAGGCGCCAAAGCCACATAAGCTGATGGCTGAGGCTCGATTGATTGACGGCAAGGTAATCTACCGCGGCGACCGTCTGCTGTGATCGGTCTCGGGCTTAGTGATGTGGATCTCGCAGCCGCAATCAAACTGACAACTAGCGACCGACAACTGAGAATTAGCACCTACCTACTTCACCACACCCCGTTGCGCTATGCCGATATTGTCCCGCGTACTATTCTTCACCATGTACATCATTTCGTCCGCCTGACGGATTATGTCATGCGGAGTCTTGGCGTCATGCGGATAGGTCGCCAAGCCAATCGATGCGCGCACGTTCAGGTTGAGACCTTCATCTTTGCAGAAGTTACTGGCACGGAGGCTATCGCGAAGCCGCCGGGCGACCACCAGGGCGGCATCTTTTGGGGTCTGCGGCAACAGGACAACGAATTCATCGCCGCCGTAGCGAAAAGCGAAATCAATCAGCCGCAATTGCGCCTTGATCAGGTATCCGATTTCGGCCAGCAGCTTGCTGCCGACGAGGTGCCCGTGCGTATCATTCACCTGCTTGAAATGGTCGAGATCGATAAAGATGACTGAGAACTCGTAGCCGAAACGCGCCGACCGGTAAACCTCAGTCTCAAGAGTCTTATAAAGGTGTCTCGCGTTGTAGAGGCCAGTGCAGTCGTCGGTGATAGTCAGTTCCTGAATCTTTTCCACGGAGCGGGCATTTTCGATTGCGATCGCGGCATAATCGCAGAGCGCTTGCAGGAAAAATTGCTCTTCATGGCCGAAGTGTGCCATATCCACATTTACGAGTTGGATGACCCCCAGCACGCGGAGCTTCGCCCTCAAGGGAATGCAGATGATTGATTGCGTCTCCCACTGTGTAACCTTGTCGATGCGCTTCGCAAAGCGTTTGTCCGCGCTAACGTCCGGAACCACGAGTTTCTCGCCATACTTCGCCACGTGTCCGGCGATACCCTCCCCCACTTTGAGGCGTACGTTTTTCAGGGCCTCTGCAGCTGAGCCTACGGCAATAGCGAAATAGAGTTCGTTCTTCTGCTCATCCACCATCAGCAAAGACCAAGTGTCCGGCCGGAAATATTCCGCCATCTTTTCCATGATGGTTTGCAGAATGGAGTCGAGATCCAGCGACGAGGTCAGGGCCTTCGCCACATCATGAAAGATGTGGAGTTCCTGCGTCTGGCGGGCCGTCTCCGCTCCTGTGGCGTGCGACATCAAAGCGTCCTTTTGCTGGTTGGCGGTTTCTCGATTATGGCACCGTGCGGACACACCAGCAATGAACGATAGTAACGAGGATGGGACAGCCAAAACACCGAATACCCAACAGAAACAATCGCTTACGAACCAGCCCCTCCGTTCAGGGTCTTTCCCGCCCCGTCCACATGCCAAAACCCCCATTCTGCTGTAAGTAGGCGCGGTTGCCCCAAAATCCATTGCGCCTGCCCCGCAACTTTGGTAGCTTTTTAGCAGACTGCAAAACGCTCATTTTTATGGTCGTTGTGCCTTAATTCAGGTTCTGAGAATTTTACTCAAGCACAGTCCCCGCTGATTCAGGACCTCTCGAAGGAGAATTGAATTGTCATCCCGCAACCGATATCTGTTTACGTCCGAGTCTGTGACCGAGGGCCATCCCGATAAAATTGCCGACCAGATTTCTGACGCCGTCCTCGACGCCTGCCTGGCGGAAGATCCGTCCAGCCGCGTGGCTTGCGAAACCCTGACCGCCACCGGACTGGTGGTTGTCGCCGGAGAAATTACCACCAAGGCGTATGTCGAGTTGCAAGCTCTGGTCCGTGGCACCATCGCTTCGATCGGGTACAACAACGCCCTCTACGGATTCGACTCCAACACCTGCGCCGTTATCTCCAGCATCAACAAGCAGTCCGGCGACATCGCCATGGGCGTGGACACTGGCGGCGCCGGCGACCAGGGAATGATGTTTGGGTATGCGTGTAATGAGAATGCGGAGCTGATGCCGATGCCCATAGCGTTGGCACACAAGCTTACGATGCGGCTGTCGCAAGTCCGCAAGCAAGGCAAACTTTCCTACCTCAGGCCCGACGGCAAATCCCAAGTCACAGTTGAATACGACGCCAACAAGAAGCCGGTACGCGTGGATGCGGTCGTTATCTCGACGCAGCATGCGGAAACGATTGGCAACGACGAACTGCGCGCGGATATTTTGAAACACGTGATCCAACCGAGCATTCCGGCTGAACTGCTCGACGCGGACACGAAGTATCACATCAATCCAACGGGACGGTTCGTGATCGGCGGACCGATGGGGGATACCGGGCTCACGGGTCGCAAGATCATTGTCGATACATATGGTGGCATGGGACGCCACGGCGGGGGTGCTTTTAGCGGCAAGGATCCGACCAAGGTTGACCGTTCGGCCGCGTACGTTGCGCGCTACATCGCGAAGAATATCGTTGCGGCTGGACTGGCCGACCGTTGCGAGTTGCAGCTGGCTTACGCGATCGGCGTCGCAGAGCCGGTCAGCATACATGTCGATACGTTCGGCACCTGCAAAGTTGACACGGCAATTATTCCGGATCTTGTCCGGGCGCATTTCAAGCTCACGCCCAAGGGGATCATCGAGTCTCTCAAGTTGCGTCGCCCGATTTATTGCAAGACGGCAGCCTACGGGCACTTTGGCCGCAACGATCCGGACTTCACATGGGAAGCAACGGACCAAGCGGCCGCGCTGGCGAGCGATGCCGGGCTGAAAGAGCCGGCTGTGGTCGGAGCGCGGAAGTAACGTTTCACCACGGAGCCGCGGAGAAAGCCTCAATAAGATTAAAGGTGAAACAGCAAGGGTTTCTCGGCGAACTCCGCGAGCTCTGCGGCTAAGAACTTTGAGTTTGAATTCGGCCAGCTAACGACTAGATTTACTAGCAACTAACAACAACCCACTTCGAAGCGCCACAGGAGACGTATGGCTACTAGCACGACGCAGTTGCAGAACGATGTTAAAGGGCTCGAGTTTGCCGATCTTGGCAAGAAGCGGATCGAATGGGCCAATCAATCCATGAAGGTCCTGCAGATCATCCGCAAAGAGTTCATCAAGAACCAGCCGCTGCGGGGCACGCGCATTGCGGCCTGCCTGCACGTCACGGCTGAAACGGCAAACCTGGCCATTTGCCTGCGCGACGGCGGCGCCGATGTGGTGCTGTGCGCGTCGAATCCGCTTTCTACGCAGGATGACGTTGCCGCTTCACTCGTGCGCGATAGCGGCATTTCCGTTTTCGCCATCAAGGGCGAGGACAACGACACCTACTACAACCACATTCTCGCTGCGCTCGATCACAAGCCGCATATCACAATGGACGACGGAGCTGACCTGGTCAGCATTCTTCACACCAAGCGCCAAGACGCGCTCGATGGTGTGATCGGCGGCACGGAAGAGACCACAACCGGCGTCATCCGCCTGCGCGCGATGGCGAAAGAGGGCGTGCTGCGATATCCCATTGTTGCCGTCAACGATGCCGATACCAAGCATCTGTTCGATAACCGCTACGGTACCGGCCAGTCCACGATTGACGGCATCATTCGCGCGACCAACTTCCTGCTTGCGGGATCAAAATTCATCGTCGCCGGCTACGGTTGGTGCGGACGCGGTCTTGCCAGCCGCGCGCGTGGCAACGGCGCGGAAGTGATCATCACCGAAGTTGATCCGACGAAAGCGCTCGAGGCCACGATGGACGGCTTCCGCGTGATGTCCATGGCCGAAGCCGCCAAACTTGGCGACGTGTTCTGCACGGTCACGGGCAACAAAAACGTGCTCACCAAAGACCACTTCGAAGTGATGAAGGACGGCGCAATCATTTCGAACTCCGGCCACTTTAATGTGGAGATCGACATTCCCGCGCTCGAAAAAATGTCCTCGTCAAAGCGCACTACCCGCGAGTTCGTCGAAGAATTTTCATTGCGCGACGGCCGCAAGATCAACCTGCTAGGCGAAGGCCGCCTCATCAATCTGGCAGCGGCTGAAGGCCATCCGCCGTCGGTGATGGACATGAGCTTCGCCGACCAGGCGCTCTCGGTCGAATACATGGTCAAGAATTACGGCAGCCTGGAGAAACGCGTCTATCGCGTGCCGGAAGAGCTCGACAAGCGCGTGGCTAAGCTGAAGCTCGAATCCATGGGTATTAAGATCGACCGTCTGACTCCGGAACAGGAAGAGTACCTGGCGGGGTGGAGCGAAGGAACGTAGATGCTCACGTAGGGACGGGTGCCCTCACCCGTCCGGGCGAGCGTAGCTCGGCGGAGAAGTTATTAGCAAATTGCGGCAGGGCGGCGCAGGCCGCCCTTATTTTTTGCTCAATTCTTCAAGTCGAGTCATCCCGAATCCCGTTCGCCGCAAGCGGATGGGAGAGTGGATCTCATGACGATGAGGAATTCGACTTCGGTTACTTCGCAGCCAACTCGATGCACTCCTCCAACACATCCATCGCCACGTCCGCCTGCTCCTTGGTCGTGATCAGCGGAGGTGAGATGCGAACCGTATTGGGACCGCAGCCCAGGAACAGTACCCCGCGCTCGAACGCCAGCTCGACCACTCGGTCGCGTTCGGCTGAACCGCGCTCTTTCGTCTGCTGGTCGATCACGAGTTCCACGCCAATCATCAGGCCCAGCCCGCGTACATCGCCAACCAACTTGTGTTTCTTCGGCCAGTCCGCCATCCTGCCGCGCATGTAGTCGCCAACTTCAGTGCTGTTGCGCAACAGGCCTTCGCGCTCGATCACATCGAGAGTCGCCAGCGCAGCCGCGATGCAAACTGGGTTCCCACCGAATGTTGATGCATGCGATCCTGGCACCCAGTTCATGATGTCTGCTTTGGTAAGCGTCACGCTCAGAGGCATGCCTGACGCAATCCCTTTCGCCATGCAGACGATGTCCGGCTGAACGCCGGCGTGCTCGATCGCCCACCACTTTCCGGTGCGTCCGATGCCGCTCTGCACTTCGTCGGCCACCAGCAGAATGCCGTGCTGATCGCAAATGCGACGCAGCTCCTGCATGAATACTGGAGGCGCGGGAACGTATCCGCCTTCCCCCTGCACCGGCTCTACGAAAATCGCTGCCACTTCTTCCGGGGCTACTGTGGTCTTGAACAATTTCCCTTCGATGAAGCGGGCACATGCGAGGGCATCTTGTTCGCCGTTGCGGTAAACGTCGGGATACGAAACGTGCGTCACTCCTGGCACCAGTGGCGCAAAACGCCGCTTCTGCTGCGGCTTTGAGGCCGTCAGTGACAACGCGCCCATGGTGCGGCCATGGAACGCACCGAAGAATGCGATGATCTGCTGCCTTCCAGTGTGGTAGCGCGCCAGCTTCAGAGCGCACTCAACTGCCTCCGCACCCGAGTTGCCGTAATAAATGCGATGCGGCCCCGGCATCGGCGCGATCTTCGAGAGTCGCTCGGCAAGGGTCACCAGGTTTTCATAATAAAAATCCGTGCCGGACATGTGAATCAATTCGCCAGCTTGCTTCTGAATCGCAGCCACCACGTCGGGATGGCAATGCCCTGTCGACGTCACGGCAATGCCGGAAGAAAAATCGAAAAACTCGTTGCCGTCCACGTCGATCACGACCACGCCGCGGCCTTCTTTCGCGACTAGCGGATACGACCTTGTATAGGACGGCGAAATGTAGCGCTCATCGCCCGCGAGCACGCGCTTCGCGTTGGGGCCGGGCAGAGCAGTTTTGATCTTGGGTCCGTCAATTACGGTTCCCGCCATTGTCTTGGGTGTCATTGGAATCCTCCTGAAATTGTCATCGGCTATCGGTCGTTGGTCGTCGCGCTCATTGCGGAAAATGAATGCGGACACCAGGAACCCGGGAAGGGCACGAGTTCACTCGTGCCGAATCAGAGCAAAAGCTTGCGGGCTTTAGCCCCTGAGGAACCTGAGGAGGATTTACTTAGTCGCTGCCAAAGAGGCTTGGACGCGTATGCGCGGGCAACACTGCCAAATACCGCCGCGGGCACACAAGCATGTGCAGCCAGCAGGCGGGCAGGTGCGAATTGGGACTGGTAAAGCGCACGAGTTTCATTATAGCTGCTTATCCATACAAATCGGCAATCCTGCGGCGCGAGGCGATTACTTAGCCCGTAGTGAGGCTAAAGCAAATCGTCTAAAACGATGATCTGAACGCCGGGAAGCTTTCGGAACGTGGCGTCATTTGTCACCAGGGCGGTCGCGCTACTGCTTATAGCCGTGGCCGCCTGTAATGCATCGGGTGTTCTCAGCCCATGCTCTGCCCGGAGCCGGGCCGCCGTGTCCGCAATCTCAAGGGACGGAGCAATCCAGGCGAGATTCGGAAACGTAGATAGCAGGCCATAGATCTCGTCAGCCTGTTGCTGATTACGGGCTCGATATGGCTGGACCAGCAATTCCGTCAGCGTGATGGTTGAGGTTACGCCTTGGGACTTAGCCCGCTGTAGCCAGACGAAAATCTCGTC
The DNA here is from genome assembly GCA_003224815.1 of Acidobacteriota bacterium. Taxonomy (GTDB): domain Bacteria; phylum Acidobacteriota; class Terriglobia; order Terriglobales; family Acidobacteriaceae; genus Gp1-AA145. The sequence continues at coordinate 4,966 of QHZW01000124.1, read as the reverse complement.
AGTCAGGCCAACGTACTTCGGATTGGCCTGCAACTGGTAAATGAACACGCTCGTATCCAGCGCGATCCGCGAATGCACCCTAAGCAGGCGGTTCAGTTGCCCTACTCCCAACCGTCGCGTTCCTTCTCCAGATAACCCTCTGGGTAAGAACTTCGGCCTAACCCCCGAATAGCTGCGGCGTGAGATCTAGGCTTTTGTAGCACAAGGACCCGGTCTTCCCGAACTACAATCAGAATCTTGTCTCCGGGTTTCAGTCGCAACGCTTTGCGAGCCGCCTGCGGGATGACGATCTGATTTTTTGACGATAGCTTCGCTTCCAGCATGCTTTACATCTTAGCATAAAGTAAAGCATCAAATTTTACTTCGGCCGCAAGCTTCGGATAGCAATCGGTTCCCGCCCGACCATATTCTGCCAATGATTTACTCTCACGTGACAATGCGAACTCACGATCTTGAATCGCAGTTGAGGCAATTCGACTCTATCTACTTACACCTGTTTTATGTCCCCTTCATCTCCATCCCGCTACACGCTGGCCGTTAATTTCAGCTTGGTCTATCTTTTTTGGGGATCGACCTATCTCGCCATTGACATCGGTGTGCGCCACATACCTCCGGCGCTGATGTGCGCGATACGTTTTACCATTGCGGGGTTGATCATGCTGGCGTTTTGCCTCGCCCGCGGACGGAACATTCGCTACAGTGCGCGTCAGCTCGTGCAGTTCGCAATCGTCGGCAATCTTTTGCTCGTGGGCGGCAATCTTACGCTCGCGTACTCGGAAATTTACATCCCCAGCGGCCTCGCTGCGTTGCTCATCGCAATTACCCCGCTGTGGTTTATGGTGCTGGACGCAATCCTGATTGGCCATCATCGCGTCTCGACGCGCGGCATGGTTGGGCTTTTGCTAGGTTTCGGCGGGACCTTCTTGCTGCTCTGGCCTCAGCTCACAGCCACCGGCGAAGTGGGAAAACGGGAACTGCTATGGTCGATCGCCCTTATCGGCGGATCGTTGAGTTGGGCGCTAGGCTCGGTGCTGTCGAAAAAGTGGCAGTCTGGTCCGCCCACGTTTGCCGGAACCGGGTGGCAAGTGTTGTTCGCGGGAGTAGGTAACTTTATATTCGCGACCGTGAACCGCGACTTCGGCCACGCTCGTTGGACTCCGTCCGGAATCGGCGCAGTCGTTTATCTTGTGATCGGCGGATCTCTGATCGGCTACACCGCTTATATTTACATCCTCGGGCACGCGCCCATGGCCAAGGTTTCAACCTACGCCTACGTCAATCCAGTCGTCGCCGTCTTTCTCGGATGGCTCGTGCTGCACGAGAAGATCGACCGCTACATTCTCGCCGGAAGCGCAATTGTGATTGCTTCCGTAATTCTGGTCACCGGCGCGACCGTAACCAGGAAGCCGCAACTTCAAACTGCCCAAACGGCCGCAGATTAAGCTCGCCCATGTTGGGGTCTCCAGACCCGCCCGGGCGAGCTAGCAATGTCCGTGTGGGGACGGGCCTCAGCACCGGCCATATCGGTTCCACCGGCCGTGTCGGGACGGGCCTCACCAGCGGCCATCTGGGTTTCCAGCGGCAATGTGGGTTTCCACCAGCCATGTGGGGACGGGCGCCCTCGCCCGTCCGGTCGAGCGAAGCTCGACATCCTCTCACCACGAATAATGCACCGTGTAGGTCACCACTTGTTCTCCATTGGGAGCAATCGTCACCGGAAACTCAATCGTCTGCGCGTCTTTCTTCTGGAGTCCCACTGACTGTTCCGCGATCTTCCAATTTGTCCAGCGATACAGATGTTCGACCGCCCGCACATCCACTGCCTCTTTCTTACGGTTCCGCAGCCGGATCTCAAATGTCTCATCCATCCAGCGTCCGTTCGTATCCACGCGATAGTTCGTCCGCTTGCGCTCGCCGACCACGTCAAATGCATTGCCCGTATAAACACGGATGGTTTCATCTTTCGGCGTGTGATCAATCATGTTCTCGCCGACAAATTCGAGGTGCCCATCGGTATCGCGGCGGTAAAAGCGCAGCTTGCCTTTGGGCAACGCGATTCCGAGATGATTCGTGTCGGCGTTCTTGAACTCCTCCATCACCCAGACCTTCGGATTTGACGCCGTTCCATAATTCACATCGTTTCGAATCTGCTCCGGATTGTAATAACCATAATCAGCCATTCGCGCACCGTCATAGATCAGCAGCCGCTTGGCATGAATTCCGTTTGCACTGACGAACTCTACTTGTTTCGTCTCTTCATCACGCAGAGTGGTCGGCCGCTGCAACGTGTAGAGATGGAATTCGTCGAAAGATTTTTCCTGGACCGGAGGAGCCACGACGGCTTGGTCCATCGCTCTTGCCTCCGCCTTGTACATCATGCCGCCAATTGTGTTCGCCTGAATCTTACTCACATCTCCCGCCAGCAGCTTGATGCGCGCATTCTCAAATGTCTTACCGCTCTGATTGTGCATGGTGATCCAGCCCACCATGTCGAGCAGATCGGTGTGGGAGCGTACATCCGCTGCTGTTCCATCCTGCACCACCACGTTGTAATCCGATTGCCACGTCATTCCGCCGCTCACATAAGAAATCTCCGCATCGAACTTTCCCGGCTCATTCGTTTGCAGTTGCCAGTTCAACGTCGGCTTCAGGATGGAATCAGCGCTCAGCGCCGGAAATATCGGCTGCCCCGGCAAACCGAAGCGAAGCACGCCATCCACTTCAATAATCGGCTGCGTTGATGCTTGTTGCGGATAACCGTTGACATAGTTCGTATGCACAAATCCGCTGCGAATGACTTTGCCCTTCAGCACGATGTCGTTGCCGTCCTGCTTTCTGCCGGCCAGGAAATCAATCGTCTTTCCTTCGTAGAACGACAGCAGTAGTTCCTGCGTCACCGGATCATTGCGATAATTCTGTTCAAGGATCTGCAAGGCGCGGCCCTTCGGATCGCGCAGAATCACCGAATCCGGCTCCAGATGCGCGGCAACGCCTGTGTAATGCGCTTCGTTCACGCCGGGTTGCAAGTCGAGCGACACGTGCTCGCGCGCTACGAAAAAATTCTGGTTGTAGATGGTAAGCGCTGTTCCTGGTTCATCGGCAGAAGCATTCTCTGCATCGGAACCCGAATTCCCAGTCTGCAGTCCGGACGCTTCCGCTGATGCCAATCCCGATTTGA
>QHZW01000124.1:0-1781 GCA_003224815.1 Acidobacteriota bacterium | reverse complement strand
GCGCAAACCGCGCAACGGCTGTCTCATTGAACCCTCCCGAATTGTGTGGACCTGGAAGGGGAGGAATCTCCGGTCCTATCCAGAGAACGTACTACAAGTGCGGACTTGCGCGGAATGTAAACGGGATGAATAGAGCGGGCAATTTCAGGCGATTTCGGCAGATTCTCCGAACCACAAGTCCTGCGCCCCGAGCCCTGCGTCTCGGACATCCCTATCTTGATGAAGATTGGGAAAATGTGTCTTGATGACAATTCAAAAAACGTGATTGTCATCCCCAACCTGTTCGCGGAACGCGGACAGGTGAGGGACCTGCCCCTGACGATTTCTTAACTGATACTCGCTTGCAAAGCTGGCGCAAGGGCTTGTAATTGTTCGAGCCTGCTTGGCTGAAGCATCTCAAAGGCCTTCTGGGGCACTTTGATGTACCGCCATTGGGTCTTAGTAAGCGCGGTCGCATTCTCGCACCAGTTCCGGGCAGCCAAATCCTTGTGAAACACCTCGGCCGTCTCGGCGCCCTTGGTCTCAATCAGCCAGTGCATCCCTTCCGTGTCCACGGCCACGAAGTCTGGATAGTAGGACCGCAGGTTCATTCCCCCATCGTGTAGTCAATCGAAAAGCCAAAGGGCTGCGGCAACTTTGAAAACGACACCACGTCGTCGGCATTGTCCATGAACTTTGAAAACGCGAACTCGAAATCGTTATCGCTCGGAACCATATTCAAAATGCAATGGACGGCCTCATGAACTTTTCTGGATCAGGGAAACGGTTGACATGAGGACAACATCCGCGCCGGATCAAGCAATTGCGGTTCTTGCTCGGCGATGCTCATCTTCTTCAGCACCCGCTTGAACTCTTCCGTGCACACGTACGCTGCCACAGGCGTCGCCATCGCCCGTACGGTTTCGCGCTTCTCCAAGTCTACCCATCTTCCAAATGCTTTCAGTTCGAAAAATTCCTTGATCTTGGGCGCGAGAACCGCAAATTGCGCTGGCAGCTTCAAATCCTTTGCGATCATGCGAGCCTAATAACCGATCACTTCCTGCGCGGTTTGCGGTTCCGGCACCTTGTAATCGCGTTCGACTATTTTCTCCAGCGTTACGATATCGTGACCTTCATATCGGAAAGTCTTGTTATTGGGGTCCTCGGCTGTCAATGGCAGCAGCATTGTTTGAAACGCCATTACATCAAGTGCCGTAATCTCCTCGGCCAGGCTTTTCTTTCGTACCAGTGTCGGCGTCAACACGGGGAGGCGAATATCGTATTGCTTGCGTTCAGCAAGCGGCATGATCGTCAGAATTCGGAGTTTTTCTTTGCCTAGTTCGAACGTTTCGAACGTGAGTTCTTCCAGCTTCTTTCTCCAAATCGTCAACGAATTCCAAAAACTTTGCGTTTCCGATAATGTCCACGCGTTCTGTGTAATCCGGAGTGATGTCGCGGAACATTAACCGCAGGCCGCGCCCAATTGCCTGCTCCGGAAGAATATTTGCTTTCGCTGTGTACGGACGAAGCCCGACAACCACCGTCACATTCTGCACGTCCCAGCCTTCGCGCAACATAAGAACACTGACAATTGCATTGATCGGGTTCTCGAGCCTGTCCACGTTCTTGACTGTCTCGCGCGCTTTGTCGAGGTCCTTGTCGCTGATCTCGCCCGACTTCTTTGTATGAATTGTCTGTGTTCTGCCGTCGCCGAATTCTGCGGGATATGCCTTCGCAATCCACTCGGCCACGTCATCAGCTTCTTCCGTGCTGTTCATCATGATGAACAGCACCGGCTTCTT
>QHZW01000461.1 GCA_003224815.1 Acidobacteriota bacterium | reverse complement strand
AGTCGTGAGGCTGCAATCGGGTGATGAGTACTGCCTCGCGTGAATGTTGCGGCTGCTCAATCTGGGAGGACGCGGGCGGCTTGGCACCGTTCTCCTTCAGCCGTCCTGAGACAGGGAAACGGTAAAAACCTGTATCGTCCTCCCCGATTGAATCAGCCTACTAGATGAGGCGCGCTCGGCAATACCGTGGTTCCTGTACATACGCGGAAGCAGAGTGGGCACAGTTAACTGCCTCCGGTCGGCGAGTAAGAGGTGATTTTTCGTCAATTGACGAGCGGCTGCCCCAGTTTTCCGAGTGGCCGACCACGCACTCGGATGTCCCGCAGCAGCGAATGTGAGTTTGTTCTTGGTGTAAATTACTCCATTCGCAGAGTCTGCATTGGATCGATCGATGCAGCACGCCGTGCAGGAAATGCGGCGGCTGCTAGTGCGACGGTTGCTAGAATCAATATCACTCCTACGTACACGGGTAGATCAAGAAAATGAATCCCAAAAAGCTCGTTCGCAAGTATTTGCCGTGTTAGAAGCGACATCGCCATTCCGATGCCGAGGCCGGAACCGGCCAGTAGAAAAACCTGCTTTAGCACGATAGCAGTTACATCCTGCAACGAGGCCCCGAAAGCCATGCGCAAGCCGATCTCCCCTCTGCGTTGAGTCACCGCGTAAGAAACCACTCCATACAGCCCCACGGCAGCTAACAGTATCGCCAGCCCAGCAAATGAAGCCAGAAGAAACATTTGATATCTACGTGGTGCAAACTGGGTTCCTAGAAGTTCTTCGTATGTCGCCACTCGTTCGAGAGGAATGCCGCGATCTATAGCGCGGACCGCGCCACGCAAATCGCTAGCTACACTCGCCGGATCATCTAGCTTCGTGTCTAAAACGACTGCCATCGCGGCGGAAGGAGTCTGCGTCATCGGAGTGTATATTTCTGGAAGGGTTTCCGCCGTCGCTCCTCCACTGCGCACATCGGCCACGATGCCCACAACATTTAGCCATGGAGTTCCCGGCCGAGGAGGACTGAAGACCCTTCCTTGCCGTACGGCAATTCTCATCACCCGAAAGTAATCAGGACTCACAGCCTGATGATTCGCGAACTGCGGGACACGCGCCGCCCCGAATGGCTGCCACGGGCGCCCTTCGATGCTGAATGGATCGTGAAGCAAGCGATCTGAGGCCGGCAGCATTGTAGTTGCAGCCGCACTTTTTATTGCCGCTATTGATCGGACTTGCTCCAGTAGTCGTTCATAGAATTGGCTCTGTGCAGTTCCTGCTGCGTACGACGGAGGTAAGTTGGCCTGCGCGGTCACGATTCCATGAGGCTCGAAGCCGAGCGGAACGTACTGGAGGCGTAGAAAGCTGTGAATCAGCATCCCGGCTCCGAGCAGAAGCGTTACCGACAAAGAAGTTTCCGCCACGACCAGAATCGATCGTAGCCTCTGGCTACGCCGTTCGCTCAAAACTTGGTGCCCGGTCCTCACAGCAACGGAACGTGCTCGACGCACGATCAGCAGCCCCGGCATGAATCCGAACAGCATCATGGCGATGAGCCCGAGTCCCGCGGCATATCCAAGTACCTTCGCATCCAAAGACACCGCTAAGAACCTTGCCATTTCATAAGGGCTCGTATTAACGAGTAGAGCCGAAACCGCCCACGCAATACCGATGCCAAGGGTCATGCCCGCTAACGCTATAACGATGGCCTCGGCTACCACTAACCTCAGCAATCTCACGCGGCCCGCTCCGAGAGAAATGCGAATTGCAAACTCCCGCTCCCGACTAACGCCATGGCTTAGCATCAAATTGGCAATATTCACACAAGCAATCAGGAAGATCAGCGCCGCTGCTCCCAGCATCAGCAACAGCGGCTCCCGTAGATTCCCGCTGAGTTCCTGATGCAGCGGCACCAACCGAACTCCATACCCCGGATCCTCCCCATGCGGTCCCGTCTGGATGTGGTATTCACGTTCCAGGCGCGCCGCGAGGACATCCATCTGGCGTTGGGCCTGATCCAACGCTACCCCCGCTCGCAGGCGCGCAACCATCTGCAACTGCCCGGTATTCCGTGGTGGGTCCGCGACCAGTGGCAGAGGTACCCAGATGTCCGGCGTCTGTGGATATCCAAGACTGAACCGTGCATTGTGCGCAAGTACGCCTACGACCTGGTAGTTTTTTCCATCGAGAACAATGTCCTTCCCCAGAATCGTGCGATCAGATCCGAATCGGTTCCGCCATATGGCATTGCTCAGGACAACGACATTTTCTTGGCCTGGTTGGTTCTCCGATGCCGAAAATGTTCTCCCTAGCGCCGCGCGTAATTACGAAGTGCGCGTCTTCAACTGCTCCCATATCGTCGAACACCCGATTCTCATTCTTGTAATCGACGAAGTCTGCGACCGGGGCCGCAAATCTATCAATGCCGAGCACCCGCAACTGTTCCCAAAGCACCACCAGTCGGTTCGCGTCTGGATATGGCAACGGACGAAGCAAGAATGCCTGCACCAGTGAAAAAACTGCTGTGCTCGCTCCAATTCCGATGGCAAGCGTTAGAACTGCCGGCAAGGAGAACGAGGGGGTGCGGCGCAGTTGCCGGAATGCGTAAAGAACATCGGAACAAATGCTATTAAGTGACAGGAACATGTCCTCATCAGCAACACTCTCGTGGACCAGTCCGGTGTTGCCAAAGCGCAGGATCGCCTCGCGCCGCGCCTCCTGCTCGGACAAACCTCGGCGGATTCCGTCCTCCACCGCGATTTCGATATGCGACTGCAATTCCGCCTGGATCTCCGCGTCGAGTTTCTTCCGACGCTGCAAGTTGAGAATTCGCCCTATCAGGCTCATCAGTCACCTCAGGCATAACGCAGAATCGAGCGAACTCCTTTTACAAGCTGTTCGAAGCTCTCTTCCGCCGCATGCAACTGTTTCTGTCCCGCGCGTGTCAGCCTGTAATACTTTGCCTTCCGATTCGTCTCCGTCATGCCCCACTCGGAAGCAATCCAGCCGCTCTGTTCCATCCGGTGGAGAGCCGGATAGATGGAGCCCTCCTCCACCCGGAGCAATTCATCCGAGGCTCGTTGTATGTGCACAACAATGCCGTAACCATGCAGCTTCGTCCTTTGGGACAGAGTCTTGAGAACCAGGAGATCTAGACTGCCCTGTAGGTCATTCTTAGCCATCGCGTGTTCCACCCCTACACATCTTGGTATTGTGAAGAGTAGCCCTAGAAGTGCATGGGTGTCAACTTTCCGGATTACGCTAGTGCTTTTTCGGAGGCGCGCCCTTGGTGATCAGAGTGGAGCGGAATAAAGGATTGGGGCGCGCGTTCGAAAAAGCCGTCAGAAGGAAGCCGCTGGCGCGGCGGACGCGGGCCTTATGCAAATTGAATGGAGCGAGGGAGAGGTGTTGGGGTTGGCAGGAGTGAGCACAGAAGTAGAGGAGAGGGCGCGCGAGGGTGTGGAAGCGAGAATCGATATTCGAAAACGGTGTGATCGAGAGCGCGAAGTAGGGATCGGGGTAGGAGCAAGGCGGACGGGGGCGGAACGCGGTGAACCGTGCGAAGGTTTCGAGTTGTGGGCGAGCCGTTTCATGCTGCAGTAGTGACCAACAGTGGTGGAGAACGGAGTTGGAGTTGATCAGCGGTAAGTCGTTTGACGACCTCCATAGGTCCACCACACTTGGGGCAACGCCAAAGAGGGTCCGATTCCTGAGTGGAGGTTTCCGGTTCGATCTGTATTGGAACTGTGCCCAGTGCTGCGAAGCACAGCGGCAGTAGCGTGGAGCGTCGGCGGTTAGCGAGGAGACCGAAGTGGCGGATACGAACGAAGCCCTTGGGAAGCAGATGCAGCAGGAAGCGGCGCAGGAACTCATCGAGTGCTAAGGTCATCAGCTTCTGCTCATTATGGTGAGCGGAGTCGCGCCAACGAAAAGTGACTTGCCCGTTGGCAAACGAGACCAGTCGATGGTTGGAAATGGCGACACGGTGGGTGTAGCGGCCGAGATACTGGAGCACATACTCGGGGCCGGCGAAGGGTGGCTTGGAGTAGACCACCCAGTTTTTGCGAAACAGCGGTCGCAGCCAGGCGGCGAAGAATTTGGGTTGCGCGAGGAGCGCCAGATTCCCGGAAAGGTGCAGCTGGCCAAGCTCAAAGGCGGCCTGGAGACCGTCGACGAACTTGCCGCGAAACACCCGCCGGAGCACGGGAATGGGGAGAAAGAAGCGCGGGTGAGATCGAATCCAACGGGTGTGATCGAGCGAGAGCCCACCCGCGGCGACGACACAGTGGACGTGGGGATGAATCTGGAGTTTCTGGTTCCAGGTATGCAGCACGCTGAAGAAGCCGATCTCAGCCCCGAGATGTGTGGGGTTCCGCGCCACCTCCAGAAGCGTTTCTGCGCTGGCCGGCAACAGCAAACTATAGACGATCTTTTTATTCTGTAGGGCCAGCGCTGCCAGTTGCGATGGCAGGGTGAAGACGACATGGACGTAGGGAGAGGGGAGAAGTTCGCGGCGCCGGGCTTGGATCCAGCGTTCGCGAGCGCCGGTCTGACACTTCGGACAGTGCCGATTGCGACAGCTGTTGTAGGAGATGGTGGCACGATGTCCGCAACGGGTGCATTCATCGATGTGACCGCCGAGTGCGGCGGTGCGACAGCGGGCGATGGCCAGCAGGACCTTGATATGGGTCCAGCGGATCCAGTTACGGTTGCGCCCGATGAACGCTGTTCCTGCGCTGCGGATCAAGTCGGCCACCTCTAAGAGCGGCCGACTCATCTATTCCTCCGGTTGTGATCTGCCTTTCAGCACCAGCGAGTCCAGTGGACTGGCGGTAGCGTGCAAGTGACGTTGCGAAAGATGGAGATAGCGGGCGGTCTCTTTCAGATCGTGATGGCCTAACAGGATCTGGATGGTATGCAGGTCGGCGCCGGCTTCCAGCAGATGCGTGGCGAAGCAGTGACGGAGCAGGTGGGGATACACACTCTTCGTAATTCCGGCACGGCGGGCGGCATACTGGCAGGCGTGGCGTGGGGTCTTGGTATCGATGGGCCGAGCACCGGTGTGCCAGCGATTACCGGGAAACAGCCAGGTGCTGGATTTTTTCCGCAAGCGCCGCCAGTGTGCGCGGAGTTGGTCGAGCAGAACGGGACTGAGCATTACGTCGCGGTCTTGGCGACCTTGCCGCCTTGGATGTGAATCACCATCCGTCGGCTATCAATGTCGCTGACCTGCAAGCGAGTCAACTCCGCGTCCCGAACACCGGTGGCATAGAGGGTCATGAGGATAGTTCGATGAAATGGTGTGCAAGCCGCATCGATGAGTTGGGCCACTTCTTCTTGACTGAGAATGGTGGGTAAGCGGT
>QHZW01000047.1:15109-19584 GCA_003224815.1 Acidobacteriota bacterium | reverse complement strand
CGCGGGCATTGTGACGGCGATCCATTTGTCAATCCTCTTGAACTCCAAGAGCATTGTGCTGGAACGCCTCAATTCTGCAAACTTACGCGCGTTTGCGCTGGCAGGGTACTGGAGTTACGAAGTAGAAGATGCGGAATCCAAAGAACTTAGTCTGGCAGCGAACAAGAACCCGGTCCGCGAGGATCACCGCAGCTGCCACATGGCCCGGCGGTACGGGGCGCTGGGGAAGCGGATTTCGCCGAAACGGCGAAAACTGAGAGTTGTGGCGCCAGGTCTTTGCTCTTGCACTTTGGGCATTCAGCTTTCTCACGACCGAAGACCAGCGACTCGAAGCTGTGCTGGCATTGATTGCAGACGTATTCGAAGATGGGCATAGCTAAGTTCCCCGTCAAAATTCCTGATTCATAGGATATACGAGAGAACCTGATTTCTTCTACAGTGACGACCGGATAGTCGGTCGCCGTGCACTACTGATACGGTCTTACTACATCAAGAATTTGAGCTTCCCAACAAAAGCTCGTGAAAAAGGCGCCTCTCTCCAGCAAGGCGCCTTTTCTTTACATATTGAGTTGCTCTACCACATTGTGAAGCTAACTTTATCAAGCCAGATAGCGTAATCGTACATGCTGCTGTTGCCATCCTGCTGATAGTTAATGGTGATTCCGCTCCAGCTCGTCTTGCCAGGGTACCGATAGACGTTCAGTGTGTGCTTCACTCCATTCAGAGTGATTGATTTATAGAGTAGGCGATTGCCCGAGGTCCGCTGCACCTGAATTACTAAGTGGTTCCAGGCGTTGTTTTTCGGATTGCATGGAATCCCCGTAGCAACCCACTTCTTGTTCACGTTGTCGTAAGTATCCCATTCATGGCTAACAATGCGGCATTCGTGTCCCCAAATGTAGCCCTTGCCATTTTGCGAACCTGTGAACTGATTAATGTCGAACTCGAGAGCCTGAGAATAAGAGATGTTTTTAGCGTAAAAATAAACGTCATAGATGAAGTTGTGAGCGTTGTTGGTGAGCGTGTTTTTATAGTCCGGAAGTCTTTGTGTAGAGAAAGAACCTACGAGGTGGTCATTCCAGAGAATGTCCGAGTATGCGCGCGTTCCACCTATTGAGTGCTTGGTGGCGCTGCCGCTCAGCGATGGGGACGAAACGTATCTGTTTCGGCTCCAATTCAACCTGCTTGAAGTGGGCGAACATGAGCTACAAATCGACCAACTGGGTGAGAGCAGGGCGTAACCCGGTCCCCAGTAATTCTTCTGTAAGTTCCAGAACTTGTGATAATAGGGGCTAGTGGTTTGAGCAGATGCAGCGGAACACACAGCCGCCGCGAACAGACATAGGATTAGTCGATACCGTCTCATTTTTAAGGTTTCTCCAGCAAGAACTGTATTGCGTTGGGATGAGACTAGGTACCCATCTACTTACGAGCAACAAAATTCGTGAGATCTACGTCACAGTTTTGTAATGGAAAGTACAGGCGAAATAATGGCGAAACAAAGCCGGGATTGGCCACCACGGCGCGATTCAGCCGGTATTGTGCAAACCTGCCGCAATCCCATTGATGGTGGCACCCATCGCGTAGTTCAAATCTCCAGAAGAATCAGCGGCTTGTTTGCGCCGCAGCAATTCCACCTGAATAAGACTCATAGCATCAACATAGGGATTGCGCAGCCGGATCGACCGCGAAAGCACTGGATTTTTTTCGAGCAGCCGTTCCTGCTGTTTTATGAGGAGCAACATTCGTCTCGTGCGCTCAAATTCTTCAACAATCATCTTCCACACCCGATCTCGCAAGGCCTCGTCCGTGACAAGAGACGCGTACAGCCGAGCGATTGCGATATCTTGCTGCTTTGTGCCGCGAAGCCTTCGAGTGCATATCCCACTCCAAACCAAGCCGGCAGAGCGTGCCGGCTCTGCATCCAACCGAAGACCCAGGGAATGGCGCGTAAATCTTCCAGTTTTCGACTCTGCGAGCGGCGTGCCGGTCTAGATCCGATCTGGGCATGCTCCAGTTCGTTGACGGGGGTGGCCTGGTCAAAGTAGGTGAGCACATCAGGATTCTCCGCGATGTTCTGGCGATAGAATGCGAATGCATCACCCGACATCTGTTCCATGATTTCCGCCCACGGTTGATCAGCGCCAGGCTTCGGACCATCAGGACGCGTCAGCGCCTCAAGACATGCTGCAATCAGAATTTCCAGGTTCCACTCGGCCAGTACCGGATCGGAATACTTCCAGTTCAGGACCTCTCCCTGCTCGGTGATGCGAATCTCGCCGGAAAAATCTCCGGCCGGCTGGGCCAGAATTGCTGCGTGCGTCGGTCCTCCGCCCCGGCCCACAGTCCCTCCGCGGCCATGAAAAAGCCTGAGCTTCACATTGTGCCTGCGGGCCGCCGCATGCAGCGCCTGGTGCGCTTTGTAGAGTTCCCAAATGCTGGTCAGCATGCCGCCGTCTTTGTTCGAATCGGAATAGCCAATCATGACTTCCTGCCAGCCCGACCAGGAATCGAGCAACTTGCGATACTGCGGGTCAGTCCATACTCGTTCCATCACGCTTGCGGAATTACGCAATGAGTGAATGGATTCGAATAATGGAACGGGCATCAGCCCGGGATCGTCGCCGGATGCAGCTACGTGAACTCCCGCGCGCCGCGCGAGTTCGAGACACTCGTGAATATCTCGGTCCGCTTCGGTTCCACTGATCACATAATTGCGAATGCAGGCCGGAGGAAAATTCTTCTTCCATTCGGAAACACAACGAAAAACGCTGAGCACGCCTGCAGCATCGCTGTCCGGCGAGTCGCCACCCCGCAGCCCGGCAAGAGTTTTGCGGTGCACCGCAGCATGCTGGCGAAGGTCGAGCGTAGCCAAATGAAAACCAAATGTTCTCGCCTTTCGCAAAAGCGGCTCAATCAAAAGTTCCGCCATGCGCCCGCCACGGTTTTGCTTCAGGCTTTCGCATACCAACAGCAGGTCGGATTCGAATTCCCTGGCGGAGCGATAGGCGTATTCGCCTCCTGCGTTGATTTCGCGCAAACGGACACTGACAAAACTCAAGAACTTGCGGTAGAGCTCCGTGCCTGAAATGTGCGCCGCGTGTGCCGATTCATCGCCGATCATGCCCGAATATTGCCTAAGCTTGTTGCTGAAAACGTCAGAAACTGAAACCTGTTTGGCGGAAGCGCTAAGTTGTTCGTTGATGCTGGCGAGTTCCGTGACGTAGTGGCTGAGGATCGTGTTCTGCGCTCGTTCGAGCGCCTCTTGCGTGGTTTCCGCAGTCACAAAAGGGTTGCCATCGCGATCGCCGCCGATCCAAGAACCGAAATACAGAAGTTCCGGAATGTTTTCGGGATTCAATGACATTCCGAAAACTTGCTGAAAAGAATCGCGGACTTCCGTATAGATTCGCGGTAAGCTCTCAAAAATCGACATGGGATAGTGATCTAGGCCCATGCGGATTTCGTCGGTCACCAGCGGCTTCTGGACGCGGACCTCATCGGTTTCCCAGAGAGCGCTGATCTCAGTGAGAATGGCAGCTTCAAATGCGAGCGCATCAGCTTCCGGCAGTGGCAGGCGATCAAGCAGTTCCAGATATCGCGAAATTCGGCGGCGTTTCTGCAGCACCGTACGACGTGCAACTTCCGTCGGATGAGCAGTGAACACCGGCATTATCTTCACCTGTCGTAGCGCCTGCAATGCCTGCTCTCCGTTTATGCCTGCGTTGCGCATGCGCAGTAAGGTGCCACGAAAAGAGCCGGGCAGCGGTGGATGGCCCGAATACAACTTTGCTGCACGCCGGCGGCGCTTGCGATGATTGGTTTCCGCAAGATTCGTAAGTTCGAAGTAGATAGAAAACGCTTTGGTGATTTTGTATGCGTCTTGTACGTTAAGCGCGGCTATGATTTCACGCGCTTGCGACATTTCGGCGTTCTGAAGATCGCTGCCCGATGTTCCTGAGAGGCCGACTCGCGCCTGGATCAGAAGCCGCCGCAGCTGCTCCACCGTTTGGAACAGGGGTTCGCCCGTCTGTTCAACGAGGACCCATCCGAGCAGGGTTCCGAGCGAACGAACGTCTCGGCGCAAAGGGTGCTCTTTGGCGCGGTCATCCGTGCTGGCAGTCAGCTCGGCTAGCCTTGCAGCTTGGTCTTTTGCTCCCCACAAAGACTCGGACATGATTTTCGGTGCATCCATAGTAATCGATAGACAGTGGAGGCAATCGGCAGCTTGTGCCCTTCAAATGGTGCAGCTTTCCACGGCAGCTTGCGGCGAAGGCAAACTGCCTGAATAATGAATACCAAATGGATCAGAGTAGGGTGTTAATCGTCGAAGACGAAGAAAACGAGCGTACCGGACTTGGTGAAATCATCAACTCCTGGGGATATACCGCCGCGACGGCAGCGGATGGCCAGGAAGGCTATGAAAAAGTCAGCACGTGGTCGCCGTCTATTGTCATCACCGATCTGAAGATGCC
>QHZW01000047.1:0-14948 GCA_003224815.1 Acidobacteriota bacterium | reverse complement strand
CTTCGAAAAAAATGCAGGAGATATTTCGGCTGATCGAACTGGTGGCGCCCAGCACGGCATCAGTTCTGATCACCGGAGCCAGTGGAACCGGGAAGGAATTGGTCGCACGCACTATCCATGAACTTAGCCCGAGACGACCAAAGCCATTCATCGCGATCAATTGCGCAGCGATTCCCGAGACCTTAATCGAAAGCGAAATTTTCGGTCACGAAAAGGGCGCGTTTACGGGCACTCTTGAACGTCGCACCGGATGATTCGAACTGGCTGAAGGCGGAACTCTGCTGCTTGACGAGATTGGGGAAATGCCCATCGCAACCCAAGCCAAGTTGCTGCGAGTACTGGAAGATCGTAAGCTGCGCCGCCTCGGAAGCAAGGTTGAAACCACAGTTGACGTCCGCGTACTCGCGGCCACTAACAAGGTGCCCGAAGAAGCCGTTGCGCGCGGCGAGCTGCGTAACGATCTTTACTATCGGCTGAATGTTTTCAACATTCACATGCTGCCATTGCGCGATCACCGTGAAGATATTCCGGACCTGGTGCAGTCTCTGTTGGCTGACATGAGCGCTAAGCACGGCCGCCGCGTCGCGACAGTTAGTGAAGCGGTGCTGAACGCGTTTCGCGCCTATTCATGGCCTGGCAATGTTCGTGAGCTCCGCAATACTCTCGAACGAGCGGTGATTGTCTGCGAAGGTCCGGTGATTGAGACCAAGCACCTGCCTCCCGGATTTGGTCATACTAGCCTTCGTCCCTCGCTCGACGACACGGATTCGATTCGAGTTGGGGTTGGAACGACAGTTGGCGAGGCCGAACGGCTACTGATCCTGAAGACGCTGGAATCGACGAATAACAACAAAACCCGCGCCGCAGACATTCTCGGAATCAGCTTGAAGACTCTGCATAACAAACTGAAGGAATATGGCAGCGCAGCGGGCGACGGGCGCAGTGACAGAGAAGAAGCGGAGGAAGTAAAAGAGCCTTAGGTTTTTCGCACTGCGCCTCGGCGGAAGACGAATTGGTTGACTTAAAAACGAATCAGCATGCGGCGTAGAACCCAAATCGTCCTTGCCATCACGTTCATGGTGGCAGCGCTGGTATCCGGCGCCTCATATATTTACATCTCGCAGATTCTTCGTCAGCGAATCGCCACAGCGTATGACACGGCAGTAAATTTAAATTCAAATCTGGCGTATCTGGCCACCAGCGCGGCCCCCGATCTTAGCAGCACGCGTGTCGATACCAGCAATCCTGAATCTGTGCGGCGCGGAATTGCCTACTATCTGGGCACGGACCGCGATCTCAATACCATGCTCGATTCGGTAGTCGGAAGCTGGCCGACTATTTATGACGCCGCCATCCTTGATTCCGACGGAAAGGCCATTCTCGATACTGATCCTAATCAGGTTGGTAAGAAGATCACCGCGCGGCCGGATTTTTCTTTACTGCAGGGGGCCGGCTTCCGGCGTCAGCTCCAGCTGATTTATAACCCACCGGTAGTTTATGAAGTCAGTATGCCGCTGATGTTGAACGGCAGCGTTTTTGGCAGCATTCGTGTCGGCGTCTCGACCGTCTTCCTGCGGAACGAACTGACGCCGCGATTGCAGCATGCAGTCGTGCTATCCGCAATCGCAATCCTCTGCTCTTTGATACTTGCAGCAGTTCTCTCGCATATCGCTCTGGGCCCCCTTGAACATATCAGCCGCAGTCTTGACAGCATGACGGCCGGGCATGGAGCCGACGTTCGCCCGGAAGCCGGGGCAGTGGATGAATACGGACAGGTCAGTCAGAAAATCGCAAACCTCGGCCGCCAGATGCGCGACTCTCGCGTGGTGCTGGTCAGCGCGTCGGTTGAACGCTTTCTCGGACGCTCCCGTGGCGAACTCCTCGGACGCACGGCGAAGGAAATATTTTCAGCAGAATCCGCCCTGGGATCGGTGTTACTCGATGCCTTTCATTTGCGTCACAGCGTCGAGCAGCAGGAAATTGAGACGCCGAACGGACGCCGCGTGCAAATTTCCGTGGACTTCATTCACGAGAAGGGAACACAGATCGGCGCGCTTCTGACTATGCGTGATGCCGAATCAGCGCGGCGCATCGAAGATGAAATCGAATTATCGCGCCGTATATCTGCCAGTGGCCGTGTAACCCGCGGAGTGGCGCACGAAGTTAAGAATCCCATCAACGCAATCGTTTTGCACCTGCAATTGTTGCGCAACAAGCTTCAGCAGGTGGATCCCAATACCACCCGGCACGTTGATATTATTGATAGTGAGATCCATAGGCTGGATCGAGTGGTGCAGATTCTGGTGGACTTCACTCGTCCACGCGACCTTCATATCGAAGATGCCGATCTGCGCCTGATTCTGGATGAAGTTTCATTGTTAGCCGCTCCCGATGCGGCGCAGCACGTGGTCAAGCTGGTTCGCGAACTGCCGAACGCGCATGTTCCGGTTAGAGTTGGTGTGGGTCTAATCAAACAGGCGACTCTTAACGTGGTGCTTAATGGTGTTCAGGCTATGCCCGACGGCGGCACACTTTCGATCACTGTGCGTGAGGATGACGGTACAGTGGTGACTGAAATTCGCGATCAGGGCACCGGGATTCCAGCAGCCGTGCAGGACAAAGTATTCGAACTCTACTTCACGACGAAGAAAACAGGCAGCGGCATCGGCTTGGCGCAGACCTATCAGATCATGCAATGGCATTACGGTTCAGTGGAATTCGATTCAGTGGAAGGAAAAGGGACCACATTCCGGCTGCAGTTGCCGCTTGCGGAGAATCGGCCCGCGCCGCTGGAGACGGTCGCCAATGCCGATGCGAACGAGAACGTTATTTTTTCTCACAAGGGTTGACATGAAAAAACTGGTCAATGTGCAACGTTCGAGAGCTCTATGGTGGCCGAGTCTTCTCATTCTGCACATATTGATCTGCGTCTCGGTTTCTCCGGCCCAGGACCAGTCGCCACCATCTTCTTCCAGTCAACCCAAAACTGACGAACAGACTCCATCGGCGAGTCAACCCGACGCAACTACCCAACCTGCGCAGCGACCCGAGCAGCCAAAAACCGAAGCTCCGCAACCAAGCACACCGGAACAGAAAAAGCCCACTGCAAAGCCGGTTGTGCGCAAACATTCAACAAAGAAACGCGCTCCGGCGAAGAAGACTTCTCCTGCGAATCAGTCGGGCAAGGTCGTGGTGCGGAACGGAGGGACGAAAGACAACTCGGGGCAACTAGCGCCGGCAATGACCCAGGAACAGGAATTTCACAGCCGCGAAAACACAGCCCAATTACTTGCCACGACCGATTCGAATCTAAAAGCAATCACTGGACGTCAACTTTCGGACCCACAGCAAAGCATGCTTGATCAGATTCGCTCTTACGTCCGGCAGTCCAAGGATGCATCAGATGCGGGCGACCTGCGCCGGGCACACACATTGGCGTACAAGGCACACTTGCTTTCCGACGAATTGGCACGCAAGTAGATTACTTGCCTGCGGCTCGCGCAGTGTTGACCTTCGTAAGCAAATCCTTTGCGGTAGTTTGGACTGGGCCGGAAATCGCTGCTACCTCGGTCAGCACCGCACGTGCCTCGGTCAATTTGCTTAACTTTGCATAATCCCACCCGAGATAGTATCCGGCGATTGCGAATTGTTGCTCGTCTTGGCCTTTCAGCAGGGCCGTAGCTGACTTTAACTCTGTGATCGAAAGCAAGGTTTTGCCCTGGTTTGCGTAAACGCGCCCCAGAGTGCAGTGAGCAGAACCAGCGGCAATCTTGCGTGACCGGTCCGCATCTGGCGCATCAGCTTTGGCTGCGACGATGGCCTTCTGGGCATAAGAAATAGCCTTCACCGGTTCGTTTGCATCCGCGTAAGAGTTGGCCAGCATTACTAGGGCCGCCAAATTATTAGGATTGGTTTCCAGGGCTTTCTCTGCAAACGTAACTAATCGCTTATTGTCCTTCAACTGGGAAAGCGAGAGCATCGCATAAGACGCGAGTTGTTCATCCAAGCCCGACTTTGCGAAGGTCGCCGAGAACTTCTCGATCTCATCCATGCGGGTCTTCGCGTCGGTCTCACCAGAGATGGCGCTGAACGCGGAGTTCTGAAAAAATTCATACGAGCTTTTATTATTCGACTTCTGCGTCTCCTGATCGGAAGCAAACTGTTCGGCTGTGATTTCGGCGGGTTTGGTTTCTTTGTCAATGGAGTTATAAGCTTCACCGCCGGCGATCGCGTATTTGAACACTGCCGAACTATTCTTGAGTTGCTGGGCAATCGTGACCTGCGAAACCAGAATGTCGAGGCTGTGTGGTGCAGCGGCTACGGCTTGGTCGCCAGCCTGGAATGCTTTCTGCAGATCGCCTGCCGCCTGATACGATTGCGCAAGTTGCCAGTTTGCATAGGCGACGGCCGTGTTGTTGGCTGAGTATTTCTGGATGTAATCCTGGTACATCGAGATTTTTTTCTGATTGTCCTGTTCGGCGGTGATTGCCGTCAGATCTTTGTCTTCGGGGGAACCAGCGGGAATTGTCAGCGTCTGAACCTGACCGAAAGCGAGGTTGGCGTACACAAGGGTTGCGAAGATCAAAGGGCATGCGCGGGTCATGGGCGACTCCTGTGTTGCGCCGGAAATCGTATCTCTGAACAGCCCCGCCTGCAAGCACGATTATCCGGAAAGGGGTTGTTTTGCGGTACTCTGGCGAGGTGAATCCGACGAGCGTGTCCCGGATCGTAGGCTCCGCCACAATCGCGCCATCGCCGCGGCCGCGTACGTTCCGACACTCAGTTTGGTTTATTGTGCTGGTCGCGCTTCTTTTACGGCTGGCTGTAATTACGATTGGCCACACTTATCGCATCACGCCTCGCCGCGACCATTTTCAATTCGGATGGGAAATGGGGCGACTTGCGCGTTCCATCGCGCAGGGGCATGGCTTCAGTTCGCCTACTGATCTCGATTCTGGCCCCAGCGCATGGACGGCGCCGGTTTATCCGTACCTTCTGGGTTGGATCTTCAAAGTTTTCGGGGTTTACAGTGCCGCGTCAGCGTGGATGGTTCTCGCCTTCAACAGCATTTTCGCTGCATTAACCTGCTGGACCATTTTTTTGATCGCGGAACGAATCTTTGGAAACACAGTCGCGCGTTGGTCGGCGTGGGCCTGGGCAGTATTTCCATACCTGATTTATTGGCCCGTTCGAGTTGTGTGGGAGGCGAGCTTTTCAACCTTCCTGTTGACGCTCGCTTTCTGGCTCGCAATGAGCATGGCCGATGCAACCTCCACAAAACGACGGGACTGGATTTGGTTTGGCTTGCTCTGGGGATTGATCGCGCTCACCAATACAGCTCTCGCAGTATTCGTCATTTGCCTCGTGCCTTGGACAATTCGTAACTACTCGACATTTGGCCGTTTCATCCTGATCCGGGACAACCTGCCGTTGGAACTCTATGAAGCGAATAATAATTCTTCATCCGGACTGTGGACGCGCAGCGAACATCCGGGAAACGATCCGGCCACCATGCGTCGTTTTCAGGAACTCGGCGAGATTCGCTTCATGGATGAAAAGAAAAAACAGTTTCAGGAGTTCATTCGCGAGCATTCCGCACAATTTTTGCGGTTCACCGCTGAACGTGTGTGGTACTTTTGGGCTGCGCCGCCGCAGGCAACTGTCGTTCACGGCTATGATTTTCGCGTCGCACGTCACACCCAGTTTTTTCTCGCAGCGTTATTTTCATTTGCTGGAATAGCGCTGATGTTCCTGCGAAGCAACCCTTACCGATGGCTGCTCGCGCCGTTTCTCGTCATATATCCGCTGCCGTATTACCTGGTGAATCCATTTCCTCGATACAAGCACCCAATTGAGCCGATCATGTTGATTCTGATTGTTTACGTGATTGCGGAAGCGAATAGAGTGCGTTTTAGGTTGCGCCAGAACAGAGTTTAGGCGGAGGAGTCCCAAAGAAAGCATCACCACGAACGGCATAGGGCCGTAATCGTCTAACCGCAAAGATCGCGAAGGACGTGAAGAAAAGGGCTACTCTTCAGGGAGTTCTGCGACGGCCGCGGCGTTGCCCGCAGAAGGTCTTGGTTTCTTCGGCGCTGCGACGTAGGCAAATGGGTCCTTCGGTTCTTGCGGCTCACGCCTACGTCGCAGGCGTTCAAGTACCCTGCGGTAGAGCGCCTTAAGCGTCTCTCGATTTATTCTTTTTCCAGCGTTCATCACAAACCCTCCGATGTAAGAATTTTATGCCTCAAACCCCTGAAATTACGAGACGGATTGTTCTGGTTTGGCGATTCCCGCGGTGATCGCATACAGTAACTCATGCGTTCAATCCTGCAGAAAAAAGGTTTGCGTTTCATCTTCGCCGCGAATCTTGTATCCATGATCGGCAGCGGCATGAATTCCGCCGCCGTTGCGTGGTACATTCTGCAGACTACCCATTCCGAGATTGCCTTAGGCACATTCGCCGTGGTGCAGACGCTTCCTGCGCTGCTGCTCCTGCCCTTTACAGGTGTCATCATCGATCGTGAAGACCGTCGCCGTTTGGTGATGTGGCTCGATTCGCTACGCGCGATCATCATTCTGGCGATTTCGCTGCTGGCTTTTGCTGGCAGAGTGAAAATCTGGGAACTGTATGCGATGAACATGCTGGTGGCTGCCGGTTTCTGGATGTTTTGGCCAACCATTACCGCCCTCATTCAGGAGTTGACGCCGGGCAAAGAATTTGTTCACGCCAATACTTTTCTGCTTGCCGGGGTGCAGGGCGGATGGCTGATCGCGGGTTCGATCGTCGGCTTCGTTTTCAACAAGATTGGCCTTGGCGGTGTTCTGCTGATTGACGTCAGCACCTATGTAGTTTCGTTTCTGTGCTACTTCGCGGTGCGGAAGGGACGGCACGTTGTGCCCCGTCCGGCGGAGTTGCACGCAGACATCGTTGCTGCCGAGTCTGCGCTCGGTCTGAGCTGGGCGCTATTTCTGTCAGCCATGATGACAGGCGTCGTGGTTACGCCGCCTCTCAGCGAAGTCTTTCATGCCGGCGCCGTCGGCTACGGATGGTTGAATGGAGGCTGGGGTGTGGGCGCGTTTGTAAGCGCGTTCTATGCGCCGCTGATGATTAAAAAATTCGGCGCGCGTCGGTCAATTGCGATTTCGCTTGGTCTGCTCACAGTTCTGATGATTTCCGCTCCGACTATGCCATTTCTGGCGCTCGCGGTGCTCATTTATGCCCTGATGGGTTCAGGACGGGGCATCACCGGTGTTGCCATGAATACCAGCCTGATGGAGCAGATTCCGCAGCACTTCATGGGACGTGTTCAGAATGCTTTCTATGCGGCTGGAACTGCCCTGCAGATTCTGCAGTCCTATCTCGTAGGCGCGGTTGCGCAGCGCAATCTTACCGCGGGATTCTCGGTCATCGGTCTCGTTTACGCGTTAGGATTCGTTAGCGCTACCTGGCCGATGCGCGCGCGGCAAGCTGCTGAGATGACACAAGCGTAAGTTGTCGATTCGGAGTTTCTGCTGAATCTGCCCGCGTATAATTGACTTCTAATCTCGAACATCAAAGGATCGTAAGTCATGCCTTCCGGCAACGGACACAACCGAAATGGTCACAACGGAAACGGCCACTCTAGCCATGAAGCTCCGGGGCCACGGGCGGAGTGGATTTCGCACCGCAAGGCAGAGAACAGCGACGGCAATTTCTCCCAGATGCACTATGCGCGGAACGGTGTAATCACCGAAGAAATGAAGTATGTGGCGGCCCGCGAGAAAGTTGTGCCCGAGTTGGTGCGCGATGAAGTCGCCCGTGGGCGCATGATTATTCCCGCGAATATCAATCATCCTGAGCTGGAGCCGATGGCGATTGGTGTCCAGTCCTTATGCAAGATCAATGCGAATATCGGCAACAGCGCAGTCACCTCGAATATTGCCGATGAACTGAACAAGCTGCACACCGCGGTTCATTATGGTGCGGATACCGTGATGGATCTTTCGACCGGTGGTGACATTCACGAGATTCGCGAAGCTATTCTCCGGCATTCGCCTGTTCCTGTTGGCACGGTACCGATCTACGAGGCGGTTTCGCGGGTGAAGCGCATCGAAGATCTCGACGCCAAAATCATGCTCGAAGTGATTGAAGAGCAGGCTGAGCAAGGGGTGGACTACATGACCATCCATGCAGGCGTTCTTATTCAGTATTTACCAATGGTCTCGAAGCGGATTACCGGGATCGTGAGCCGCGGGGGCGCTATTCTGGGCCAGTGGATGGCGCATCATCGCAAACAGAATTTTCTCTATGAGTGTTTCGACGACATCTGCAAGATTTTTGCCAAGCATGATGTTTCATTTTCACTCGGCGACGGCCTTCGTCCCGGCTGCATTGCCGATGCCAGCGACGAAGCCCAGTTTGCAGAACTGAAGACTCTCGGCGAACTTACTAAGACCGCATGGCAGCATGATGTGCAGGTGATGATCGAAGGGCCCGGCCACGTTCCGCTCGACAAAATAAAAGAGCAGGTTGATCAAGAGCGCGAGCTTTGCTACGAAGCTCCGTTCTACACTCTGGGTCCGCTGGTAACCGATATTGCGCCAGGATATGACCACATTACGTCTGCGATCGGCGCGGCAATGATCGGATGGCACGGTGCGGCGATGCTCTGCTATGTCACACCGAAGGAGCACCTCGGCTTGCCTAACGAAAAAGACGTGAAGGATGGAATTATTGCCTACAAGATCGCAGCGCATGCGGCCGATCTCGCGCGGCACCGTCCGGGCGCCCAGGACCGAGACAACGCGCTGAGTTACGCTCGTTACAAATTTGATTGGGAAAAACAGTTCGCGCTGTCGCTCGATCCTGAAACCGCGCGCGCCATGCACGATGAAACCCTTCCGGATGACTACTACAAAGAAGCCGCGTTCTGTTCCATGTGCGGCCCAAAGTTCTGCTCGATGAATTATTCGTCAAAGGTTGACGAATATAACCGCTCGGTGCATGGACTGGAGAAGAAGGATTATTCCGACGACGTGAATCGACTGGTTGCGACTAAGTAACTCATAATTGCCTATCGCGACTGCTTGCCTTTTGCGCCGTAATAAACGTAAGTATCGCGCGCAACATAATCCTCATCTTCATTAGGGTGCGGACGCCGCGCTGCCGCTTTGGATCGAGAAGGCTTAATCGGCGTGCGCAATGCCGTGCTGACCGCTGCTGACGGTTTTGCGGACGAGATGTTTCCGGCTGGAACCGGTGCGGATTGACCTGAGTTAGAGGCGAAAGATTTACTTGGCTCAGAGTGTACAGGTTGGGCAGCCGAACTTCGCTGCTGCGGCGGCGAAATCACAACGCGAGTGCCTGCGCTTGCTGATGGCTGAGATCGGCTCACAAGCAGAATCAACCCCAAAGTCAACACCGCCGACAAAGCCGCCATCGTCATCGAAGTCGCCAGCCGGGAATTCCGCTGAAGTGCGAGTCGCAATCCGCCGTGTGTGCGCTTTATTCGCCGAAAAAATATAGCCAGTTCCCCCCCAGCCGCGATCCGAATCCTGACTCGACGTGCCGACATCCTGCGCGCAAGCTGCCCAGCGCTTTCGAAGACGATAGCCGCTTTTTCTTGGATGCCGGAGGCTACCTCTTGGGCAGCTGAGATGACAGCGGTCATCCTTAACGAAAGATTTTGCTTTCGCAGCGCCGCCCTTTTTTGCCGCGACCCATCGATTCGCAAATGAGCAATCCGCGTCTCCGCGTCCTGCCTTGCTTGTGTAATGTTCCTTCTGACTTTCCATGCCGCGTATACATGTTTCGCGTTCGCGGATAATTCTGCTACGGCGTGACGCGCTTCCGACAAGGCGCCGCCGAATTCTCTTTTGCAATCTACGAAAACACGCGGAAGCGTCTTTCTGGAAGTTTCTCGATCGTTAATGGCCTTCGCGGGGGAAGCGAGTTTAATCTCAGGTTTATCTTCAATCGGTGCAGACTTGTTTGGAACGGAAGAGATCCCACTGACGTTCGCGCTTCGTGCTGGCGTTCGCCAGAAACTTGCGTCATCGAATACCGGGGGCTTCTTGATCGCATCTTTGACATTCAGGGACGCCCAAGGTAAAGGCTGTGGAATGTCATCGAGCTTAGGCGCTAAGTTGCCTAGGTTGACCGGCGGCGTGGCACCGGCTTCGACTCGACCCATTGGCATCTTCGCCGCTGGAGGAATTTGCGGCGGCGGAGTGATGGTGGTGGCGTTCGGCGGCGTGTTTGGTTTGCTGCTTTCCGCCCTGGGAGGCATGGGTTCCTCAGTAGCCTGCCAGACTAGTCCATGAGGAACCAGTGGTTCCTCTTCCTGAGGCTTGCGTTTGCGCCAAGGGAACATACAGCGTTTTGGATGCTGGTAGGGTTTGTAGAAGCTACCCGGAGAGGCTACTTAATCTTGACTCGTGAAGCAAGTGGCAGGATAGCGTCGATCCGTGAATCTAGTCCCGCACGCGCCTGCTCAGACCGGTACGGCCACGTCGCGCTGCATTTTGTATGCGTTGCTAAGGTATTGCAGGACCATGCGTTGCGTGTTGAAGAATGAACCATTTAGCGCGATGGCGAACCGCATCACCTCGGTGTATCGATTCGGACGGCCATAGAACATCGGGATGATTTCGCGTTCCAGCTTGTCGTACAGCGCCGCGATCTCGACAGAGGGATCTTCTGCGAGTTCGCTGCTCCCGATCGACCAACCCGTGACACCTTCAATATGTCCCTCCGCCCACCAGCCATCGACTACGCTGAAGCTGGGGACTCCATTCAGTGCCGCTTTCATTCCACTCGTACCGGAGGCCTCCTGGGGCCGCATGGGGTTATTCAGCCAGAGGTCAACTCCAGAGGTGATCAGCTTTCCCCAGCGCATGTCGTAGTTCTGGACGTAAACCGTGCGGATCACATCAGAAAGTCCAGAAGAGCTGCCAACCACGCGACGGATCAGATTTTTCCCGCCCTCGTCGTGGGGGTGAGCTTTGCCACCATAGACCAGCTGAATGGGGCCAACGTCGCGGGCAATTTTTCGGAGCCGCTCCGGATTTTCGAACAGCAAGTCGGCGCGCTTGTACGTACTGGCCCGGCGAGCAAAGCCTATGGTGAAGACCTTCGGATCCAGCTGCACGCCAAATGAGCGACCGATTTCCTCGAACAGCTCGGTTTTGGCTTCGGCATGCGCCTGCCGGATAGCCGGCAACGGAATGCTGATCGCATAGCGTAAGTAATTGTTGTCCGTCCGCCAATCGGGGATATAGGAATTAAATAATTCGTTGAACGAAGGTGATGTCCAGGTAAGAGCGTGAACTCCGTTTGTGATGGCGCTGATGTCATAACTCGGAAACATCCCGCGGGAAACCTCGCCGTGGCGCATGGCGACTCCGTTCACGTAGCCGGAGAAGCGCAGCGCCAAATAGGTCATGTTCAGCGCATCACGTTCCCACGCCTCAGCCTCATCAAGCAGGGATACGAGATCGCGCGCCAGCACCTGCACTGCCAGGCTACGTGGAAACTGATCGTGTCCAGCTGGCACCGGCGTATGCGTCGTAAAAATGCACATTTCGCGGATGCCATCGATGTCGAGCTGCTTTAATCGCCCGGCAAAGCTTTGGTCCAGTCGTCGCTCCAGCAATCCCAGAGAGAGCAGCGCCGAGTGCCCTTCATTCATGTGGTAGGTTTCGATCTGCCCCGGATATAACTTATCCAGCAGACGAAAGCCGCCGAACCCGAGGATTATCTCCTGCGCGAGGCGATAGCGCTGGTCGCCTCCGTACAGGGAGTCAGTAAGGTGGCGGTCATATTCGGAGTTTTCGGGGAGATCGGTGTCCAGCAGATAGACCGGGATGGTGTCGCCGCTGACTCCAGTAATCGTGTACTTCCATGAGCGCACTGCGACCGGACGCCCTTCGATTTCCACCATTACTTGGATCTTCGCGGCAGTCAGTTGATTTTCCGGAGACCACTCCTGCGGCTCCTCAAACTGGTTCCCCGCCTGATCGAGAATCTGGCGAAAGTATCCCTTACGATAAGCGAGCGTCACAGCTACCAGCGGTACGCCCAGATCAGCGGCGGAGCGGAGCGTATCGCCGGCAAGAATCCCCAAGCCCCCGCTATACGTGGGAATATCCGGTTCAAGGGCGATTTCCATCGAGAAATAGGAAATTCGAGGAGAATTGCTCTTCTTCATTGACCTTCTTTCAATTGCGTCAGCGAGATGAAGTCCTGAGGCACTCGTGCTGAGGAACTTAAGTGAGCTAAGTATAACGTTTTGGTGCCTGTAAGTTCCAGATCATAGTCGTCTATGGAGGCTATCGGCAGGAATTGCACAAAGATCAATGCAGATTCGAGCACTCTTGAGGGTTACTTTTCCCGTTCGATCAAGAATTGTGCTAAGGCCCGGAGCACGTTTCCCCGGCCCTGAATTTGTTCAAGAGCTTGGGATGCGGAGTGGAGCAGGGAAGCGGCCTTTTGACGGGACTTCTCAATCCCGAAAAGTGCTGGATAAGTGGCTTTCTCCGACGCTATGTCTTTGCCGGCGGTTTTGCCCAATTGCTCTGACGTTTGAGTTACATCGAGTATGTCGTCAACGATCTGGAACGCCAGCCCGATTGCTTGCCCATAGCGCCGCAAATATTCAACCTGCTCATCCGATGCGCCTGCGTAGATCCCGCCGCTTACAACGCTGGCGGTGATCAGCGCCGCAGTTTTTGAACGATGAATGTATTCCAAGGTTTCATTGTCCGGCTTTTTGTGCTCGGCTTCGAGATCAACGACCTGACCACCGATCATTCCATTGATTGTTCCCGTCCCCCGCGCGATTTCCTCGATAATGCGCACGCGTGCTTCGGCGGAACAATGTAGCTGCGACAAAACTTGATAGGCATGAGTTTGCAGCGCATCTCCAGCCAGAATAGCTGTCGCCTCTCCAAAAACCTTGTGACATGTAGGGCGACCGCGCCGAAGATCGTCATTATCCAAGGCAGGAAGATCGTCATGGATGAGCGAATAGGTATGCAGCATCTCCAGCGCAGCGCCCACGTCTTCAATTCCATCCGGAACGCCTCCCGCTATTGCGCGTCCGGCTTCAATGCAAAGAATCGGGCGGATTCGCTTTCCTCCGGCAAAAACACTGTGCCGCATCGCTCTGTGGATTGAAGACGGCCGTTCGTCGGATCCTGGAAGCAGGCGCTCAAGCGCTGAGTCTGTAAACTTTCGTCCGGCTTCGAGCGTTTCCGCGAGCATGGAAGTGAGTATAGCAAGCGGGTTTTTGTCGCCCCCGCAGCGCCAAGCGATGTTATCGCCAAATGAAAAAGGCGCCGAATCGGCGCCTCGTAACGGGAAAGACTAGAAACTACGCTACCATCATGCGCGACTTTTCCTGGGCGGGGGTCGCCGCTGAAAGGATTGCGCGTACATCATTCGAAGGGCAGAAATCGTCTGCTCCTGCCGTTAGCGTTCGAGTCCACATCTCTTCGTCAGCCACTCGATGATTACAGACGATGCGAGTCCCATGGAACTGGCGCTTTAGTTCCTCAACTTCTGACAGGCTGGCTGCCTCAAGGTCAAGGATGATGGCGGACGGTTGGTGTTTCGCTGCAACGTGACGGAGATCATCCATGGAGTTGGCCAGGTGAACGCCATTGAACGAATTACGCAGAGAGCTTGACAGCATGGTGGCAACGTTTGGATCGCTTTGTAGCAGGACGATGTGAGTAGCGTGCATAAATTCCTCGTCGCCGCTTGTCTACGGCAGCTAAACTCCTGCGGAAACCACTGGAGCGTGTGTTGGGCTGGACTATCGCGGGACCGAACGGCGCGCTTTAGCGTTCGAACGGCTCCGCCTGTAATTTTCCGTTTTGCTTGAGGAGAATCTCCACTTTCCCTTCTGCTTCTTCGAGTTCCTTACGACAGGAAGACGAAAGCTGCATCCCTTCTTCAAAAAGCGTGAGCGACTTTTCCAGAGGCACATCTCCCTGTTCCAGCTCCTGAACAATTTTCTCAAGGCGCTGAATGCAGTCTTCAAATTTTGGCAAGCGGGAAAACTCCTGTTTAGAGAGGTTTACACACAATACACCTAGATGCTATCGGGGAAAAACTGTAGTGAAAACGTTTTCCGATCTAAGGTTCACGACCAAGTCGTGTCCTTATAGCCATTACCCAGGACACGACCTACTGCAGTGCGCCCGCGCCAATGCCTGAAGTTCCCAGCGCCTCGAGCACATCCACAGCGGAAGAGTAACGACTTTGCGGAGCGCTGATCTGTGCGCCTTGAACCATGCTACGCACCGCAATGAGCATCTCGCGCGCAATGGCGACACCCTCATGTCGCGCGGCTTCGGGGTTTACGGCTTTGCCCATGCGGTCCAGAATCGAATCTGGTACTGACACTCTAAGTTCGTTCTTCATGAATTCCGCATTGCGAGCGCTGACCAGCGGCCATATGCCCGCGACCACAGGAATCTTGTAAGACTCAATCCGGCGAAGAAACTTTTCCAGCAGAGACAAATCGAATACCGGCTGTGTAACGGCGTACTCCGCGCCGGCTTGTACCTTATATTCAAAACGGCGGATCTCTTCGTCGAGGTTCGGCACGCCAGGATTCGCTCCAACGCCGATCACGAAGGCCGTCCCGTTTCCAATGGGGTTGCCACCAATGTCGAGACCGCGATTGAGATTGTGAACAATATTTACCAAACCGATTGCGTCCACATCGAACACGGCAGTCGCGTCGGGATAGCCGCCCATCTTGGGGGGGTCGCCAGTGATGCAAATGAGATTCCGTATGCCGATCGCCGCCGCGCCCAAAAGATCTGACTGAATGCACAAGACATTTCGATCGCGGCAAGTGTAGTGAAGAATAGCTTCAATTCCCGCTTGCTGCTGCAGAAGTGCGGAAAGAGCCTGGTTGCTCATTCTGGCTGACGCGCGCGGACTATCCGGAATGTTG
>QHZW01000467.1 GCA_003224815.1 Acidobacteriota bacterium | reverse complement strand
GGAACAGCCGTCGTGAGCGAGGCTGCCCGCACTCCCGGCATCCGTTCCACCCGCTCTACCAGTGGCTGGTACAACTCCGTCGTCATATTTCTTCCATCGAACTTATACGCCGGAATCACCAGATCGGCTACGATCACATGATCTGTTCTGAAGCCGAGGGAGACATGCTTCAATGCAAAAATAGTACGCAGTAGCAGCCCGCAAGCGATCAGAAGCGTCAGTGACATCGCGACCTGGCTAACAACCAATAATCCCCGCGTGCGGTGATGGATCCTCCCACCGCCCTTCACGCCACCCTGCCTGAGTAACGGATCGATCGACGTTTTCACCGTGACAAATGATGGCCAAACCGAAGAAATCATGGCGCTCAGCACGGTCAGACCGACCAGACAGGAAATGAGTTTGATATTTGCCGTAAATCCCACATCAACCTTGAACTGTGTGACGAGTTCTCTTCGAAACACCGACAAAGCTGAGAAAATCAGACCTAGCGCAATCAAACAAGCGACCCCACTCAGAAGGAGTCCCTCCACGAGCAGTTGCCGCGCGATTCGCCAATGGGTCGCACCGAGCGCGGCGCGAACGGCGATCTCGCGTTGCCTCACGGCCGCTCGCGCCAACATGAGACTCGTCACGTTGACGCATGCAATCAGCCACAACACACCCGCGGCTGCAAGCAACGCCAGCAATGCCGATCTGACATTGCCTTCCACCACCGATTCGCTATAGGCCCGCACCTCTACAGATGTGACATTTTCGCGGGCACGCGGATCGGTATATTGTTCCGCTACCTCAGCCTGGAGGACTGCCAGCTCCGCTTTGGCCGCATGGATGCTGAAGCCATTTCTCACTCGAGCGATGATTCGATATTCGGGGGTTGCATTCTTGATCCGGCTTTTGTCCGATTCTCCGAGCTCAATCGGGATCCATATCTGTGGCTTCTCTGGATTGAACGGGAATTGGAACCCGCGCGGCATGACTCCGATGACGGTGTACGGATTGCCGTTCAGCTTGATGACCTTGCCGAGAATGTTCGAGTCAGCGCCGAATCCATCTCGCCAAACGGCGTCACTCAACACTGCCATCTCGGTGTCACCGTTGCGCGCGAATTCCTCATTCGAATCTTGGAAACCGCGACCCATCGCCGTTTCCCTCAAGAAAAGAAGTAGGTTTGTCGTTTGTGTGGAATGCGATGTTCTGAAGGCTATGACTCCGCTCGCGCCACTGCTGTATATCCAGGAACGCAGCGCCAAACATCGAAGGGCCTTTTTTGCCAGCCTCTTTGATTTCGACTAATTGTGCGGGTGCGCGGTAGGGCAACGGCCGCAGCAACCCGCGGTCCACGACCGTAAACATGGCTGCGCTTACCCCGATACCAGTAGCCAGTGTTGCGATCACTGTGCTCGCGAATCCCGGCGCCCTCATCAGTTGGCGGAGCGAATAACTGAAGTCGGCGAAAATAGAGACCAAGCTCCTCAAGCCACCTTCACCCGTCGGTGAGTGGAAGATTATCTCCGTAGTGCGGCGCATCAATAATTAGAAATTCCAGAGTTGGCGCCCGCAAAACGCTCGTTCCTACCGAACGGGCGTTTGCTCTACCAGATGGTGAAAGTCAGCTTATCAAGCCAAACCGAATAGTCCCACATGCTGCTATTCCCGTCCTGCTGATAATTAATAGTGACTCCGCTCCAGCTCGAGCTACCCGGCGGTTTAGAAATATTCAGCGTGTGAGTTGTTCCGTTCAACGAGATCGACTTATACAGCAAATTCCCACCTGAGGTCCTTTGTACCTGGATCACGACGTGGTTCCACGCATTATTTTTCGGCCAACACGAGACTCCAGTTGGGACCCACTTCTTGTTTACATTGTCGTAAATGTCCCATTGGTGACCACCAGCAATGCGGCATTCATGTCCCCATATGAACGAATGTCCGCGCGTGAACTGATTGATGTCAAATTCGACAGCCTGCGAGTAGGACACGCTGGTCGCGTAGAAATATACGTCGTAGATGAAATTGTGCACGTTGTTGGTAATCGTGTTGCTGTAATCCGGTAGCCCCTGGGACGAGAACGAACCGACAATGTGATTGTTCCAAAGAACATCGGAGTACGGCCGCGAGCCTCCGATGCTATGTTTCGTCGAGCTGCTGCCGCTCAGTGCAGGCGACGATATCCCCGGCGTTCGCGACCAATTCACTAAGCTGCCGGTCGGCGAGCACGAGCTGCAGATCGACCAACTAGGGGAGAGCAGGGCATATCCACCCCAACCCTTGCCCTGCTGTAGGCTGGAGAATTTGTGGTAGTACGGGCTCGTGGTTTGAGCGGATGAAATCGAGCTGATAATTGCGGTCACCAGGCAAATAATCAATCGAGATCGGCTCATGCTTACTTTTCTCCAGCAGATCGTCACGTTGATGCCAAGTTCCGCTGATTTGGATTCAACTAAGATGAGCCTGTTTTTCCGAGACTCAGAATTAGAAGTACAGGCGAACAAAGTGGGAAAGCCTCGGCGTTGGCGGCGGGGTACCGCACCCCACTTCTGCCCGTTTTTTGCAGAAGTGGGAGAGCAGAAAGCACCTATCCTCAATGAAATTGAAGTTGGTCGTTGAACAAGAGCCAGTCTCAGTTTGTGGCATCGAGCCAATTGAGAATTGCGCAGCCTTCTTCTTTCGAGGACTGCACAGAAAAAGACCATCGTTTACCGGTTGCTCTAAATGCCCTTGAGGCGCCGTGCTTCCGGCAGTTCTTCCGCTGAGGCTTCATTTGACTTCGGACGATGTCCGCACGGTGGTTTCGTTACGTGGTGTCGCAAACATGGCAAGTTTTTTGCGAGCTGAAACAAGCTCCGGCCGCTCATCTCCGACTGCGACTTCGTTCAGTTTGTTCCACAACTCATGTGCGAGGACCGCATTCCCCGCCTCCTCCGCCGCACTTGCCGCTCCATATAGCGCATTGAAGCGATTGGGAGCAACTCTCAATACCGCCTGATACTCATCGAGCGCCGCTTGGGCCTGCTTATGAATCGCCAAAAGTTCTGCCAGCATTTCTCGCGCGGGAATCACCGCTCCGGGAGTCACCGCATGCTTGTCCATACTTTCTTCAAGCTCAGCGGCGGATCGCATCATAGCGATCGCATCGGGCGGCTTGCCACTTTTTTCGGAAAGCCACGCGGCCACTTCACGCCGTTGCACTTCGATCTGATTCGACCAATACTGACTCTGACTCGCAGAAGAATCCCTCAGCGATGCTCCTTCGCCGCTCGCTTCCAGGGCGCTGGCCAGTTGCCAATCGCCGCGTTCCAAGGCATAGCGCACCGGAATCGCAGCGTTCCCGTATCCTCCAGTCAGGCTTATGCCAGCAACCGGTTTCAGCGAATTCATCTCATCAACGACCGCCTTGGCTTGCTTCACGCGCCCGCTTTGCAGATACGCATATTCCAGGTAATCCATCGCATGGAGATGCTGGTCACGGGCCTCTCCAGTTTGCGATGCAGCTTCGTCAGCCGACGCAAGTTCTGCCGATCTGAGATTGGAGCTGATGGACTCGTCCCACGAACCCACGCGGGTGAAGATGTGCGACGGCATGTGGTTAGCGTGTGCAGAGGCGGGCGCAATCTTCGCGTACAGTCGCGCAGCACCTAGCCCTCTTTCCGCCAGCACCGGATTGTCGTAGCAATGGATGATGTAGTGCGCTACTCCGGGATGATGAGGATTCTTGGCGAAGATCGGCTCCAGGATCTCACCGCACCTCCGCTGGTTGGCAAAGGTCTTGTCCGTCTTCGGCGCGGTTATGGCAAGCGTCAGCGCATGAAAAATTGCGGCTTCGCTATCGTCCCAATACGCCGCTTGCATCTCTGCCATTTTCTGCTCGAAGTGCTGCGCATGGGCAACTTTGTCCTGGGCGTCTTCTTTGTAGATTTCGGCTAACGCGTCAATATAAGATTTTTCTCGCGCTGTGGTGGAGGGAGTTGCCGCCGCAATTTCCTGTGCCTTGCGGAGCGCTGAACGCCCCGCATTCATGTCCCCGTTGTCCCACAAGCCGTGGTAATGCGACATCGCGATGCCCCAGTAAGCCATGGCGCATTTGGGGTCTTGCTGCACAATTTCTACGAACCCTTCGCGGGTCTTCTCGTATTGAAACGAGTGCAGCTTCCTCGCTAAGAGCGTGGTGGTGGCCTTCATCAGCCCAAATCGCTCCGATCAGTAAGAAGAAACTAGCAATCAGCGCAGAGAGGAACCGCATAACTCCTCCAAGACGAACATCGAGGTGCCCGGTTGCGAAGTATAAACCGAACAAGCACAGACAGTGTAGAACTCAACTGATAAATGCAGGCGGTTCAATAGCTGGAAGAGATGGGGATTAAAGAAATGTTACGCTGGCACTCCCGCCTGATACTCCTCGTAAACGCCTTTGAAGTCGGTGATCTTGTGGTCGCCTTCGAAATGCCAAATGCGCGTGGCCACTTCGTCGATGAGGTCTTCGTCGTGCGTCACCAGCAACACCGTGCCCTGATACCGCTGCAGGGCAATGTTCAGCGCGTTGATGGATTCGAGATCAAGATGGTTCGTAGGTTCGTCGAGCACCAGGATGTTCGGTTTCTGCAGCATGAGTTTGCAGAAAATTAGGCGGGCCGCCTCGCCTCCGGAAAGAACGTCCGTGCGCTTATCGGCATCGTCACGAGGGAAGAGCATTTGTCCGAGCAGGCCGCGAATTTCTTCGTGCGCGGCTGATAGGTCCCACTGATGCAGCCACTGGAACACCGTCATGCCGGGCTCGATCAGCGCTTTATGGTCCTGGGCAAAGTAGCCCACGGCAGCCTCGTGCCCCCAGATTACTTTTCCGCCGGTCAGGAATTCGCCGTCGTAGCCGCTGGTCTTGCGCAACTCGGACTCAGGCACTGTGGGAGATTTCGCGAGCAGTGCGTTTAGCAAAGTTGTTTTGCCCGCGCCGTTGCGTCCCATCAGCGCGATCTTCTCGCCCCGGGTGATGCTTGCAGTAAAACTGCGAATTACCGGCGCGTCGTCGTAAGACTTGGTCAACGCTTCCAGTTCCAGAATGTGTTTTCCCGACGGGCGCTTCTGTTCAAATTTCAAAAACGGGCGCTGTATATTCGACTTCGCGAGTTCCGTCACCTGCAACCGCTCCACTTCTTTACGCCGCGACTGCACCTGGCTCGAACGCGTGCCGGCCGAAAATCGCGCAATGAATTCGTTCAGCTGCGCAATTTTCTTTTCGCGCTGCGCGTTCTGTCCTTCGATCTGCGAACGAATCTGCGTCTTGGCCACGACCATGTCGTCGTAATTGCCGGTATAAGTAATGATGGTTTCGTAGTCGATATCGGCAATGTGAGTGCAAACCCCGTTAAGGAAATGGCGATCGTGCGAGATCACGATCAGCACGCCCTCATACCGGTTCAGGAAGTTCTTCAACCAGTGGATCGAGTCGAGATCCAGGTGGTTCGTAGGCTCGTCGAGCAACAGCGCCTGCGGATTTCCAAACAAAGCTTGCGCTAGCAGCACGCGGACTTTTTGTCCCCCTTGCAGCTCGCCCATCTTTCGTTCGTGCACTTCATCCGGAATGTCGAGGCCCTGAAGCAGAATGGCCGCGTCGCTCTCGGCGGTGTAGCCGTCTTCCTCGCCTACAATTCCTTCGAGCTCGCCAAGCCGCATGCCGTCGGCATCGGTGATCTCTGGCTTGGAATAAATCTGGTCGCGTTCCTCGGTAGCTGCCCACAAACGTTTGTTGCCCATGATGACCGTGTCAATCGCGCGGTACTGGTCGAAGGCAAACTGGTCCTGGCTCAACACTCCGATCTTTTTCGGGTGGACGACCGTGCCCTTCTGCGGGTCGATTTCGCCCGTCAGGAGCTTCATAAACGTGGATTTCCCTGCGCCGTTAGGCCCGGTCAGGCCGTAGCGTTTCCCCGGAGTAAACCCGGTTGAAACCTCGTCGAACAGAACTTTGGCGCCGAAGCGCATGGACACGTTGCTGACTGAAATCATGATGTTTTAAAACTGCGGGAGATTACCCGCATGGCGGGAGACGCAGTGCTTCGTTAAGGATATCACGGCCAGGATTATGTGCCCTGACCTCGCGAGAAACGCTGTCACAAACCAAAGTCAATGAGCGACAATACGCGCCGCGGGTCAATTGAGGACGAATCGCCATTTCACTCAATCGTGCGGCTGGCACCGGCGGGCCCCTGCCACGAAGCATTATTCGCCAGTCAAAAACTTCATCTGCTTTTCGTCCACCGGCACAACGCTCAATCGGCCCTGCCGAACCAGCTGTGAATCGGCAAATAGTTTTTGAGATTTGATCTCTG
>QHZW01000046.1 GCA_003224815.1 Acidobacteriota bacterium | reverse complement strand
AAGGCGTGTGGTCGCAATCGGCACGACAACCGTCCGCGCACTCGAATATTCAGCACGGGAATCAGGCCGCGTTCAGTCGGGACGCGGAGAAGCCGATCTATTCATCTACCCGGGGTTTCAATTTCAGGTAGTCGGCGCGATGCTGACCAACTTCCATCTGCCGCAATCCACATTACTCATGCTGGTATCTGCGTTTGCTGGGACTGAACGAGTGCTTGCCGCATATCGTCATGCTGTCGATCAGAAATATCGCTTCTACTCCTATGGAGACTGCATGTTTGTGGAGTAGCACTTGCTTGTGGGTCGGACATTTCTGTCCGACCGGCGCTATACTGTCGTGTTGAAGAGCCGTCTATGGCGACCCAAGTTGTTCCCAGGCAGGTTTCGATCCAGGATTTCGTAACCGAATTGCACAAATTCCCGGAACCAGCC
Source organism: Acidobacteriota bacterium (assembly GCA_003224815.1). Taxonomy (GTDB): domain Bacteria; phylum Acidobacteriota; class Terriglobia; order Terriglobales; family Acidobacteriaceae; genus Gp1-AA145. Next base: position 12,910 of record QHZW01000046.1, on the reverse strand, counting down.
TTCAGGCACACCACTGAGTTACTGTCGTTTCTGCAGCAAACTTCCGTTGCACCGGAGAGCCTGAACCCCTATTTGACTTGGGACCCACAGCACTACACCCGTAACCTGATAGACAAGACGCCTTTGTACGAACTTATAGCCATCTGCTGGGAGATGGGCCAGATAAGCTCAGTCCATAACCATCGTGATCAGAATTGCTGGATGTCAGTACCGATTGGACGATTGCTGGTGGAGAATTTCCATCTTATTGCTCAAGACCTCGATCGCGGCAAATCGCAACTGATTCCCACGAACACCGTCGAGATGAATCCCACGCATCCTTGCGCCGTCGATCCTGCTGATCCAGTGCACCGCGTCGTCAACCCTAAGGAATTTGGTGAGCGCGCCGTCAGCCTGCATATCTATTCTCGGCCTTTCGATACCTGTGTCGTCTATTCACCTGAGCAGGGCACCTGTGGCGTGATCAAGCTGCACTACACGACCGTATTCGGGAAACCTGCGTAATAGCACTCAGCTTTCAAGCACTCATCATTCAAGCTGGGTGGCACTGGTTGCCCCTGTCGCGTTCTTTGCGACAGGGTGGAGTCATCACTGCTCTTCCTTGTTAGACTTATCGCTTGCCCCCTAAAAGGAAAAGTTCGGCTATTCCTGAATCAGTGGAATCGGTGCCCGTCGATTCCCCGAAGCCAAGCATCGTCCCGCCGCGGCCAGGCCACAATCCCGACCGCATTTTCCTGATTGACGCCATGTCATTCATCTTCCGGGCCTATCATGCAATGGCGCGACAACGGGGAATGTCCACGCGCAAAGGCCTGCCGACGGCAGCGATCTACGTTTTTGTGAATATGTTGCGCAAGCTGCGCGACGACTTTTCTCCGGAATACCTTGCTGCGGTGTTCGACGTGGCAGCGCCCACATTTCGCGATCAGCAATATAAGGAATACAAGGCAAACCGCACGGAAATGCCGGGAGACCTGGCGCAGCAGATTCCATACATTCGAAAGGCTCTGGTAGCATATCGCATTCCGATTCTTGAAATGCCGGGTTATGAAGCGGATGACGTAATCGGCACACTCGCTACCAAGGCTGTCGCCGAAAACCGCGACGTGTACGTGGTTTCCAGCGACAAGGACATGCTGCAACTGGTCAACGACCGCGTGCACGTGCTGAATCCGCCCAAGGACAACCTGATCTGCGATGCTGCGAAAGTAGAAGAAATACTCGGCGTACCGCCGTCGCGTGTGGTGGACGTGATGGCGTTGCGCGGTGATTCAATTGACAACATCCCAGGCGCACCGGGAATCGGCGACAAAGGCTCGGTTGAACTGATCCAGCGCTTCGGCAGCCTTGAAGCTGCACTCGATCAGGCTGCAGAAGTTGAACGCAAGACGTACCGCGAGTCGCTGCAGAATAACCGCGAGAAGATCCTAATGAGCAAGGACCTGGTCACGATCAAGTGCGATGTCAATATCGAACTTGACGTAGACAAGATGCACGCCGGTAACCCTGACGTTGAGGCACTTCGCGCGCTGTTCAGTGAGCTGGAATTTACGTCTCTGCTGAAAGAACTGCTGCCGGTTGTTGAGATATCAGAGGCGGACTATCACGAGGCGCAAACTGCTAATGACGTTCAAGCTATCTTGAAGAAGCTGGGTACGGATGCGCCGCTCGCGATTGCAATTGAATCGCAACCGCTGGCCGAATCCAGCGACGAAAACGAACAAGACGAGCGGCCAGAAGGTTTGCTGCCTCTGACGCCCGTTGCGGTCGAAGAAGCCAAGCCCCCAATAATTGCAATCTCTTCAACTGCGGGATCCGCAATCAGTGTGACTCCAGATTCGGCTGCAGTTGAAGCGCTGAACACGGCTCTTGCGGACGAGGCGATTCCGAAAGCCATTCACGATTCGAAATTGGCATGGCATCGCCTTGGGCCGGACCGACTGGCGGGAGTGCAGCACGACACGCGACTCTATTCGTATTTGCTCGACCCCACATATTCATCTCACAAATTACCGGAGCTCGCGTTGCGACGCTTTAATCTCAAGCTCGGCGAATCACTCGCCGAAGCCGCGGATATCACTGGACGCCTCGCGACTGCGCTGCGAAACGAAGTTGACGAATCCGGACTGACGAAACTGTATGACGAAATTGATCTGCCGCTGGTCCCTGTCCTCGCGCGCATGGAGAAGGCCGGAGTCGCGATTGATCGCGCCGCTCTCTCCCGCATGTCGAGCCGGCTCGAGAGTGAGATCGACGTCAAGGCAAAAGAAATTTACGACTGCTGCGGCTCCGAGTTCAACATCAACTCGCCCAAGCAACTTGGGGATGTGCTGTTCAACAGACTCAATTTGCCAAAACCGGTGAAGTACGGCAAAGGCAAGACCATCTCAACCGCGGTTGACGTACTCGAAGAACTCGCCGCCAACCACAAAGCTCCAAAGCTGGTACTGGAATATCGACAGCTTTCAAAACTGAAATCCACGTATGTGGACGCGTTGCCTGCTCTGCTGAGCCGCAACACCGGCCGGCTGCATACGACCTTTGATCAGACCGGAACCGCAACTGGACGGCTATCGTCAGCGAATCCGAATTTGCAGAACATCCCGATTCGGACTGAGCTTGGCCGCGAGATTCGGGCCGCGTTCACCGCCGCGCCCGGGAACCTGCTCGTGGCGGCTGACTATTCGCAAATCGAATTGCGCCTGCTGGCACATTATTCGCAAGATCCTTTGCTGGTCGAAGCGTTTCGCCGTGGCGACGACGTGCATACGCTCACGGCCTCCCAATTGTTTGGCAACCCTCCTCTGATGGTTACGGCTGACCACAGGCGTCAGGCGAAGGTCGTTAATTTTGGGATCGTGTACGGGCTGTCGCCATTTGGACTGTCACAGAATCTTGGAATAGAAACTTCCGAAGCGAAAAAGTTCATCGATGCCTACTTTGAGAAGTACAAAGGCGTACGTGCGTTCATTGATCGCACATTGGAGGAGACGCGCCGCGAAGGCCGCGTGAAAACACTCTTTGGCAGGATCCGTCCAATTCCCGACATCAATAGCAAGAATTACAACCTGCGCGGGTTCGCTGAGCGGACCGCGGTAAACACACCGCTGCAAGGGACCGCCGCCGATCTGATCAAACTGGCGATGATCCGCATTGACGCCGCGATACTCGAACGTGAACTGAAGGCGCGAATGACCCTGCAGGTCCACGACGAACTCGTGTTCGAAGTTCCTGAGGCAGAGCTCGACATCATGCGCAGCATCATACGCGAGCAGATGGAAAACGTTCATCCGCTTTCGGTGCCCCTGATGGTGGAACTTGGAGTTGGAAAGAATTGGCGGGATTTGGAATATTGAGCTGTTCAGAACGCTGGGAGCCAACAAAGCAATTTGGATTTGTGGCCTGGAACGCACAGCGCAGATTGCCAGTTACGTCCCCAGCGCCGCCCTGATTGCCCCTGCGATTCCATCCGTTAACGCGTTCATCTTGCCTTCGGATTCGGCCTCGACCATCACCCGCGCCAGCGCTTCCGTGCCCGAATAGCGCACTACCACGCGGCCATTGCCGTCGAGTTCGCGCTGCGCGGCTTCGATGGCTTGCTTGAGTTCAGGGACTTGATCAAACGGGACCTTCTCGCGCACGCGGACATTCTGAATCCGCTGAGGAAAGACTTTCAGGTCAGAAATCAAGTCTGCCAGCGTGCGCCCGCTGCGCGCCATTACATCCATGACGCGCAAAGCAGTCAGCAGGCCGTCTCCGGTCGTCGCCTCGCCGTCACGAAAGATTATGTGACCCGATTGTTCGCCACCGAGGGTTGCACCGGTCTTCATCATCTGTTCGAGCACGTACTTATCGCCCACATTGGCGCGCATCATGTGGATACCCGATCTCCCAAGTGCGATCTCAAGCCCCATATTGGACATAGTTGTCGCGACCACGGTGTTCCCGTTCAACAGTCCGCGAGAATGCATGTCGCGAGCCACAAGCAGCAAAACTGCGTCGCCATTAACTACCTGACCAGTTCCATCGCTGAACAGCGCACGGTCAGCATCACCGTCGAACGTGATTCCCAGATCAAAACCGCATCTTGCCTCCGACATCTTCTGCGCTACCGTTCGCGGATGAAGCGCACCGCAACCTTCATTAATGTTCTTGCCGTCCGGCGAGGAATGAACGAACGTCGCCTGCACGCGGCATGCGCGAAATAGTTCCGGAGCTTCGGCTGTAGCAGCCCCATTGGCGCAATCTACGAGCACGCGCAATCGGCTTAGGTCGGTTGCAATCGCGCTCCCAAGCCACTCGATATATGTGGCGCGCAAGCCATGCTCACCCGGAAGCGAAGAAAAGCGATTCGAATCTCCGCCAGACTTCGGTTCACGTAATAGAGCGAATATTTCCTTCTCGATTGCTAATTCGCGTGCATCGGGCACTTTGAATCCATCGCCCGAAAAAACCTTGACTCCATTGTCCGTCCATGGATTGTGCGATGCCGAAATGACAACCCCGGCGTCGAACTTTCGCGAGCGCGCTAAGTACGCCACGCCGGGCGTCGTAATCACGCCCGCGCTGTGCACCTCCACGCCGCAGGAATTCAACCCGCACGCCACGCGATCAGCGATCCAGCGGCTGGATTCACGCGTATCCTGGCCGATGATCACCCGTGGTTTCGGATTCAGCCGCAACAAATCATCCCCCAGTGCCCTTCCGATACAGAACTTACTCTCTTGGGTAAGCGGGAATTCGCCCGCCACTCCGCGGATTCCGTCGGTGCCAAATAGTTGTCTGGTTTCGGAGCTCATTCAGATTTGTTCGAAGCAGGTTTGGATGAATCAGAGTTTCCCGATGACGATGTTTTATCCTTTTCCACAGTAATCGTAATTCGTATGGGGTGGGGACCAGTAACCTGGATGAGAGGATCGGAAACATAAGCGGGCCGCATCACGGTCATGGAATCGAGTACTCCGCTTACATCGATAGGGTCGGTAATCGCGGCATCCACTGCGGCGATCTCCTTCGTGGGGCCGATGATCTGGACGCGATCGGGATCTGGCCGTGTCGCGGCAAGATGATATCCCTCTGGAAAACTTCCTACAACACGCGGCCGCACCGGTACCCAGCGGGTTGCGCGCGTGTCCAGCTGAATCCGTACTTCGCTCGGCACGACTTGAGCTATTTCCAGTCGGTCCGGCACGCCAATCGCCTTAGTCAGATCAAAACTGTGCTCGCCCGGCTTCATGTCCTTCAGGTCTATCTCGGCATGAACGTCGGAAGGCTGGAGCCGGCGCACAACTCTCTCTGGGCCGCGCACACGAATCTGGACGCTCGGAATGTTCTCGGAGCTGATCTCGAGTTCGGGCGGCATGTTGCGAAAGATGATGGCTACATCGAGCGCAACCTCTGAAGACGGGCTGCTTGCAACAGCTAGCCATAGCCCAGTCGCGAGCAGAATAGATGTCAGCTTCAACGTCAGATTATGAAATACGTGACGGCGAACAAAATCGCGCGTGCTCACAGGCCGCCTCCAGGGTTGGATCTCGAATCGGAAGCACGCAGCGAAATGTCGTCGCTCTCTTCGAGCATCGCGGCGTTATCTGAAATGGCCGTGGGCAGCGGCGTCGGTGGAACATAGCGGCGCAGCAGCACTCCCATCCGCTCGCGCAATCGCTCCACGGGCAAATCACGTTCAATGGCGCCGGCGATTGCCAAGCTGATGCTACCGGTTTCTTCGGATACCACAATGGCGATTGCGTCGGTTTCTTCAGTAACTCCTATCGCAGCGCGGTGACGCGTGCCCAACTGGGTCGAAAGCACCGGATTCATCGAGAGTGGCAGAAAGCATGCCGCGGCAGAAATGCGGTCACCACGAATAATGACGGCGCCATCGTGCAGTGGTGCGCTCGGCCGAAAGATCGTCGCCAGCAAATCATAGGAAAGCTGGGCGTCGATAGCGACTCCGCTTTCAACATAAGTACGCAGCCCAACCTCGCGCTCAATCACCATCAGCGCGCCGGTCTGGTTTTGCGAGAACAGATTCGCGGCCATAACGATATCGTCGTAAATGTCAGCTTGTTCTCCGGATGCGCGCGTGAATGCCATCCGCCTACCTAGGCGTGCCAGAGCCTGGCGAATCTCCGGAGCAAAGATAACAATGAGAGCAAATACCGCGTAAGGCAGTACTCGCGAGATCAGCCAATTCAACGTCACCAACTGCCCGATCCGGGAAAAATAAAACGCGAGAATGACAACTGATACCCCAACCAGAATGAGGGCTGCTCGGGTGCCACGAATGAGCGCGAGAAATTCATAGATCACAACCGCGACAAGAAGAATATCGATGACTGAAACTACAGTCAGATGTGGCCAGGTTCCCCCGATGAGGGTCACCGCAGATGGCGTCGCGACCAGCACGGAGCCATTGTAATTCAGTGGTCTGTGCTTGGAGCGGTAATGGCTTCACTCCGGACCAGGTCACTTACCGCTCGGGGCTATTCCTTCTTCTCCACCCGTGCTGTGAGCGTTCCGTTAGCCAACCGGGCGAAGATTTTTTCTCGGATTTCAACCTGGGCTGAACTCTTGACCAATTTACCGGAAGAGTCGAATACCAGAGCGTACCCACGTGCGAGGATGGCGACCGGCGAGAGTGCCTTCGCCTGATGCTCCAACTGGTCGATGCGCCCACGGTTCCGCTGCAAAGAAGTTTTCATTGCCGCAGCAACCGCCGCCGTTTGCGATGCGAGCTCGCGACGAATCCCGGCCAGCGCTCGACGCGCGTCGTAATGCCGGACAGCACCCGATGCCCGTTCCCATCGCCGCCGATGCTGTTCAATCAGCCTGCGTTCGGACGTTTCAAGCCGGAAACGAAGATCATCCAGCCGCTGCTGCCGACGATTGATGCCGTCCATCATGCGCCCAAACGCCCCGTGATGCGCCGCTTCGGTAAGCGCCTGCCGTGCCATCAGCAGCCGGTATCGCATGGCTCGAGCGAGCCGCAAACGTAGAGATTCGGCCTGCTCTTCAATGTCCTGACGCGACCGGATGACGAGCTCAGCCGCAGCAGAAGGTGTTGGTGCGCGAAGATCGGCGACAAAATCAATAATGGTGAAATCAGTTTCGTGACCGACTGCCGAGATCACCGGAATCTCTGACGCCGCGACTATGTGCGCTAGTCCCTCATGATTGAAGGCAGCCAGATCTTCGGCCGATCCGCCCCCGCGAGGCTGCTTCGCCTTGCACCTGTGCCGGGTAAATCAGCACACTGGCGCTGTGGTGCCGTCTTCTCAGAATGTTCAGGATGTCACGTAGCGCGGCGGCTTGCGGCGAAGTAACAATCCCGATGCATTGTGGCAGCGCCGGTAAAGGCTTTTTCCGTGCCTGCTCAAAGAGACCTTCTGCTTCAAGTTTGGACTTCAGCTGTTCGAATGCGATCTGCAGCGCGCCAGCGCCCTTGGGCTCCAGGTACTTGGCAGAAAGCTGAAGATCGCCGCCTTTTTCAAAGACGGTTACCCGTCCGCGGAGAATGATCTGCATCCCGTTTTCAGGGCGGAAGCGCAGCAGTCGCGCCTGCGACCGGAACATCACCGCCTTGATCTGCGCATCCCTGTCTTTCAAAGTGAAATAGAGGTGGCCGGAGTCGTGAGCGCGGAAGTTCGATATCTCGCCTTCCACCCACACGTCCCCGTATTCGCGCTCAAGATGCGTGCGCACTGCGGCGACCAGATCGCGGACGATCCATACACGGCGATCGGGCGCTTTGAAGGTAAACCCAAGCTGATCAACGAAAGACACTTCGACGAGTGTACCGTGAGGCTGTAAGAATACGAATGCTTTAGGTTGCTACGCGGGTGTGCAGAGCAAGGCTGGAACCGCAAGTCAGTTCAGGTTGATGTCCGGCATCTGGATCACCTTGCCACGAGCTTGTCGCTCTTCGACGATGGCAGGCTTCCGTCTCAAAAGCTTGCCCACCATGCGCAGGGCCTCAACCTCTTCTTGCAGTCGTTCGAGTTCAGCTTCTTTGCGACGCAACAGTTCGACCGGATCTTTCATGGCGCTCCTCGGACTAGGAGCACTCTAAGGGCAAGCCTACGCTTGGGGAACATAACTGGAGTACAAGTCCAGACTCCAGCTTTCAATGCCCCACATGGTACGGGTGACCCTTCAGAATGGTGAACGCCCGGTACAGCTGCTCCAACAACACCACCCTCGCAAGTTCATGAGCCAGCGTCATTTCGCCGAGAGAGAGCACGAGATCGGCCTGGCCACGCAATTGCACGGTAAAACCGTCAGGTGGGCCGATCGCGAAAACCAGCGGGATTGGGTTGCGGTCCTGATGATCGCGGAGAAATCGAGCAAGCTCCTCCGAAGACAGCTGCTTGCCGCGTGAGTCCAGTAGCACCAGCCAACGTCGAGCCGAACCGTGAGTGCGTCCGCACAGCTTTAGGAGCGCGACTTCGTCTTTGAGCGAGACACCTTCAGCTTCCGAATATTGACGCAGACGGTTCAGATATTCATCGGTAAGAGACTGAATGGCCGCAGATTTCGTTTTGCCGATCCAGGCAATTGTGAGTTTCACGAGGAAGATTGTAAAAGCTTCTAACCGCAGAGCTCAGAGTTCACTAGCGAAAACGGATCTCCTTGGTGTACCTTCGTGGCTTTCGTATTTGATAGGCCGTTGATGCGGAAACTACGCCCGTTTGCGCACCTGTTTTCGCGGAGCGGCGCGGCGCGGCTTCGCAGTAAACTCCGCCGGTGTAATTTTCTTCGCCGATCGCCAGAGCCGCTCGAGATCGTAATACTTGCGCGCTGACTCCGAAAAGACGTGGACCACGAAATCCACATAATCGATCAGTACCCACTCGGCCTGCTTGTGGCCTTCAATACTGTTCGGATAGACCCCTGCGCGCTTTAGACGCAGTTCGACTTCGTCGGAGATGGCCTGGATCTGGCGGGGGTTCGTCCCGCTGCAGATAACAAAATAATCAGTGAACGCCCCGGAATTCTTATCAATCTCAAGAATCGTGAGCTCTTCGGCTTTCTTTTCATTACAGGCGTTGATCGCTACTGTAACCTGGGTTTTAAGCTGGTTCTTTTTCATTTAGAGAATGGTCAGTGGTCTTCAGGAACTCCGCCTAAAATACAATCCTTCCTTCTTTATGTATTCTTCCACACTTTCGGGGACGAATTTGCGAATAGGCTTTTTGGCTGCTACCGCGGTCCGAATCGCGGTTGCCGAGACCTTCTGATTGACATCATCGAGCAAATGCACGGTCGCGCCGGGAAGCACCAGGTCACCTTTTGCGGGCTGCTTGGAAAATGGTTTCGTCACCTCCGCTCGAGGACGAAGCTTCTCAGGCAGCGCGGTCGCAACATCTGCAAGCGAATATCCCGGGCGACTGGCGACGATGAAGTCGCATTCTGCAAATAGCGCATCGGGCTGGCGCCACTTGGCGATATCTTTGAAGGCATCGATTCCGATGAGGAAAAACAGGCGGTCGGTTTTGCGCAGCGTCGCTTTCAGCTTCCGGATAGTGTCGATGCTGTAGCTCGGAGTCGTGGCGACACTGGTGCGTGCATTCTTCTTGTCGTGCAGCACGAATTCACCCGGAGCCTCAAGCAGCGACGGCACAATCCCCTTTTCTCCCTGGGTCGCCAGCGCGGTCATGGCATACCGATGAAAATAAGAGGCCATGGGCTGCTCCGATTTTTGTGGAGATAGATTCGCAGTCACGAAGTGAATGGTCCCGAGCTGGCACCGATCGCGCGCCGCGTGCGCCAACGCAAGGTGTCCTTTGTGTATGGGATCGAAGGTGCCACCAAAAAGGCCGATGTTCATTCAGCTCGTTATTTCCTCAGAGACAGTCCCGCTTGCATCGAAAATTTAGGAGGCGACGATGTCCGGCTGCGCTGCTCGCCGGATCTCTTCAATCTTCTCCGCCATTGCATACTTCAGTCTCTCGACGCCATCCCCAGTAACCGCTGAGATCGGGAAAACATCCAGATCGTGGGCCTTGGCATGCCGTTTCAGCTTTGCAAGTTTCGTTTTATTCGTGACGTCGCTTTTCGATGCTGCCAGAATCAACGGTTTGCTCTCCAGTCCTGCACCGAAGCTGGCCAGCTCGCCCATGATCACTTCGAAGTCTTTGACATGCGCTCCTTCAATCAAACCAGGAATATCTGCGACAACAAAACTGATTTCGTTGGGTGGATCGCCGGCCAGCACCACACCCAGATTTGGCTGCAAAGTCGTAAAAGGATAATCAGCAATTTTCGGTCGCGCGGCCGAGATTCGCGATATCAGCGTGGACTTTCCGACATTCGGATATCCCACGAGCCCGACATCCGCCAGCAGCTTTAACTCCAGGCGCAGCGCGCGTTCTTCTCCAGGGCGCCCTTCTTCGTGCTCGCGTGGGGCCTGGTGCGTAGAGGTCTTGAACTGCGCATTACCGCGCCCGCCGCGACCGCCGCGCGCGATCACCATGCGATCGTCAGGATGCGAGAAGTCATGCACCTTCTCGCCGGTTTCCACGTCGTAAACGATCGTTCCGACGGGAACCTTCAGGAGAACGTCTTCGCCTTCCCGTCCGGTCCGGTTCGAGCCCTCGCCATGTCTCCCGCGCTGCGCCTTGTATTCAGGATTGAAGCGGAAATGAACGAGAGTATTGTGACGCTCGCTCGATTCCATGATGACATCACCGCCCTTGCCGCCGTCGCCACCCGACGGGCCGCCGCGGGGAACGAATTTTTCGCGACGGAAAGCAAGGCAGCCGTTGCCGCCGTCCCCTGCTTTCACCCGAACGATCGCCTCATCTATGAACATGGAAGTTGAATCTCAGGCCGGAACAGCCCAGAGCCACATATTCAGTATATCGGGCGAAGCCGTCGCGGGAGGGGCCTCTGAATCGCAGGGATGAGGCCGTACCCGAAATCGAGCACGGCCTCGGGCGGAGGAAGAAGCCAGAACTCAGTGCAGAAGCTTGCGCGACATGCGCCAGCCCAGTCAGCTGGCTTTGACAGTCGAGTCGTATACCGGGTAATCCGGAGCACTCTCAAATACCGGATAGTCCCACGCGGCTGGAACATAATTCAGGTCGAGGACGGAGAAATCATCGTGCACCCGCAGCCCAGCCTGCTCAATCGCACTGATCGCCCGATCGAAATGATGCGCCCGAAGGATCACCACTGCACCTCGCGGCGAGCTGATTTCACGGGCGCTTTCCTGGACCGCGAACGTGCCACCTGCGCGCAATGCCCGCGCCAGAGGGTTTGGTTGATAGTTAAGTTCTCGCGCTGCGGCGAAGATGCGATCGCGTGTACCTTGCGGAATGCGATCTGCTGCGCGGGTGTTATTCAGGACGGCAGAGATCGTCCCGGCGGTCAGGCCAACATGGTCTGCAACTGTCTTGAGAGTCACTCTAGAGTATTTGCTGACAACTTTTTCGTTTTCCATATGTGTCCCTTCGTTTTCAGAATTTTGCTCCGGGACAACGGGGTCGCAAGCTAAAGCTCAGGCGGTATATCAGCGCGGCGTCGGGGCAGCTACTTTCAAGAATGTGCCTGAGTGCGCTTGTGGAAGTCCAATTGAAAAATTCTATGAAGGCCATGGAACGTCAGGAAATAACGATGCAGGCTCTATGCGAGGGATGGGGCCTCGTGCTCGGTGAGGGTTTCAAGCAATTGATGTAATTGGTCGAGCAACTCCTGCGCATTGAGCCCCTTGGTCATAAACTTGAGAGTTCCGTCCGGAAGGAATTGCGCTCCCCGCTGCGACGAAACGAACTTCGCTAGCCGAACTGGGTCCACCGGAGCATCCTGTCGGAACTTCACGCTGACTAGGTCTCGCTTCCGTTCAATTCCGGTCACTCCAGCATCCATTGCCTGCAACCGCAAGGCTGCGTAACGCAGCAATTGTTGTACTGCCACAGGGGGGTCCCCATATCGATCACGGATTTCAGCTTCAACGTCCGAGAGTTGCCGATCAGTTTCTACGCCAGCAATTCGTTTGTACATTCTGAGTCGCTGGTTTTCTTCCAAAATGTAGTTCGCTGGAATGCGGATGTTGAGCCCAAGATTCAATTGCGCCTGCGGAGCCGGCTCGGCTTCGCCCTTCAGTTCACGCATGGCTTGCTCGAGCATCTGCGTATATAGATCGAAACCGACTGCTTCGATATGGCCACTCTGCTCGCCACCTAGCAGATTTCCTGCGCCGCGCAGTTCCAGATCGAGCGCGGCAATCTTAAATCCTGCCCCAAGATCCGAAAATTCTTTGAGGGCCGCCAGCCGTCGTCGCGCAACTGGGGTGAGTTCGATATCAGCTGGCACCAGCAAATATGCGTATGCACGACGGTTGGAGCGGCCTACGCGCCCGCGTAGCTGATAAAGCTCTGACAGTCCGAGACGTTCAGCTCGATTGATGAGAATGGTGTTGCAAAGAGGAATGTCGAGGCCGTTCTCGATGATCGTGGTTGCCACCAGGATGTCGGCTTCATGATGCATAAACTTCAGCATCACTTTTTCAAGTTCGCCTTCCGACATCTGCCCGTGGCCGACAATGATTCTTGCTTTTGGCGCAAGTTCCTGCAGCTTGGCGGCGATTTCCCAAATCGTATCTACGCGGTTGTGAACGAAATATACCTGGCCGCCGCGCTCAAGTTCCTGTTCGATGGCCGAGCGCACCAGTTTTTCGTCCCAGCTTGCAACGACGGTCTGAATTGCAATCCGGCCCTTGGGGGGCGTTTCGATGACGCTCATGTCGCGGAGGCCAACCAGTGACATGTGCAGTGTGCGCGGAATTGGAGTCGCAGACATGACCAGCACATCCACTTCCTTGCGCATCTGTTTCAGGCGCTCTTTGTGCCGGACGCCAAAGCGCTGTTCCTCATCGACAATCAGCAGGCCAAGGTCGGTAAACTTCACA
>QHZW01000045.1 GCA_003224815.1 Acidobacteriota bacterium | reverse complement strand
TCTTTGACGTCCGTAACTTCAACTTTTTTCTGATCGTCGGAGATGTTGCGGTCAAACATGGACTGCTCTTCCGTCAACTCGTCGTTCAACTTCTTCAATTGATTGCGAGCGGCCTCGTCTTTATCCACACCTGCCAGGCGGAACTCGAGCAACTGGCGCTTCACGTAATACTGGGTGGCGCTGTCGGAATGCGAGACATCGAGTCCGGCCAGGGCTTCATAAACGTCACGGTTGAGGGCGAGCGCCGTCTGTGCGGCACTGGCTTCGCGGACCATGTCGGTGGCTTTGTCGCGGAACGGTGCGTCAGGATGCACCTGCTGCATCAGACCCGCGAGATAGCTGGCCGCGTTGAGCTGCCGCACCGCATCGTCGAACGGAGCAAGCGTGTTCTCGATATTGCGGCTTCCCTTAACCGCCGTCACTTTTTCGATTGAGCTTTGGGCTCCGGCAATTCGGTCCTTAACTGTCCTTTCGAACGCGGCGACATCGGGCTTGGAAGCCCAAATGGGCGGCTGGATCGAATTCTGGGCTGCGGAAAAAACTGCCGCCGCAAAGATGAAGGCAGCCAAAAGAGTGCTCAACCTTAACATTAAAGACCTCGCGGAAGTGGAGATGAGAGTTAGACGCTGCTGCTCAGGAAAGGCCAACTCCCGATTGTGTTGGAGTCGGACGACAGCTGTCAAGCTGATGCAGGGCAAACAGGGACGAAGTGCCTGTTTTATGCGACCTGCGGCAAGCTATCGGTGTACTGAAAGAAGTTTTCTACCTGCGTAACCTTCAGCGTGTTGCGCACGCGCTCGTTCACGCCGGCCAGGGTCAGGGAATGCCCTTCCTTTTGATGGCGGACGTAGGCTCCGACCAATGCGCCGACGCCTGCGGAGTCCACGTAAGGCACTCGGCTGAAATCAAGCACAAGACTGGCGGACGCTTCTGCGCGGACCAGGTTCTGGAATTCGTACAGCGTGGAAATCGTGAGGGGGCCAGTGAGCTTGAGGATCCGCTTCTGATTTTGTAAGCCGAGGTCTTCGATGCTGAGAGGTTCGTCTCGCATAAACAAGCGATTGTAGTGATGGAATTCGGCAAGTCAATGGGAACACATGAATTTTAACAAATGGGACAGCAGAGCGCGTATTTTGTTCATGTTAGACTTGATTCATCGCTCCTCACGGAATGAATCTATGAAGTTTGGCGTCATTATTTTCCCCGGCTCTAATTGCGATCACGATGCTTTCTGGACGGTCGAGAACGTTCTTAAGCAGAAAGCGACGTTCCTGTGGCACGAGTCGCACGATTTGCAGAACTGTGACGCGATCGTTGTGCCCGGCGGATTCGCCTATGGGGACTACCTACGCACGGGCGCGATCGCGAAGTTTTCGCCGGTGATGGAGTCGGTGAAGAAATTTGCCAGTCAGGGCGGCCTAGTGATCGGGATCTGCAACGGATTTCAGATACTTTGCGAGGCCGGACTGCTCCCCGGAGCGCTGATGCGCAACTCCGGGTTGAAATACGTCTGCAAGCCCGTCCATGTCAGGGTCGAAAACACTGACACGCCGTTCACTAACGCCTGTCGCGAAGGCGAAGTGTTGTGCATTCCCATCGGCCACATGGAAGGAAATTACTTCTGCGATGACAGCACGCTGACGGAACTTCGCCGCGATAATCGCGTCGTGTTCCGTTACAGTACACCGTCGGGAGAGATTACCGCGGAAGCGAATCCGAATGGATCGATAGACAACATCGCTGGCATCTGCAGCCCGGGGCGAAACGTCTTGGGAATGATGCCGCATCCGGAACGCGCCAGCGAGTCAGCGCTCGGTTGTACCGACGGCTTCAAGATTTTCGAGTCGCTGGCCGGTGTGATGGCCGCGAAGTAGCGGCATCTCTGGAGTGAAAGCCCGCATCTATCCGCACAAGAGCGCTGATTCCAAAGGCGCCCCGTCGAACTGCTATAGTACTTGTTTCGCCAAAACTCTCAGGAGATTCAGACCGAAGCTGATGGCTATCAGGCGGGTGTTCGCTGTGTATAAAAGTACGGCATTCCTGGCCTTCACGCTTTGCGGTCTTTCGACGCTGGCATGTGCACAACGGAGCTTCAAAACACCCGAAATAGATATTTTTGGCGGGTACTCCTATTTGCGCTTTGACGCAACCGCGCTGGGCTTCCCGAACGCTTCAAACCTGAACGGCGGAAATATTGAGATCGCGATTCCCGTTTACCAGGGGTTTGGAATCGTGGGTTTCAGCTTTTTGCGCACGCGATGGGCGGAAAGGCGCGAACGCGTCTAAACAACATCGGGATCAGCCAGATTGAGCCATCGAGCCTGGGAGGCGCTGCTGCTATCGGCGGAGGCATCGAGTTTCCGTGGAAGGAAAAGATTTTATTGCGTCCCATACAGGCGGATTATCTGATCAACGGCGCGTTCGGCGACAAATTCAGCAATATCAGACTTTCTACCGGGCTGGTGTTTGTGTTCGGGAAACGGGCGGAGAAGACTCCGGGGTTGTGATCGCGAAACAGATACGGATGAAATTGCGCACTTCACAATTGAGCATCGCGACGGTTGCAGCAATGCTGGCGTGTTTTACGCTGAGCGGTTGCAGTTCCGGCTCGTCGTCGAACTCCAGTCATCTCGCGTATGTGGCAACCAGCAGCGGCATCTTCGCTTATCGGATTAGTGACACGGGTGTCCCCACAACCGTCTTCAGCGCACCATTTGTGCTGGGACGGTCTCCTTCTTCCATTGTGATTGCCCCCTCGGGTCTGGGCTATGTTGCTGATTCGCTTGATAACACGATTTCCCGGGTCAAGATTGACACTTCTTCTGGGGCATTGAGCGAGGTCCTTCCGCGCACCACAATTGCCGGGTCGACACCTTCCTTCATGGTGACGGATTCCAGCGGCGGCTTTCTGTACGTCGCAAACCAGGGATCGAATGATGTGGAGTCGTATTCGGTGGGTTCTGATGGGTCACTGACTTTTGCCTCGAGCGCTTCTGTCGCCTCGTCGCCTTCGGGCCTGGTGCTTTCGGCTTCAGACAATTTGCTGTTTGTCTCGGTACCGAACTTTTCCTCGATATACGCGTTTACGGTCAGTTCGGGAGCCCTTACCCCGGTGGCGGGATCGCCATTTCATGTGGCGAATGGCGTAGCATCGGTCGCCATCAATCCGACGGACACCCTCTTGTATGCGCCAAGTTTCACAGCCAATACTATTTCCGGATTCTCCATTCTTTCAGGCGGAGTGCTGAGCGAGCTTGCGAAATCGCCATTTGGCAGTACAACATTGAAGAACCCAGTGGCGAATGTGGTGGACCCAACCGGGAAGTTTCTGTATGTGGCGAACTTTGCGTCAACTACGATTTCGATCTTCGATGTGAGCAGCACTGGTGATCTGACGGCGAAAACGGGTTCATCGGCATCAGCGGGCACCAATCCCTATTTTTTTACAATTGATCCCAACGGAAAATATCTGTACGTGGGGAACGAAGGGTCTAAGTCAATCACCGAGTTCACTCTGAACAGTGATGGGACTCTTACATCCACAAACACTATTCAGATTGGCGGCGTGCCGCGTTCGGTCGCATTCACGAAGTAACTCGCCCCTATGGTTCGATTCGGGATTACCGGATTCGGATTACATGCAGTTAAGCGGTTGATGCCCGGTTTTGCGCGGGCGAAGAAGTGCAGTGTTATAGCGCTTTCGCGCAGGAACATGGTTGCTGCGCTGGAATCTGCGGCCGCATATAAGATTCCGCACGCCTTCGATTCGGTTGCGAAGTTGGCTGCGTCGCCCGAAGTGGACGCGGTTCTGGTGACCACTCCGAATTCGCTTCATCTGGCCGACGTGCTCGCTGCGATTGAAGGCGGCAAGCATGTGCTATGTGAAAAGCCTATGGCCATGAATGCTGAAGAATGCCGGCAGATGGTGGAGGCGGCGCGAAAGCGCGGCGTGTTGCTGGGCGTGGCTCACGTCTTTCGTTTCAATCATAGCGTGCTGCGATTCCGTGAGATGGTCGCCGAAGGCGAGATCGGCCGTCCCATTTTTGCGCGCTCTGAATTTTCATTTCTAGCCAATCCTGAACATCCTCGCAAGTGGCTTTACGATTCTGCCGTTGCCGGTGCAGGGCCGATTTTCGATATCGGGGTTCATTGCATCGACGCACTGCGCTTCATTTTGAACGATGAAGTCGTGCGAGTGAGTGCGAGCGCGCAATCCGACGAGCGATCGGGAGATGTGGAATCTGCGGCGACTCTGACGTTGAAATTTTCCAAAGGCGCGATTGGGACGGTTCTGGTTTCTTATCGTGCGGATTATCGTACGCCGCTGGAGATCATCGGAGAGGCGGGCGTACTCTCAGCCGATAATGCGCTGAATGTTGAGCATCCCATTGAGATTCTTCTCCGTCGCGGCGAGAAAACCGAAACGGGTACTGTTTCCAATCAGTCGGTTTATGCGCAGCAAGTGGATGCATTCTCGGAGGCAATTGAAGGGAAGTCACGGTTCCCGATCCCGGGAGAAGAGGGTTGGCAGAACCAGGAAATTCTTGATGCCGCGATGCGAAGCCTTAGAAGCAACAAGACAGAGGCGGTTCCGCTGGTCGGAAGATAGAACGGCTTAGTGCTGTGCAGCAGGTGGCGGAGCGTTGATCGGAGCGGGAGCCGTGTTGCTGAAGGGGGCGATCGCCGGATAAGTTTGTGTTGCCGAACTTGGCGGTGTGATGGCAGGTCCGTCATTGTTAAAGCCAGATGAGAGCATCGCGTCAGTCGCAGCAGTTGCAACCGAGCCTGGAGCGGCCGGCGGAACGCCACGGGCTGAAACCAGACTCCAACGCCAATCTTTGGTCGAGTCCAAATCTCCCCCTAAATTGCCGCGAAACGTTGTGAGCGTGTCCGCAGGAGCGGTAGCCTTCAAGTGATAGAGCATCGTTAAATCGGGAAGTTTTGGAGAAGTGTTCGCATCTCCTAGCAGAGCGGGTTTCAGTGAGGGACTTGGCGAGTTTTGCGGTACCGTGATCCCCACCACAATCTCTTTCAGTTCCCATTGGCTGCCGTTATGCAGCGAGACTTCGAGGATGCCATCATGTATCTCTGCTGGCCCTTCAAGTTTGAGTAGTTCATCCTGAGGCAGTTCGCTGGCGACATAGGGAGTAGAAATCAGCGCAGTAGCTTTGGCGTCGAATGAAAGGCTGCAAGTTCCATCGGGTGAGGTCATCCGAAAACTTGTTCCGGAGGGATCAATCGAGAATACGGGCTTGCCATTCAGGCGTGCGCTTTCCGCCTGGTCCATTGCAATCTTGAGGTTGTCGTTATCAATCACGTTCTGGTCAGAGGACGTCTTGGCACTTCTCGCTGCGCGCGCAACATCGCCGAGAGACACATCTTCATCCTGGGCGTGGACGGAAGTGCTTAGAAAGAGCAGCAGTAAAGCCACGGCGATGGGAGTGCGCGACATGAACGAGATTCTCCCGATGAGCTATCTCATCGGCTCTTACTCAATTCTATTTGCGGGGATGAATGGGTAATCGTTACGAACGGACACTAAGGTAACGCGTCCGTGTTCAGCAGAGCGTGCGCAGACGAAGAGGCGCAGTGGCAGCGCTGCCTGATGCGGCGTACGACGGTACAGCTTAGAGAAGCCCGGAAGCGCGGAAGCGAGCCACGGGATCAACAACCCGAACCGGTTCCCGCTTAAACAGCATGCGTGCTACTGCAAAGCCCAACGCCGCGTACCAGATATGAATCAACTTCATAAATCACCCCCAGTGCAGCTTCCACCTAGCCACAGGGGAGAACCTCTTGCCGCAACCTTAAACGCGAATACCCGGAAGGTCAATGAACCAAAAGTGCTATGCCATTGCACGAACGTAATCGAGTGAACTTTGCGGAGCGCGGTCCATAGTTAACCGGAGTCTTAGGTTCCAGACTTTGAAACATCGTCAACTTCGGGCGGAACCTTTACGCTTACCAGTCAGACTCAGTCGGAAGCTTGAAGAGATATGTGTTAGTCGGTAGCTGCAGAGGATTTACATAAGTGACGGTCGAGAAATCCCGTGATCGCCGTTAAAACCGGGTCGGGACGCTGCATAAACAGGGCATGGCCTAGTAGCGGGAACTTGATGTGTTCAACACAAGCCAGTAGTCGCTTAGCAGCTTCAACATCGAAGTCGGTGAGCAGGGCATCGAGTTCGGGATTGCCCTGTAAGAGCAGGACCGGACATGAGATTTGAGGAAGAATGGACTCAGGCCGCCATTGGTCGTAAGCGCTGCCCTCCACCGCCATGGTAAGGACATCGGTGTCCGTCTGCAGGGCTGAGCGCGCCCATTCGAGCAGCACGGATGGCGTGTTGCCGGGCAACTCAGCAATCGCGACCAGCTCATCAATCCCGGGCAGTTGCAGTTGAAATTTCCCGATGCCGTGCGCGATATGTTCCTGCGATCCACCTTGTACGAGTAGGTCTCTCAGCTGCACAAAAATCGTGTGATAGATGCTGCTCGTCAGGTTTTTCGGAGAAATCATGGAATCCCCGACAATGACCGCGGAGACGCCACATCGGGCAGCTATGCTGAGAGCGACAATGCCTCCGAGCGAGTGTCCAAACAGCGCGGGATCGGGCGGGACAACTCTTCGTACAAATTCGCAAATGTCGTCGGCAAATTGCGAGACGCGATAGGCGCAGGGCACGTGTCCCGAAGCACCGTGACCTCGCAGGTCGGGTAGGAAGACGTGAAAGCGCAGCGAAAGCTGTGGAAGCAAAACCGAGAATGAGTTCCAGTCGCGTGCTGTCCCGTGCAGCAGGAGCAACGGTGGTCCGTTACACGGTCCTTCGAGGTAGTGAATTGGAACCCCGCCGGCCGAGAAAAAGGACTCTTTAAATCCCGGTGGTAGCGGAACCACTAACGCTGTCCCCACTTGAGTTTGGAGTGCAGGACGTCGAAGAATGTGCCCTTCAGATGGAGCAGTTTGACTTGGTATTTCGATTTACGGCAGCAGACGCGGTCGCCATCGAGCATGGGCATGCCGGCCTGGCCGTCAATGCTCAGATAAGCTTCTTCCTCTCCTGTCATTACGATGATTTCGATCTCCGAGTTGCTGCGCACCACCAGCGGACGATGTGTGAGCGAGTGGGCTGAGACGGGTGTAACAACGAACGCGTCAACATTAGGCATGAGAATCGGCCCACCGGCAGCAAGCGAGTAGGCGGTCGAACCGGTGGGCGTGGAAACAATAAGGCTGTCAGCCTGATAACGCGAGACGAAGGCACCGTCGATAAATACGTCGCAATGATTCAACCGCGCGATTGTGCCTTTGCCAACAACCACGTCGTTCAGAGCTTCGTATGTCGCGATGTTGGATTGGCCGCGGCGGACATCGCAATGCACCATCGACCTCACATCGTATCCGCAAGAACCTTGCTCAATGCTGTTGAGTGTGGGATAGAGCTCGTCAAGCGGGACCTCGGCCAGAAAACCGAGCGCGCCCAGGTTTACTCCGAGTATGGGAATGCCTGCTTTGGCCACGGCGCGCGCCGCGGAGAGAAGCGTGCCATCACCGCCGAGCACGATCACTAATTCGAGATCAAGCTCGCCCATCTCACGCCGAGTCAGCTTTCGCGCACCGGAAGCATAGGGCGCCGTTTCCGGGTCCACCACAAAGTCGCGTTCGTGTTGACGCAGCCAGGCAATCAATCCCGGCATGATTTTCGCAACTTCCGGTTTGTTCGGCTTGGAAACGATGCCGATGGCTTTTTTGGCGGAAAGCGGGCTTCCCATGGTCGAATGAAGATTGTACCGAATCTTGCTCAGAGCAACGTGGAGAGTGCGGGCCCAATTCTGATTTCGTGGGGGCAATTGAGACTTCTCGAGGATTCAGAATTGCGCCCGAAGCAGAAACTCGCGATTGCCTTCAGCTCCGAGGATCGGTGAATCGATCACGTCAGTTGCCACCGCCCCCAGATCCGAGATGCATCGCCGCACCTTTTCGACGGTTTGGAGTTGCACCTTTGGATCTTTGACGATCCCGCCTTTGCCCACATTCTCGCGCCCAGCTTCGAATTGAGGCTTAACCAGAACGATCGCTTCGCGGCCCCGGCGCCGAGCGTCCTCAGGAAATGCTGCCGCGATGACGGGGGGAAGAACTAGCGTCGCCGAGATAAAGGAGACGTCCATCGCGATCAAATCGACGACCCCTCCAATTTGCTCACGGGCGAGATAGCGCGCGTTGGTTTTCTCCAGAAGGCGAACGCGCGGATCCTGACGCAACTGAAATGCGATTTGCCCGTGACCGGTGTCCACGGCAATCACGCGCGCAGCGCCGTGTTGCAGCAGGCAGTCCGTGAAACCGCCGGTTGAAGCTCCGACATCGAGACAGATTTTTCCGATTACATCGACATTCCACTGTTGAAGGGCGCGCTCGAGTTTCAGGCCTCCCCGGCTGACATATTTCAGGTCTTCTCCGAGAAACCTGATCTCCGATGCCGAATCTATGGCGGTCCCAGACTTCTCTAGCTTTTGTCCATCCACCAGCACTTTGCCCGCAAGAATGAGAGCCTGCGCCCGCTCACGTGAGGAGACCAGCCCGCGTTCGACTAACAATCTGTCCAGGCGAATTTTATCCGTGCTCCTTGCCATGTGCCGTTTCGCAGATCAAAAGCGCAAAAAGGATATCGCACTCCCGCGTGTGCAAGTTGTACAAACAGTTCTCGCCAAAACACTTATCCAGGTACTTACGTTGTTTCGCACAGGATTATGCACACATGTGTTGAAAAGTCGTTCGCGGACGCACTGCATCATGGCCACGGAAATGCGTGGCCCGGCAGTATTGGGATTCAATCGATCGTACACAGTGCTTGAGTTTGCAGGCCGACGATGTACACTGCTTGCCACCTACATTCCTTCGCGGGAGCTTCGTCTAATGAAAAAACAATATCGTGCAGTATTGGTGCCGTCGTGTGTCCTTTTGCTGATCGCTTGTTGTGCTTCCTTCGCAGCTGCGGAAGGAAAAACCCGCACCTATTACATCGCCGTAGATGAAATTGATTGGGACTATACCCCTATGGGCATGGACAAGATGATGGGGATGCCCTTTGATAAGAATTCGAAGATGTACTTCGAATCGGACAAGCACCAGATCGGCCGCGTTTATCGCAAGGCGATCTATCGCGAATACACCGACGACACTTTTTCTACTCTGAAGAAAAGAACGCCTGAGTGGGAGCATCTTGGTCTGCTCGGCCCGGCGATGCATGCCGAGGTGGGAGATACCATCCAGATCTTCTTCAAGAACAATGGGACGAAGAGCTACAGCATGCACCCTCACGGCGTCTTTTACGAGAAGTCTTCCGAAGGCTCTTACTACAACGACGGCGCCAATGATCCGAGTCATAACGGAATCGTAGCTGCCGGAGGAACTCACACGTATACGTGGCAGGTGCCTGAACGCTCCGGACCCGGCCCTAACGATCCCAGTTCGATTGTATGGCTCTACCATTCCCACAACTTCGAGGGACACGACACCAATGCCGG
Source organism: Acidobacteriota bacterium (assembly GCA_003224815.1). Taxonomy (GTDB): domain Bacteria; phylum Acidobacteriota; class Terriglobia; order Terriglobales; family Acidobacteriaceae; genus Gp1-AA145. The sequence continues at coordinate 5,129 of QHZW01000045.1, read as the reverse complement.
ATTGATCGGCTCAATCATCATCACCAAGAAAGGCATGGCACGTCCCGACGGAACGCCCAAAGATGTTGACCGCGAGTTCGTGACCTCGCTCTTCATCATCGACGAGAACAACAGCTGGTATCTGGACCACAACATTGAAGCCCACACCACCGAGCCGAAGACGGTTAAGAAGCTGGACAGCAGCCCCAGCGATGCCGACGGAAATTTCTCGATTGTCGGTAGCGGGTTCGTTTCTGCGAACATTCGCGCCACCATCAACGGCTATCTGTTCGGCAACATGCCGATGATGACTATGCACAAAGGCGATCACGTCCGCTGGTATCTGATCAGCCTGGGCAACGGCTTCAACCTCCACACTCCGCATTGGCATGGAAACGTAGTGACCGTGAACGGGTCACGCACCGACGTACTTTTTCTCTCTCCGGCTCAGATGATCACCGCAGATATGGTGCCTGATGATGTCGGTACCTGGATGTATCACTGCCATGTAAGCGACCACATGGAGGCCGGAATGATGGCCATGTACCAGGTTTTGCCGTAGTTCCCGGCTCAGTTTGAGAAGGTGTAGCTAACGCTATTCTTGCGGCAATCGTCGACCGGCCTCTGTTCGGGTGCCTGCCATTACTTTTGCCAGGCGCATAACGGACATAGATCAATTACAAAGAGTTCCAGCCGCTAAAGTATTTTATGCGTGCCTCGTGCATTCGTGCATGGTTTGGGCACCGCGAAGCGGCAAGTTCAGAGTCAACGAAACGGGTTCGCTGCAAGCGGACTGAATAGGAATACAAAAACAATATGAATGCAGGACAAGGACGCCCCTCCGGTGGAGGAGGGAGAAACAGGCGGCGGCGGGGACGACGTCCGCGTGGAAGCAACCCCGGTGGCGGACGCCCCGGACGCGATCAACAACATGGCGGCGGTATCTACACTGCGCCAATGGACCATAGCTACCGAGCGGCAATGGGCGGGGGCAATAACGGTTCACGCCCCGGCCGCCAACGGCCAGGTTTTTCGCCGAACTACCCGCAGCCCGAACCGGATCCACTGCCGATGCGTGAGGACGCCACCTCTCGCATATTCAGCTTTGTGGATGACCTGTTCTTCCAGGCGAAAATTCAAGAAACTGCGCGCAAGCTGAACGTCAAAGTTGAGTTTGTGAAATCAGAGAGCGATCTGAGCGAGCGCATGAAGCAGAACGGTGAAGAGAAGCCTTCGCTCATCATCGTGGACCTGAACAGCAATAGCGTGAAGCCGCTCTCACTGATCCCCAAGCTGAAGAGCAAGCTGAAGAAGACCTCGGTTATTGGGTTCCTCTCGCACGTGCAGGGCGATCTGAAGCAGAAAGCCCACGAAGTCGGTTGCGACATGGTGTTGCCGCGTTCGGCGTTCTCGCAAAACCTGCCGCAGTTGCTTAGGCGGCACGGTGCCGCGGAAGACGAAACCGTACAGTAAACGCGGTCTTCAGGGATGGTTGGCTTAGCCGGGGAAATGGAAGTGAACATCCTGGCGCGAGCTGATTGCCACGCCATCCATACTTGCGGGCCGGAAGCGCCAACCGCGCAGCGTAGCTAATACTTTCTCATCGATATCTTCTTTAAGTGACTGCAGAATTTTCATCGCAGTCACGTTTCCTTGCTCATCGATCGTCACTTCAACGATTACGTCACCCTGCACGTCCTTCAATTGCCACGGATAAACTGCGGGATCAGGAAAGACCAAGGGTATTGCAGGCCTGGCCTCGATGCCGGAACCCGGACCGAGCGCTAGCGATCCCATCGACGAGCCCGCTCGAGGAAGTTCAGCCGGCGTAGGCGTGGGCAACTGTGCGGGCTTGCGCTTGTTGAGGTGAATGGGTTCCTTTTTCAGTAGAGGATGGTTTTCAGGGCTGGGCGTGTAGGTCAGTTCCTGAGAGCGGCCATGTTGTCCCCAAGCGACGGCCGATGTGCGCACGAACATAGGTTGCCGAGTGATCAGAAAGAGCACGATTGCGCAGTGAACCAGGAAAGATGCGAGCAGGGCCAGATTGCGTTTGCGATTTTGCGGCTGTGGAATTTCGAGCATTTGCTGCTCCAGCGTCTTCCTATTCTACCCCGGAGGCCAGCGCAGGTCGCGCCCGCCAAGAAGATGGACGTGCAGGTGGAATACGGATTGACCTGACTTCGGCCCCACATTCAAGACCGTTCGATAACCGTCTTCAATTTGGCGTTCGCGTGCAATTTTGGCTGCGGTGAGATGGCAACGGCCGATAATTTCAGCATCTTCGCTCGTGGCTTTGTTCAGACCTTCGATGTGCTTCTTCGGAACAATCAGGACATGCGTGGGAGCTTTCGGATCAATGTCCTCGAAAACGAACGTGTGCTCGTCCTCATAAACCTTTTTCGAAGGAATTTCACCGCGCACGATTTTGCAGAAAAGACAGTTGTCCATGAGAATCCTGGCCGTCTTAGTCCAGCCTCACCAAGAATATCGAACCTTCACTCGTCTTAGTGTCGTGTAGCACTTCTTCAGCGCGGGCGCGGAGATCGCCTTTCACGCGGATGCGCACCCACCAGTCGCCGACCGGGCCGTTGAAGGTAAGAACGTTGGCGGTCTGATATTTCCGGGACAAGTGCTTGGCCAGTTCTCGCGCAGCCTTCTCGCGTTCAAAGGCGCCTATCTGGACCGCCCATCTTCCTGCAGTCGCCGTCGATGTTGGCGTCTGCATAACGTCGAGTCTGACCTCGGCTGTGCCGCGCTGAATGATGCCGATTCTCTCGGCGGCCGAGCGCGACAAATCAATAATGCGACCTTCGATGAACGGGCCGCGATCGGTGATGCGTACGACGGCAGACGATCCGGTTTTCAGGTCTGTTATTCGAACGACCGAGCCCAGCGGTAAAGTGCGGTGGGCTGCAGTCATTGCATGCATGTCGTAAACCTCGCCATTCGATGCCCGTCGATTGTGATATGGCGCACCATACCAGCTGGCAATGCCGGTTTCAGACCAAAGCGGCCTGGCATTGGGGGGTAGCGCGGATACGGGAGCATTGTCTTGGGGCTTGGTGTTAGCTGATTCGGTTGATGGCTGTTGTTCCCCCGTCGGAGCCGGCGCCTCAGGTACAGCTACCGTGACTGGCTTGTGAGAGCAGCCGGTCAGCAAAGCAATCAATAGGAACGTGAAGATCGCGGTCTTCATTTCGCGATAGTGGAGTGCTTCTCCATGTAGTTGGCGAGCTCGGTCAATTTTTCGGCAGCGGTGCGCAATGCTTTTGTCGAGTGCTGCCGCACAGCTGGCACGACTTCATCGTTCAAGTATTTGATGAACTCGGCGGCCTCCTTCTCGAGACGTTCCGTGGTCTCGCCGACGGCTTTGTTCATGCGCGCGCCCGCCTGGTTGAAATCAGTCATGTATTGGACTCCTGAGATCTCGATTCGTTTGTTGCATTATTTCGCGGTAGAGATGCAGGGTCAATCAGGAATGATCATCGGATAACCACAAAGGGCATAAGCGTCGAAGATAATTGGGCGAAATTCCCTTTGTGTACCTCTGGGTCTTTGGCGCTTTGTCCCTGAGCCGACTTGAAAATCAGAACTGCTGAAGAAATCGTGTTTGATTACTGCTTACCCGTATTTACAATCCGATCACCAAATGGCCTTCTCCAACAAGAAACGCCAGGAACTGCGTCAAGCATTGCTCTCCTGGTATAACGAGAACGCCCGAGACCTTCCGTGGCGGCACACGCGAGATCCTTATCGCATATGGATCTCGGAGGTCATGCTTCAGCAGACACGGGTGGCGGTCGTCATAGATCGCTATCGGCAGTTTTTGGAGCGGTTTCCCACGATTCGTGTGCTGGCCCGATCAAGAGAATCGGCGGTGTTGGCGGCATGGAGCGGACTAGGATATTACCGCCGCGCACGCAATTTGCGAAGTGCAGCCAAGGTGGTAGTACGTGATCATAAAGGCGCGATGCCTTCCTCGGCCGATGCACTCCGAAAACTTGCTGGTATTGGCCGCTACACCGCTGCGGCAATTGCAAGCATCGCATTCGACGAGCCAGTTGCGGTGGTGGATGGCAATGTGGAGCGGGTGCTCGCGCGACTGCATTGCCGCCAACTCGCAGGCGAGCAAAGATGGTCAACATCCCAGGAACTGCTTGATCTCGAGAGGCCTGGTGACTTCAATCAGGCAATGATGGAACTGGGTGCGACTGTATGCATTCCCGCTAATCCTCGCTGTAGTGATTGTCCGATCAGAAAATTTTGTCGAACACGCGGAAGAGGCAAAGTTCACGGGCGCAAACCCCGGCAACATAGGCGCGAGATTGCGTACCTGCTGGTGCGCCGCGGGAAATCTGTGCTTCTGGTCCGGCGCGCAGCAGATCACGGTCTGATGCCGAACATGTGGGAATTGCCGGAGACACAGCTTAGAAAGAATAACGTCAAGCCGATAATATTTTCTTTGAGTCATTCCATTACCACGACGAACTACAAGGTGCATGTCGTTGGCCCTCGGACGCGCTCAGCGCGAAGCGATCGCGACTCAGGCACATGGGTGAACATGGCACGAGTTTCCGATATTCCGCTAACCGGCCTCGCGCGAAAAATCCTGCGGCGTGCTGAAATCATCTAATTGGGTGGTTCAGATGTCACCTTGGCTCCGCACTTTATTTGGAGGAAGCAGACGAATGCCGGCACTCACAGCAGGAACGAAAGCACCACAATTTGAGCTGAACGCGATGGATGGCTCGAAATTCTCGTTGCCAGACGCGTTGCGACGTGGTCCGGTACTGGCGATCTTCTTTAAGATTTCATGCCCCGTGTGCCAGTACGCGCTGCCCTATTTCGAACGTATTTATAAGGCCCACGGTGGAAAAAAACTTGCGGTTATCGGCATCTCCCAAAACGAGCAGCGCGATACGGCTGAATTCATGCGCAAATTCGGGGTCACATTTCCGGTGCTGCTTGATAGTACAAAGACGTTTCCGGTGTCGAATGCGTATGGATTGAACACGGTGCCGACGTCATTCTGGATTTCAGAAGATGCTGAAATCGAGATTTCCAGCGTCGGTTGGGCGCGCCAGGACTTCGACCAGATTGCGCACAAGGCGGCAGGAACTGTCGGCGATACGCCTGTGCCGCTGTTCCAG
>QHZW01000044.1 GCA_003224815.1 Acidobacteriota bacterium | reverse complement strand
GTGTTGCCGAGGCCGTCGGTCAACTGGCCGTCTTCAAACACCTGTAAAAGGATGTTGAACACGTCGGGGTGGGCCTTCTCGATTTCATCGAGCAGAACAACAGAATATGGAGCCCGCTTCACCCGCTCCGTGAGCTGGCCACCCTCTTCGTAGCCGACGTATCCCGGAGGCGAGCCGATCAACTTCGAGACCGAGTGCTTTTCCATGAACTCGGACATGTCGAACCGGATCAGTGATTTTTCCGTTCCGAACATGAACTGCGCCAGGGTGCGCGCAACTTCGGTCTTGCCGACTCCTGTGGGTCCGAGGAACAGAAACGAGCCGATGGGCCGGTTCGGGTTCTTAAGCCCAGCGCGGCTGCGGCGAATGGCACGCGCCAGTGCGCTGATCGATTTATCTTGCGAAATCACGCGCCTGTGCAATTCTTCTTCAATGCGCAGCAGCTTCTGCGATTCTTCTTCCTTGATCGAAGCAACCGGAACGCCGGTCCAGCGTGATACGACATCTTCAATGTCTTCGCGATTAACGACGCCCGTCGCCGATTCATCAAGATGGTATTTCTCGCGCAGTATGCGCAGGTTCTCGCGTTCTTTGCGCTCTTCGTCGGAATAGAAACGTGCCTTCTCGAACTCGTGGTTCGCGACCGCATTTTCCATTCTGTGCACGATGAACTTCAACCGCTTCTGAACTTCGGTGATTTCTTCAGGCAGCGAAGTCTGGCGCAGCTTTACGCGCGCGCCAGCTTCGTCAACCAGATCGATCGCCTTGTCTGGAAGGAAACGGTCTGGAATGTAACGGTTTGAATGCGAGACCGCGAAATTGATGGCATCGTCGGTGTAAGTGACCGCGTGGAACTTTTCGTAGCGGTCCTTGATCCCGAAGATGATCTTGGTTGCGTCAGCTTCGTTCGGAGGCGGAACTTTCACTGCCTGGAAACGCCGTTCCAGTGAGCGATCTTTTTCGATTGATTTGCGATACTCGCCCGGAGTGGTCGCGCCAATGCACTGAATCTCGCCGCGTGAAAGCGCCGGCTTCAGAATGTTCGCTGCATCGAGAGAACCTTCAGCGGAACCTGCGCCAACCAATGTGTGTAGCTCATCAATGAAGATGATGCAGTTCTGCGACTCCATCAATTCCTTCATGATGGTCTTCAAGCGCTCTTCGAACTGCCCACGATATTTTGTGCCGGCGACGATCAGAGAAAGGTCGAGGGCAAGAATTCTTTTGTCTGCCAGGAAAGAAGGAACTTCGCCGTCAGCAATTCGTTGCGCGAGTCCTTCAACGATCGCAGTTTTGCCAACGCCCGGTTCGCCGATCAGCACCGGATTATTTTTGGTGCGGCGGCATAAAATCTGTACCACGCGCTCAAGTTCATTTTCGCGCCCAACCAGCGGATCAAGCTGGCTGTCCATCGCGTTCTGCGTCAGATCGCGCGAAAACTCGCTGAGCAGCGATGACTCGCGCTGCCGCTGGGGTTGCGCTTTTTCCTGACTGCTGCGCGCCAGCTCCTCACGGATGGTCGAAAGACGTAATCCGCGCTCGTGCAGAATCTCCGCGGCAAAGCATTTTTCTTCTCTTAGTAAACCCAAGAGCAAGTGCTCGGTTCCGATGTGCTTGTGTGAAAGCCGCTCAGCTTCTTCAGCCGCATAAGCAAGCACGCGCTTGCATTCGTTGCTCAACGGAAGATCGACAGAAGTCGAGACCTTCTCACGGATCGTGGTATGTCCTTCGATCTGCTTGCGGATTGACTCAACTGAAGCATGCGAACGGAGGAAGCGATTAGTCAGGGCCTTATCTTCGCGAAGGAGTCCCAACAGCAAGTGTTCAGTCTCAATGTAGGGAGAACCGAACTGGCTGGCTTCGTACCGCGCAAAAAAGATGACGCGCCGTGCCTTTTCCGTATAACGCTCAAACATAAAGCCCCCGAGCTCCTCCGAGGACGGAAGGCTCACCGCCCTGCGCCCCAGAAACCTGACCCTGGTTAATATTGCTCCTCGGCTCCCGATGTTGCTTCTTCATTATCGAGAGTCATCCTCGCTTTCGCTACATTCCCCTGATTACTAAGGGAACCAACACTCGATTATCGCAATTCCTTCCGCGATTACCAACATGTTGTTGCCGTGCTTACCTCGATACCACCATTCTAAAACCCGTCTAGCCGGCCAGTGTTTCTAACGGTACTTCTGTGACCCGTCCACCCTCAAGCCGGATCACGCGATGACATCTACGCGCGAAGGTATGATTATGCGTGGCGATCACAGAGGACAGCTGATGTTCGGTATGCAATCGCGCTATCAATTCAAATACGGACTCAGCGGTACGGTTGTCAAGATCGCCAGTTGGCTCGTCCGCCAGCAGAAGTTTGGGCTTTGTAATCAACGCCCTCGCCAAGGCCGCTCGCTGCTGCTCGCCACCGGAAAGTTCGCCCGCACGATGGTGGACACGATCGTGAAGCCCAACCTGTTTGAGCCAGTCCAGCGCTTCCCGTTCAGCGCCGGGTTTCGCTACGCCTCGCATCAGTAGTGGCATGGCGACGTTCTCCAGTGCCGTAAATTCTGGCAGCAGATAGTGAAACTGCCAGACGAATCCGATCTCGCGGTTACGAAAATCGGCAGCCGCATTCTCCGAAAGCGAGTTCAATCGCAGGTTCTTGAAGCAAACCTCACCTTTCGTAGGGCGGTCGAGTGCGCCGGCGATGTGCAACAGCGTACTCTTTCCCGCGCCCGACTGGCCCACAATCGCCAGCATTTCTCCGTGCGCCACCTCAAACGACAGGTTTTCAAAGAGCACCAGTTCTGCGGCGCCTGAGCGAAAGACTTTCTTCAGTCCATCGACCCGAAGCGCCTGTTGTCTTAGATGCAACTAGTGAGTTCCTCGTCTCAAAACCTGCGAGGCAACCGGTATGGGCACGACTGGCGAACGAGTTGCCTCTAGGTTCATTAAAACACGGGAGGGAAGAGGGCGTCGGCCCGTCACGGCAACCGGTACAAGTTGAGTTCCGGCATTGGGAAATCCTTGCGATTATCTGTGACAAGAGTACAGGCTTGCTCGATGGCAATTGCGGCTACGATGACGTCCGGCAGAGCGATTGTTTTGCCTTTTTTGGGCCAAAGGTTTTTAAGTCATCCTGCGTGCTCCCCCGAACCCGCGTCGAGCGAAAAGCATTCCAAGGATTCAAGAAATGTGATCGTGCTTCGTTCCTCCTCCGGGCGCATCTCCGAGTAAACCTCGGCGACGTTGATGGAGGTAGTCATGAGGCGATGTCCTTGCCGGACCAACTCGGCGAGAAGTTCTTTTCGTCCGCGCCGCAGACATAGTGTGTCAATCAAGACCGAAGTGTCAAGCAAGAGGTTCATTGTTCAGGTTAACCCTTAGCTGTGCGTTTTCGTGTTGCGCGCTCGCTCTCGGCTCGCAATTTCCTCACCCAATTGACTGCACCTTCGGCCAATTCGGGATGATTGCTGTCTTTCCAGGCTGGTTCGTCGGTGCTCAGAAAATCCAGCAACTTCTTGCGGCGGACAGCGTCACGGGCGGTTTCCACCAAAAAAGCGCTCCGACCGCGAGGACCGACGAGGGCGTCAATCTCTCGAACCAGGTCTTCTGGCAACAGGACGTGTGTGCGTATTATATTCACACTAGTAGTGTGACACCCACGTGTGACTTAGTCAACTGCCCCGCTATCCGAAGCAGCAAAAAACGGGCGCTAAGCGCCCGTTTCAATGTTTTCGGTGAACGTTGATACAGCGCTGCTCAGTTGATGTCGAACTGCTCCTGGTGCAGCGCCGGATCGCTTTTTACGATGATCGTCTTCTTGGTCAGCTCTTCCAATTCATTGAGCCAACGGCCGTTGTTCGTTTTCAGACCCTTCGCCACTTCCGGATTCACGCGCAACATCACGTCGGAGTGCTCAAGGTGTTTCGCCATCTTTCGCATCTCGACGTAGATTTCGTTGCAGACCGTGTTCACATTCTTAACGAACCCTGTGGCTTCGCAATAAGGGCAAGGAGATCCGATCGTGCGCTCCAGCGATTGCTTCACCCGTTTTCGGGTGATTGCCACCAGCCCAAAGTCATTGAACTGCAGGACCTTTGAAGGCGCGCGGTCGTTACGGAGCGCCTCTTCAAGCGCCTGCATGACCTTCTGCCTATTGCGGCGCTCGTCCATGTCGATGAAATCAATAACAATGATTCCGCCGAGATCACGCAAACGAATCTGCCGCACGATCTCCTTGATTGCATCTACGTTGGTTTTGACGATGGTGTCTTCCAGGCGGGCCGTTTTGCCGACGTACTTGCCGGTGTTCACGTCGATTGCGACCAGCGCCTCCGTCTGGTTGATGACGATGTAGCCGCCGCTCTTCAGCCAGACCTTCGATTTGAGCGCCTTGTCGAGTTCGTCTTTGAGTCCGAACTGCTCAAATAGTGGAGCTTCTTTTGTGTAGAGTTTCACACGGCGAATCAGCGCCGGCTGGAAGCGGTTCGCAAAGCGCAGAATGCGTTCGTATTCCTGCTCGGTGTCCACCCAAATCGCCGAGAAGTCTGACGTGACCTGATCGCGCAGAATGCGCTCGACCACGTTGAGATCGTGATAGATCAGCGCCGGAGGCTTGCTGTTTTCGGCCCGCGTGCGGATTTCGTTCCACAAGCCTTTCAGAAAGCGGATGTCGGCACGGAGTTCCTGCTCGTCAGCGCCCTGCGCCGCCGTGCGAACGATAAAACCGCCGTGGCCATTTTCGCGCTCGCTCATAATGATTCGCTTCAGCCGCTGCCGCTCTTCTTCCGAGGCGATTTTTCGCGAAACCCCGGTGTGGTTCACCGTCGGCATGTACACGAGAAAGCGCCCAGGCAGAGCGATATGGCTGGTGATACGTGCGCCCTTTTTGCCGATCGGCTCTTTCGCAATCTGAACCAGGATCTCCTGTCCTTCTTTTAAAAGGTCAGTAATCTGCGGCAGATTTTGCGGCTGCTGGCGCCGAAAACGGCGTCCGCGAACGAATCTCCGCGCTCCGCCACGACGGTCGCGATCACGGTCAGAGCCGGGACGCGGAGCGCGTTGCGTGTAAGCTGATGTCGCAGCAGGCGCCCGGACTTCAGCACGCGCGTCAACCGTTCCACCCTCGATGCCCTCCGCCGCCAACAAAGCTTCGGCTTCGGCCTGTGCTTCTTCAAGTTCAGCCTCTTCCTCGGCAACGTCGTCCACTTCCTCGGACTCGGCGACTTGTGCCGACTCCTCTGAAACCGGCTCAGCTGAGAAAGGAACTGCGTTCTGACCGCCTTCAGCCGAGGCTGCGATTTCTCGTGCGGCAGGTTCTGCAAAGTCCGAGGCTGCCGTGGTTTCTTCTTCCATCTCGTCGAATGCCGCGTCTTCTTCAAGTTCTTCTACATAAGACGCGAGATCGGCCTCCTCTTCGTCGATCTCCTCGTGTTCCAGTGTCCCAGTGGTGCCCTGCTGAACCGAAGGGCTATCTGTAGCCTCGGATGCGGAACGGATTGTCTCACGCTCGAAGGACTGGCTTTTCCCGCCCTCATCTTCTTCCGTTTCTTCGCCGCCGAATACTTCCGCCACGTTCATCTGGTGTAATCGTTTCTGCTCGCGCTCCCCCCCTTCTGAACCGAAGTCGCGCGCCGACTGCTCTTCAACCGCATGTTCCGGATGCTGAGACTCGGCATCTTCGATTGCAGGCGGAAAATCCTGCGTCTCTTCGGTTTCGTGTCCGGGCTGGGCAAAGATGGGCTCATCCTCCGGAAAAACCGCCGCGATGACGGGAGTTGCTCCTAGCTGCTCGCTTTCTTTGATCATCTGCACCGGTTGTGCTCGGCGCGAATACTTCGAGATCGACTCGCCCGGCAGAATGATCGGCTCATATCCGGCAGGCGGCCCATAACTCTCGCGTACCTGTTCGCGCTCAGGTCGAGGAGCAGCTTCGGAAAGGCGCGATTGGCGCTGCTCAACACCGTTGCCCCCATCGCGCTGGCCACGACGGCGACGTCGTCCACGCCACCCACCTCGACTTTCCCTTTGTTCAGGTGAGCCGTTGCGGCGCGCTTCGACCGGCGGTTCGCTCCCGGATCCAGTGTCAGCTGCCGATTCCGCCGACGCTGATTCCGGTGACTGCTCGGCAGCCTTGTATTCCTGCACAGGGATGGCGACGTCATCGAGTTCGTCATCCTGATTTTCGAGTTCCATGAAATCGGAGACGTACAGAAAGGCGTCACGTTCAAGACCAATGTCCACAAACGCGGACTGCATGCCGGGCAGAACGCGCGTAACGCGTCCTTTGTAGATGGATCCGGCTAAGGTGTATTCGTTTTCACGCTCTAGATAAACTTCAGCTAACTGATCATCTTCCACCATGCCGACTTTGGTTTCATGCGGCGTGGAAGACACAAACAATTCTTTTGTCATGCAAACTCCGGATCTGGCGCATGGCCAGGGTTCACCGGATGAGGATTGGACAGTTGCGGGAAGAATGGAAGTGCGCGATAACCCGATCTTTGGCCGATGCTGACGGCAAAGCAGGTCCCGTGCTCAGGACTCCCGTCCTGGGCGCGTTTGGCGGTAGAAAAACGTCAAAGATATTTTCCACTGATCGCTCAACTCTGGGGTTGTGACCGCTCTCTCAGCTTCTCTGAGGGGGCCGTTACCTGCCCGGAGCCCTTTGCTTTCAATTCTGCCCGGCTGTTCATTCCTGCCGGCGGTTGCCCTCTTCACGCGAGGGCGATCGTAATGTTGTCTTTTTGGCAAAACATTTTGTTCTGCTTGTTCTGCCGAACAAACTTGTATCTACCAAGTGCGCGGAAAAGAAATTCCGCGATATTGCACTTACCCATTGGCTTCAGTTCACAAAGCGGCGCATCCGGACGTTCATCACCATCCCAAGCGCTAGAAACATAAACAGGACTGATGAACCCCCGTAACTCATTAAGGGTAAGGGTATTCCGGTGACCGGCATAAAACCGAGCACCATGCCTACGTTGACCAGGATGTGGAAGGTCAAAACTGCTACTACACCCATCACCAGAAACGTGCCAGCGCGGTCGGGCGCTGTTTGCGCGTTCTGCGTCAATCGCATCAGCACTATGAAGTATAACAGCAACACTCCCAGTGCACCTACAAAACCATGTTCTTCGGAGAAGGCAGCAAAGATGAAATCCGTGTGCGGTTCAGGCAAGAAGGCCAAATGAGTCTGCGAACCTGAGCTGCTGCCAAAGATCCCTCCAGAGCCGACCGCGATCAGCGACTGAGCAACGTGATATCCGGATCCCTTGGGATCCGCATCGGGATCGCGGAAACTGACCAGGCGCTGCTTCTGGTAATCCTTCATGTGGTGCCAGGCGATGGGAAAGCTCAATCCCGCTAGCAGAACGACCGACGATGGCTCCGGCTTTGGCGAAGTCGGACCAGGAGAGCTCGCGCTCCTGATGGTCGGCAAAGTATTTAGCAACCGCCAAAATAAGAATCAGCTTCACCCATTCCGAGGGTTGGAAGTGAATGCCGCCTGGCAGCTTGATCCAGCGGCGTGCACCCAGGTACTTTTGACCAAAGACCAGGACCGTCATCAGCGATGTCAACGCCGCGATGTAAAGCCAATGCACGCGTTCCAACAGCACGTGATAGTTCAAAAGACTTAGGATGAACATGCCGGCCAGCCCGCCAAGGATCCAGTACACCTGTTTTATGTGCACCCCCGCGAACTTGCTGTGCTCGGTTGCGCTGTGGATTTCAATCACGCCGAGCGTGCAGATGATGAGCACGAATGCCAACAGCGTCCAATCAAAATCGCGGTATGAAATATAGCGAGACATAAAAACAACTCTTAGCTGTTAGCTACTAGAGCTTGAACCCTCTTGCCTCTTGAAAAACTTGTGGGGACAGCCGCCCTCGCCGGTTCGGTCGAGCGAAGCTCGATAACTATGAAAACCAATCACCGCATTCCCGGTGCAGCCACAGCCAATGGCAGCTGCTTCTTCGGCAAATTCACTACCACTCTTCCAGCATGCAGCTTTTCACTGTCGCCGTACGCATCGGGAGAACTCCACAAAGCGCCAATTTCCGCTTTGCCATCGTTCACCGGCTTCTCGACGACGTTCGTTGGCTGCCGCCGCTGCTTATCTACGTAGGCTTTGATTACCTGCGTCGCCACTCGTGCCGCCAGCCTGCCGTGTTCGCCGCCCTGGAATAACGCGCAAACAATGATGTCGGGATTACGCCGGGGTGTGAATCCTACGAACCAGCCATTCTGCGCCAGGTCAGCATTGTTCTGGTGCTTGGCTCGGGTTGCCAATGAAACCACTTGCGCCGATCCCGTTTTGCCAGCGATGTCCATGCCCTGAATATGGGCCGAAGGAGCCGTTCCCTCAGGCAGCAGCACGCGGCTCATCGCATCGGTGACTAGGTTCCAGCCGTTGACCTCCACCGGCACGCTTTTGACGTCGTTATAGTGGTTCACTTCCAGATAGTTCCCGGGAAGACCCGCTGGATCGGCGACATGCGGAACGACCATTCGCCCATCCATCGAGATTGCTGAAATCGCGCGTAACAACTGAACCGGGGTGACCGCGACCGCACCCTGTCCGATGCCGACCGAGATGGTTTCGCCCGCGAACCACTTCTGGCGGAAATTGCGCAGCTTCCATTCTTCCGATGGCATCACGCCCGAAACTTCTTGCGGCAAATCGATACCCGTCTTCTGCCCGAGACCAAACGTGGTTGCGTACTGCGCTATCCGGCCTATGCCCAGCTTGTTCGCCAGGGTGTAGAAGAAAACATCACAAGACTGATAGATGGCTTTGGTAAGGTCAACCTCACCGTGTCCACCCTTCACCCAGCAGCCAAAACGACGTCCGTAGAAGTCAGCGCCGCCGTTGCAATGGACATTCAGGGTTTGCGCAATCCCTTCCTGCCACCCCGCCACGGACATAATGATTTTGAACGTTGACCCGGGAGCCAACTGCGCCTGGATGGCCTTGTTCAGCAATGGCTTGTCGGGATCGTTGACCAGTTTGTTCCAGTCGCCGCGCGTAATGCGCACAGCAAAATCATTGGGATCAAAAGTCGGACGGCTCACCATGGCAAGAATTTCGCCGGTATGCGGGTCCATCGCCACGAGCGCTCCGTTCTTATCGCCAATGGCCTGTTCAGCCGCAATCTGCAGATCCACGTCAATTGAGAGTTTTAGCGGCTTGCCCGGCTCAGCAGGCTTCTCATCGAGAGGCTTCACTACTTGGCCATGACTATTAACCAGTTCTTGCCGTGACCCATTCTTTCCCATCAACAGCTGGTTGTATTCGAGCTCGACACCCGATTTGCCGACAACATCCCCAGGGTTGAAGAGCTCAAATTGCGGCTGATTCAGCATGTCTTCACTGACCTCGCCCACGTATCCGATCAAGTGCGCCATGAACCCTTTTCGCGGATAAAGGCGCCGATAAGCCATGATGGTGTCGAGCTCGGGCAGCTCAGTCTTGTGCGCCTCAATGAAAGCCTCTTCATCGGGCGTAATGTCTTCTTTGAGATAAATTGGCTGGTACTGCGGCATGTACGCGAAGTGGTGAATTTTGTCTTTCACTTCTTTCGCATCCATGTGCAGGCCCGAGGCCATCAGATCGGCATCGGCGCTTAGGTCGCGCGACGAATCGCGCAGCAATAACGCGGTTACCGAACGGTAGTTGTCCACGATGGTGCGCCCGTTACGGTCAATAATCTTTCCGCGGGGCGCAAGGATAGGTACATTGCGGATTCGGTTCTGTTCCGCGAGGCTGGCGTACAGGCTGCTCTCTGAAACCTGCAGCTTCCACAATCCGTACGCGAGCAGAAGAAAAATTCCAAGAATGATGTATTGCACCGCGGTCAGGCGAGTCTGTGAGGGTTTTTCGTCGCGGCCA
>QHZW01000043.1 GCA_003224815.1 Acidobacteriota bacterium | reverse complement strand
ATGACTTTGATGCGCGAGATGATCGTCGAATGGTGTTCTTTGGCAATCGGGTTCATGGCCTGCGTGAGCACGCCATCGATGCGGAACTTGATGACCACGGAATCATCGCGGGTCTCAATGTGAATATCGCTGGCCCTGCGCTGCAGCGCGGTGAAGATCGTGGTATCCACGAGCCGGATGATCGGGCTCATGTCGCCTTGCGCGGTCAGCTTGTCGATCGTGATGCTCTCGTCGCCGCCCTCTTCTTCGGTGACAACGTTTAGCGCGAAGCCTTCACTGGCATCTTCAAGCACGCGCTTTGATTGCTCGGTCTTTTTGAGAATTTCGCTGATCTGGCCAAGGGTCGCAACTTTGGTGATGATCCTCTTGTTCAGCAGCAAACCGATCTCGTCAATCATCATCAACTGACTGGGATCGGCGATGGCAATAGCCAGCTTGCCCTCGAGCGTTTCTTCCAGCGGGACGAAGTTATAGCGGAACATCAGCCGCGGATCAATTTTGGTGAACAGGTCATGGTGAAGCTGGAAGTCGCGCAAGTCCACGAACTCGCAGCGATATCGCCGGGCAATATCCTGCGCGCGAGCGAGTTCATCACCATTATTGCGGGTAACGGTCGCCGCGGGTTGTCCGTTGCCACCGCTTGTTGCGACCGGTTTTTTCTCTACTATGCTTGCCATCGGCTGTGCACCAAATTCGCCCTAGTGAATGGTAGATCCCAAGCTGAATATCGGCAGATAGAGCGAAATCAGTATGCCGCCGACCACTACCGCCATGATAATCAGGATAACCGGCTCGATCAGCGCCATGGCTGCGCCTAGAGCCGTTTGCACATCTTCTTCGTAGAATTCGGCCACCGAGTTCAGCATGCTCGGTAGCGCCCCTGTTGATTCCCCGACTTCGATCATTTCTACCGAAAGCTCCGGAAACATCTTTTGTTCTTCCAGGCTCTTGGCCAGGGTTTGACCTTCGCGCACTCGTACTACCGCATCCTGTACGCCGAGCAGGATCTTGCGACTGCTCATGGAGGCGCCGGCCGTTTCCAGGCACGGTACCAGCGGCATGCCACCTGCGAGAAGTGTCGAAAGCATGCGCGAGAACGTGGCCACTTGATGCTTCAGGAGGATGTCGCCGACCAGTGGCAAACCCAGCAGCGCGCGGTCTATCGTTTCGGCGCCGCGATCGCTGGCCTTCCAACGCCACACCAGCATTATGACGATCACGAGCACAACTGCCGCTATCGGTCCGTATCGTTGCGCATGGTTCCCGATCTCGAGCATCAACAGCGTAACCGCCGGCAATTGGGCATTCAGATCCTGATAAAGCTTGGCGAACTGTGGCACGACGTACGTCACCAGAAACACGAGCATGCACAGCACAACCGTTACAAGCAGCGTCGGATACACGAGCGATACAACCAGCTTTTTCTTGAACGTCAGCGCAAGACGCTGAAATCCAATGTAGCGGTTGAGCACTTCATCCATGTTCCCAGACTTCTCACCCGCCATTAACGTGGTTGTGTAAATTTTTGGGAAAACATTCTGCGCGGCGAATGCCTCAGAAAGCAGCTCTCCGCCCTTCACCCGTTCACGAACGTTCTGCAGTAGCGTCCGGAAGTAGGTGTCTTTCTGGCGCTTGATGAGCAGGTCCAGCGAGCCCAAAATTGGCAGTCCCGCCTTCAGCAACGTAAGGAACTGCTGATTAAAGACCAGAAAAGTTGAGGGCCGAACCTTCTTGCTCCGCCCCAAGCCGCCCGCGAGCAGAGTTTTCGGCTTGACCCAGTAGACCAAGTATCCCTGCTGAGAGAAGCGCTCGCGAACTTCGGCCTCGGAGTAGCCGGTTTCAACCTGCTGCTGCATCCGGCCGCGCTCGTCGGCAATTTTTACGAGAAATTCAGCCATTCATCCTCAAAATACCAGGCTGTCCCCATCAGTCTAGCACCTAAAACTCCAGCTTTTGCCGTTACTTAGGCACCGGGATACCGAGGGTAACATCGGTCCCAATCCGCCTTTCCATGAACGACTATTCGCCTGTTTGGTCCTCAATGGTTTCACTCCCGGGCGGTGCCGAAAAGTGAAACTTGCTATCTGCAAGTGCGACATCTTCCTTTTGATCGCTAAGCCGATATTCCGTGATACTGTCGTCGACACCGTGGATCATGATTCTGGCGATCTGGTGCTGAGGCGTGATTTCCAGCAACACCTCGTGAACCCGGTCCTCCAGTCCACGCGGTACGCCTCTTATTACCGAATCGCCTTCCTGCCAGGCCTGGACTTCGGGCGCGAAGGCTAATCCAGCTAACTCCTTTTCCAGCTTTGTCTTGCCTAGTAAAAACGCAAGCGGAGATCGAAGGTCTTCCAGCTTTCGCATATTCGACTTCCGCACCTGTTTTTCCGCAGGCAAATAGAGCCAAGCATTGCTGCCATCGCCGATAAACAGCTTCTCCTCAGGAGAACGATACTCCCAGCGCATCTTGCCGGGTTTTTTCAGCCACAGCGTTCCGGACTCGGTCCGCGCAATTCCTGAGCCCTGGTAAATCTCTGTGAAGTCAGCTTGCAACGAACGAAGGTGGTTGTAGTGGTTGTCAACTGCCTGGGCGAGCTGGTGTATGTTCGGCAGGGCAAGTGCCGGTGCGACGAGCAAAACCAGGCTCATCACAGTCGCCAAGTATAATTTGAACGGGATTTGCACTTTCAGGCTTGTACGCGGCGCGTTTCAGCACTCTGTCAATTTAGATGCTGCAAGTCGACACAGAGTCTCTGATCGTAGGCACACAAGGGTACTAAGCCAAGTTACGTTTGCGGAATCTGCCATGACGTTCAGCCAACATTCGGGAGCGTCTCGTAAATCGCGTACTGGTGCGTTCCGCAGGCTTTCCTGAATCTCTTGTCTGCGGCCACGATCAACTCGAATATCGGATTGGCGTAAATGATATGGATTGGCCGAGGCTGCGCTGCCAACGAAGCTTTTAGGTTCGCCATAACTTGACGGAAGCCCGCCTCGGTTAAGGGATGAAAAAAGTAAACCACCAGCGGCTCAGCCGGAAAATCGAAACCCGTTGCATCTCCGGAAATCGATTCCGCCGGAATCTCGTGGCCTCGGGCCTTGGAGAATGCCCGAATATTTTCCTGCGCAATGCGATTCAACTCAGGCAACAGTTCAACTCCAATGATCCGGCGAAATGGATATTCCGAAGCCAGCAATAACGCCCGCCCTTTGCCTGATCCAATGTCAACGAATGTGAATTGGCCGAAGTCGATGGCCAGCGTATTCATCATCTCGCGAAAAATTTCTGCCTCAATCGGCTGATACGAAGAACTAAAAAAGCCCATCAGCCGCGCGTGCCAACCAACATTGGCGCTGGTTGTATCCACGCGGTAGTCCCAGTCGTAGTCGGCATCGCCGAAACGCTCGCGGCGTCGGTCCGGAAGGGAATCATGAACAAACTCGCGCGCAATTCCGCCCAGCCGTTCAAGACGGAGCCACAGGCCAGCATTGTCAGGCTGTTCGCGCCACCAATTCACAAAGGCAGAAGAGACGCTGGGTTTTCGAGCACTCAATTGAGTTTCAAGAGGGAAAACGTTAATTATAGTCGGCCGAACGGGCATGCCTGCTGCGGCGAGATCGTGGCGTGCCTGTATTTACCACGGCCCGGGTTGCCGAGGAGCCCTGAGCGACAGCCGAAGCGGCGGCATAGCGCTCGACAGCTTCTCCGCGAACGAAAGTTCATATTCTTTACCTGCTATAAGTACAATCATTGGACACGAGGAACAACACTTTGACCAGTCCCTTCTTTTCTCCAACTGAACGAGCCGATGACATTGCGCTCCCGCATCCAATGCGGCTGCCGCTCGGAGCGGCGTGGCGCGGTAAATGCAACGCCCCAGGCTATGAGGCGCACTCGCCCAGTACTCAGGAACTCGAAGGGTGCAATCTGGGGTACGCGCATACGTGCTTTCGGCTTCCCAAAGAACGCGCATGTGATGCTGTCCGCTTTGGCGTCACTCGCGAATCGAGTACTTCGATTTCCCTGCAGTATGTAATGGAAGCCGCGCACCAGCCTGCCGGTCAAGGTTTGCTGGAGTATGATCGCGCGCTTGGGATTTGGAGCACAGTCCACAACGAGGCGTGTGTGCAGAAGCTGGCAGAATGTTTCTTGCAGTCGTACCTGGAGCGACGGAAACTTTGAGAATTCTCGGCGTGCTCAGCGATCTCTGCGGTTAAAGACTTTTGAAATAACTCACTGATCGACGGTGAACATGAACGAAACTCACGATCCGCTAATGCCGCGTCCCGTGCGCGAGTCCATTTCTGAGATGAACGAATTCGTCCTGCCCAATGATGCCAATCCCCTGGGCGCGCTGCTTGGCGGTCGGCTCATGCATTGGATTGATATGGCTGGGGCGCTGGCCGCGCATCGTCACTCGCGCAATTACGTGGTCACCGCTTCGATTGACCATCTCGATTTCTGGACGCCGGTTCACGTCGGCGATCTGGTGGTGCTGCGGTCTTCGGTGAATCGTGTGTTTACGACTTCGATGGAAGTTGGTGTTACTGTCTGGGTCGAAAATTATCTTGCCGACGAAACCCGGCAGGTCAGCTCTGCATACCTGACGTTTGTTGCCGTGGATGCCGCCGGTCGCCACCTGAAGGTTGCTCCGGTGATTCCGGAGACCGACGAGGAGAAGCGGCGCTATGAGGACGCGGGGAGAAGGCGGCAGATCAGGCAGGCCGAGCGGCAGAGAAGACAGAGTAATGCGCGGTGAACGAGAGAGATCTGTGCTGATCAAGAATGCTCTGGTTATTGGGACGATCGTGGTGATCCTGCTTGTCTCGGCCCACTACCTCAAGCCTAAGAACACGGGCGAGACAGTTCAATTTGCTGTCATCATGCCCGATTGCAGAGTCGGGGGCGTTTACTCAGTACGCGATCGAGAACGCTACAGGGTAGTTAAGATTTTGGCACAAGATGCGAAAGTTGTTCACATTCGCGTTTACAAGAATACTTTTTTCGAACGTCCAACGGACGTTGATTTATCTACATTGTCCTTGGGAACTGTACATGACCCGGATGGCTTCGGTATTGGCCACATCCAATTTCGCGAGCTCAATTTTCCACTTGGCAGCCTGAGCTACTTACGCAGACGAACGTTAGGCCGGATGAACTCGATGGATACGAAGACTGGAAAAAGGCCCGTGGCGGTGTGTTCGGGAAATGAGGAGTTGTGGCGCTGTGGGCACCCGCCCTTACGTGACTTGAAATCACGAGTGAAGTCTTACCTCTTATAATCAAATCTTGGATTCTTCCTTCGAGGTGATCTCTTGAGCGCACATATGCCGCAGCGTCCCGGCCAGCCTCCGCCAGGGCCACAGCCGCTGCCCGGAGTTGAAGCGATTGTTGCCGTCGGATCCGGCAAGGGAGGGGTGGGCAAGACCACGCTGGCGGTGAATCTTGCGCTTGCTCTGGCGAAGCTTGGATATAAGGTCGGGCTGCTTGACGCTGATGTTTATGGCCCTAACGTGCCGCTGATGCTGGGCACCAGCGCGCAGCCGCGAGTGTTGGGCGAGAACCGCATCGAGCCGCTCACGGTGCATGGGCTGAAAACCATTTCTGTCGGTCTGCTCAATCCCGGAGACAAGCCGCTGATCTGGCGCGGGCCGATGCTGCACTCGATCATTCGGCAGTTCCTGGGCCAAGTCGAATGGGGCCAGCTCGATTTTCTGATCGTTGATCTTCCCCCCGGAACGGGTGATGTGGCCCTTTCGCTGATCCAAACCGTTCCGCTCACGGCAGCCGTTGTGGTTTCAACACCCTCCGATGTCTCGCTGCAAGACGCGCGCAAGGCCATCGAGATGTTCCGCCAGATGAAGGTTGATATCGCTGGCGTAGTCGAGAACATGAGCTACTTTGTCTGTCCGCATTGCCACAATGAAGTTGATATTTTTTCTCGCGGCGGAGCAGAGAAGACCGCCCGGCAGTTCGGCGTCGACTTCCTCGGCAGCATTCAGCTCGATCCCGAGATCCGCAAATCCGGAGACGAGGGCAAGCCGGCGGTGCTCGAAGGGGAAGACTCTCCTCATGCCAAGGCGCTGTTCGATTTCGCGCGCCACGTAGTGGAACGAGTCGATCAGATCAAGTCGGCTGCGCCTGAAGGCGTAGTCCAAATCCAATAGGGCTCTCACTTCATCTAATGGTGTGTGGCAAGTTGCTTCCGCAGCAACGGGGTACTTACCTCAGGGTCCAAAGCCCGCTTAAAAAGGAACTCCTAGCGAAAAGGCTGAAGGCGTGCGCTTCCAATGTGGTTTGGGATGCGAGCGCTTTTCTGGCATAGGAGTTTTGGGATAAGAGCCTTCCGTGTACGGTTTTGACTCGACAGCCTAGGTAACCAGCTAATCTCTAAACCATGGCTCGGCAACTTGTTACTTTGATTGCAAGGAATCCACGCGAAAGTGATACATATAAAATAGAAACATGTCAGCAGGCCAACCAATCGGCGATCGCGAACGCGAAATCCTGACCGCCATCGTGGAAACATTTATTTCCACCGGCGAGCCGGTCGGGTCGCGTATTCTTGCGCGCGCCAGCCGAGAGGGGTTGAGCCCCGCGACCGTTCGCAATGTGATGGCTGATCTTGCGGATTCCGGATATCTTGAGCAGCCGCACACGTCTGCCGGCCGTGTTCCGAGCGCAGCAGCCTACCGCTACTACGTTGAGCAGCTCAGCGGAAACACCAAGCTCGCACCGGAGGACGAAAACATCATCCAGGATTCGCTATATGGTGTTAGCGACGTGCAGGATTTCATGGAACGCACCTCGCATGTGCTATCGCTAATTTCTCGCAACGTCGGTGTGGCGGTTGCCGCCAGCGGGCCAAAGAACGCGCTTGAGCACGTTTATTTTTCGCGGCTCGGAGATCAAAAAGTATTAGCGGTTGTGGTCACGAAATCCGGGCTCGTGCGGGACCGTGTTTTGCGGATGGATTTGCCGCAATCTGAGTTGGATGCTGCGGCTCGTTTCATCAACGAAAATTTCCGGGGATGGACACTTGAATCGGTGCGTACCGAGATCGCTCGCCGTCTCGAGCAGGAGCGTAGTGAATACGACCGGCTGATGTCCTCGATTGAGCAGCTTTACAAACAAGGGGCCCTGGCTGGAGCAGACTCGGAGCACGTCGTCTTCATCGAAGGTGCTTCAAACCTGGTCGCAAGCGAGCAGGACCGCAATCGTTTGCAGGAGCTTCTGCAGGCGCTCGAAGAGAAACAAAAAGTTGTAAGCCTGTTAAGTGCCTATCTCGACGTGAAGCAGGAAGCGGTGCGTGTGGTCATTGGCCTTGATGAAGCTCAGCCTTCGTTGCGCAACTTTGTGCTGATTGGCACACCGGCGCGTGTCGGCGACGAAGTCATGGGATCGCTGGCAGTGCTTGGGCCGCCGCGCATGGATTACCAACATACGATCACCGCCGTTTCTTACATCGCGCGGATGTTCGACAAAATTCTGAACGAGAATGAGTGAGTAGTTATGGCAAGAAGCAACGGGAAAACGCAGATCGACGAACAACAAATGGATGTTGAACACGAACTGCCGCCATCGGACGGCAATGAGGAACCACAGAGCTCAACCGGCGAGCCCCGCGCAGAGCACGTTTCCGAAGTCGACAAGCTCCGGGCCGAGCGGGACATGTTGATTGACCGTCTTGCTCGCATGCAGGCGGATTTCGACAATGCTCGCAAGCGTGCCTCGCGTGAGCATCAGGATTTCCGCGACTACGCGCTGGCGGACACGATCAGGGCTCTTATTCCGGTGCTCGACAGCTTCGACCGCGCGCTCAAAAGCTCGCCGGAGAAATCTGAATTCCATGTCGGGGTTGAACTCATCCATAAGCAATTGCAGGATGTGCTGACAAGACTTGGAGTGCAGGCGGTCTTGGCTGCAGGGCAGCAGTTCGATCCGCGTTATCACGAAGCCATTGAAATGGTGGACACAGAAGACGCACGTGACAATGAGGTTATTGAAGAGCTGCAGCGCGGCTACAAGCTGAAAGACCGACTGTTGCGGCCTGCCATGGGAGATCAAAAGCGCGTATCGCAAGCTGGCGCTGCAGTACCATCCCGATCGGAATCCGAATAACCCGGATGCGGAAGAGAAGTTCAAAGAGTGCAGCGAAGCCTACGCCGTCCTTGCCGATACTGAAAAGCGAGGCATGTACGACCGCTTCGGTCATGCCGGAGTGGGTGGCGGGGCGGCTGCTGGCGCGGGCTTTGATCCAACCGTATTCCAGGATTTCAGCGACATCTTCGGCGAATTTTTCGGCTTCGGCGATCTGTTCGGCGGAAGCCGCGGAGGCCGGCGCACACGGGCGCAGCGTGGCGCAGATCTGCGCGAGGACATCACCATCGAATTTGAGGAAGCGGCGTTCGGTGCGGAGAAGAAGATCAGCTACCGCCGTCATGAACTGTGCGAAGCCTGCAAAGGATCAGGCAGTGCGGGACAAAAAGCTCCGGCCGCTTGCCGCACCTGCGGAGGTCGAGGACAAGTCCGGTATCAACAAGGCTTTTTCAGTATCGCTCGCACCTGCCCGGCTTGCCAGGGCGCGGGCACGGTGATTAGTGATCCGTGCACGAAGTGCAAGGGCGAAGGCCGAGTGGTGCAGCAAAAAACGGTTGACGCAAAAATTCCTGCCGGGGTTGAAGACGAAACGCGAATTCGATTCAGCGGACTCGGCGAAGCGGGGACGCATGGCGGACCTTCAGGCGACCTCTACCTCGTGCTCCATGTGAAAGATCACCCATTCTTCGAGCGACAGGGAAATGATCTGCATTGTGTAGTGCCAGTTTCATTCACGCAGGTCGCGCTCGGCGCAGAGATCAAGGTTCCAACGCTTGAGGGCGAGCACACGCTCAAAGTGCCGGAGGGGACGCAATCGGGGGCGGTCCTGAAAATTCGCAGCCGGGGTGTGCCGGTTCTCAACGGACACGGGAAAGGCGATCTGTTCGTCGAAGTGCGCGTTCAGACGCCGTCAAAGCTGACGAAGCGCCAACGTGAACTGCTGGAAGAACTTCAGGGGACGACACACGTCGAAAACAAACCGCAGCAGCGCTCAATTCTAGTCAAGATGAAAGATATGTTTGAGCTGTGAGTGAGTTCGATTGGAACAAGAAAAGGGCGGGTCTGAAGACCGGGCCCTTCGTTGCCTGGACCGACCTGACGTTTTATCCAGCCACTTCTTCCAGCAATTTTTCGTCGATATCGAAGTTCGAGTGGACGTTCTGCACGTCGTCGTGCTCTTCAAAAGCTTCGACCAGACGGATCATCTGTGCCGCCTGAGCGCCTTCCAGTTTGATATAGTTCTGCGGAATCATGGCAACTTCGGCTGACGCAGGCTGAATACCCGCCTTCTTCACGGCTTCCACGACTGCTTCGAATGCAGACGGATCAGTGATCACTTCCCAGTTTTCGCCATCGTCACGCAGATCGTCGGCGCCAGCCTCGAGCACGATTCCCATCAGGTCATCTTCTTTGGCTGCGGTTTTGGGAATGACGATGTCGCCTTTTTTGTGGAACAGATACGCGACCGCGCCGGCTGCAGCCATGTTGCCGCCATTTTTGCCAAAAGCATGGCGGATTTCGCTGACGGTTCGATTGCGATTGTCGGTGTTAATGTCGAGCATAATGGCGACACCGCCCGGACCGTAACCCTCGAGCGCGAATTCTTCATAGTTGACGCCGGGAAGCTCACCGGTGCCGCGTTGAATGGCCCGCTTTATATTGTCGGCAGGCATGTTCTCTGCTTTCGCAGCGGCAATGGCCGTACGCAGACGGGGATTAGTATCGGGATCGCCGCCATTCTTCGCAGCAATGCTGATTTCCTTAATCAGGCGCGTAAAAATCTTGCCGCGCTTGGCATCGAGCGCGCCCTTCTTGTGCTTAATTGTGGCCCATTTTGAGTGGCCAGACATGGAAATACCTCGTTTTCAGTGTTCTTGAATTGCGCTGCTTTGGATGCTCAGGACTCGCCCGTCAGAGGGGACCATGATCCCTGCCCTCCTGCCCGGAACATGCAGGCGAACTGAAATTATAGCACGGTGAATTTTACATTCCGTTCACACCCTGCACAGGGGCTGCATGTTTATAATGCGACGGTTGTGAGCAGAGCGGATGTACTCCCAAGATCTTGCGGATGCCTTTTATCAGCATCTAATCTCTAAATTAGGAAGTCCCAGGCAAGTCCATGAGGTGGGTTCGGTACATTGCAGCAGGCACCATGTTGGTCTTTGGTAGCAGTGTCTTTGCCGCGGATGGCGAATTTCGAGGGCCAGGGCCGCACAAGCAAGACATCGAGGTGCGCATTATTGCGCTGGCGATCACCTATCCGCGCTCGTCGTTCTTTGCAAATGATGAAGTCTTTGTAGCCGAACAGGAACTCGCGAGAGACGAATCGCGTTTTATCAAACTTGTGTACGACTTTCTGCCATATCAGTCGCCGCTCTCTTCGTATGGACTTGACTACACGCTTGTGCATCGCTTTCACGCTGTGCGCGACGCGACCTGTGACGAGAATCTTTGGCAAATGCGCTGGCTGTACGAACAAAAACGTCCGTCTGCGTCAGCCGGTTCGCAATGGAAATATTCGACGGAATCGCCAGTTTCCGATCTCGACCGGCGTCAAGCGCGCCTTCGCTGCTACCGAGCGACGTCCGACGATTACGAGAAAGCGGAACGCGCGCCTACAAACGAAATCCCCTACTGATTAAGCCCGCGCTTACATTGCGCCGCTTGCATTTGAGCTTTTGGGCTGTTCGTAGGCCTTTTGTAAATAACGCCGGGCTTCATCCATGGCGCCCTGTGTGTTGTCGTTAGTCTGAATGGCCTGCCGGTATTCTGCCGTGGCGCGTTCGCGCTGACCGGTGATGTCGAAAATCTTGCCCAGCTGAATGTGGCTCCAAACTTCAGTCCAGCGCGGCTCACCATCGCCATTCAAGCTGTCGCGATATGCATTTGCTGACGCTTGATAGTTGTGTTGCAAGAAGAACACCTCGGCGATGCGGTAGTGAGCGAGTGAACTGTTCTTGTTAATGTCGAGTGCCTTGTTGAACTCGGACAGCGCCCCCGTCAGATCACCCTGCTGTACAAGCGCCTGACCGCGCTGAATGCCGGCGCGCAAGCGTACGTCGGACGAGTTTTTCAGCAGGCGATTGTCCGGATCAATGCTGATTCGGCGCGGCCGGCCAAAGGTGTCAACGGTGAAAGCCGAGTCAGTGCCGGTGACGTCGATCCGCTTCGTTTCCGTTTTACCGTCGGTATCAATTTTTAATTGAACCGGCATGCGGAACAAGTCGAGGTCCTGGTTGATTTGTCCAACCACGCGAAAACCCTTGTTATTACCCAGACGATAAACCGTGTACTTGGTCTTGAATTCGGGCGCACCGGTTGAATCGAGCCACTGCGAAAAGAACCAGGTCAGTTTGTCGCCATAATTCTTTTCCGCGAGTGTTCTGAAGTCATCCGCTGCTGCCGGTTTGCCTTTAAATTGCGCGTAGAAATCGCGCATTGTCTGATCAAACTTCTGGTCGCCAACTACCCAGCGCAGCATATGCAGGATCATCGCGCCTTTGTCGGTCTCGAGCGACTGAAACTCGGGAGAGAAAAGATCGAGCTTGCCAGAACTCGACAAGGGCACGGTGTCGTACGACAATGCTCCCACCGACAAGTCCTTAATGGCTTCCTGGAGTCCGGCCTCGCCAGCGGCTGTCTCGATATAACGAGCTTCCGAGTAACGCGCGAAGCCGTCTTCAAGCCACCAATCGTCGCGCGACGCTGGGCTCACTGACGTTCCCCACCACTGGTGGGCAATCGTGTTCGCGAGCAGGCGATAGTTGGTTCTGGGCGTAATGCCTCGGTTTGGAAGCGCAGCTATTTCAGGCGCCCAGGCTGAGGGAAGGGTGTCGTCGGGAATTTCAACTACGCGCAGCGCGTTCGACTCCGGCACGCCGTATAGGGTGATGAAGTAGGTGAACTCTTTTACGGCAGACTCTGCATAGGCTGAGGCGAGATCTTTGTGGGTAGGCTTGAAATAAATATGCAGGTCCACGCCGGCTTCAGTGCTGGCGTAATCGTCGAAGGCGCCGGCGACGATGGTTCCCGGAAAGCTCGCCTTGTCGTATTTCAGAACGAATGTTTTGGTCGCGCCCGAGGGAGCAGGCGACACTTTCAGCGCCGGCGCTGGCGCCGTGGAAACCGTCCCGCTGCCGACCACAATCATGTGGGCGGGTACCGTAACGCTGATGGTCGCCGTGAAGCGATCAATCCCGTAGGCATTTACCGGGAACCAGTCGCCTGCATACAGAAGATACGACGTGTCTTCGTTGATTGAGGTCAGCTTGAGTCCCGGAACCGGCGAATCGTCGGCAGAATCCAGCACGCCCTCGTACTCAAACGCCAGAACGGCGGAATCCCCCTTTGCAAGCGGCTTATTCAGCGACACTCGAACGCTGGAGTCACCGGGGTTGCGGTCGGCTGTCAGAGTCTTGTTCGAAGCATCGGTGACCTTGGTCAAACGGAGATCGTTATGCAAATGAAAACTTGCGATATTCAGGTCGTCTAGCGCCGTAATCTTGACCTTGGCTCGAGCCGTGAGCTTATGGTCATGGGGACTCAGGACCGCGTCAATCTGATAATCGTCGGCATGGAAGTGGAGCTTCTCGGCCGCCCACGCGGGCACAGATAGAACAAACAAAGCCAGAACAAGGCCGGCGAAACTTAGCCGACATTGCGGCCGGGGTGCAAGTAACATTTCTGGGGATCTCCTGATACGCGACCTTTCAATTGTACGATGAGAATTGAAAAGGAAAAGATGCTGTAGGCACAAGCATTTAGCGATTTTCAGACAATTGGAGGGCCGGCTACGACCTGGAGAATTGCTTTAGCGGCCCGTTGAACGGAATGGAGATTCGTATCCTGTGCGCCGACCAAGGACTGCTTCACTCTTCGCAATTCCTCGATCATTTTCTCCCGCCGGGAGCTCTCGGCGATGATTTCGCGCATTTCCGAAACTACTTTTTCGGCGGTGAAATCGTGCTGCACGAGTTCAGGTACAACTGGTTCCCCGGCGATCAGATTCACCATGGCAAAATGCGGGACTTTGACGGCCCAGCGTCCGAGTAGGTAAGTCAGCGGCGACACGCGATAGACCATGACGAATGGCAAGCCCATTATCGCGGCTTCAACAGTGGCAGTGCCGCTGGCGATAATTCCCGCACGAGAATGGTCCAGGGCAGGAAGGGAATCAGGAACCAGATGAATGGGAACGACAGTGTGCCGAGCCTGCATCAGTTGGGTGATCACTGACTTTGAGATTGTGGGCGCGACGGGAATGATAAATTCGAGTTCACTTCCCAGCAGGTCAGCCGCCCGAAGTATTTCCGGCAGGTTCATTCGAACTTCTTTCACGCGGCTGCCGGGCATCAGCGTGATCCAGGGCTTTGAAGACACAAGGCCGTGTTGCGCAGCGTATTCTTCGCGCGTAACCGCTGGGCGTGCGAGATCGGCGAGGGGATGTCCGACAAATTCGGCATTTACGCCGCGATCGCGATAGAACTTTTCTTCGAAAGGGAAGATGACGAGTGCTTTGTCGACGTATTTGCGCAGCAGGCGCGCACGGCCTTGCCGCCAGGCCCAGAACTGCGGGCAAACGTAATACACAACGGGAACGCCGCGTTTCTTCATCTGCTGCGCCACACGCCAGTTGAACGCAGGCGAATCGATGACAATGGCGAGATCGGGTTTACGGCGGTCAGCTTCGTCAATGAGGTGATGAAAAAGCCGCCAGATTTTAGGCAGATGACTGACGATTTCGGTAATGCCGACAACGGAGAGTTCTTGGGCGTCGACAACAATGTCGCACCCGCCATCACGCATTCTCGTGCCGCCGACGCCGAAAAAGTGAGGCTCTGGTATTGCCGAGCTACGCTCGGCCGAAGGGGCGAGGTCGTCCATTCCCACATGGCCTGAGTCGGGTGATCCGGATGAGTCGTCTCCAACACACCTCAACTCTGAGCGCAGCGCTTCCATCAACTGCGCGCCGTACATCTCGCCCGAAGCCTCGCCCGCCGAAATCAGAATACGCACGGCAGCATTGTAATGGCGCGAGTCCATGTAATGCGTCAAACTGCGTGCCTAGATATCAG
>QHZW01000042.1 GCA_003224815.1 Acidobacteriota bacterium | reverse complement strand
AGAGAATAGCGCGTATGCCGTGTCCCAGACCGGAGACTTACAAGGCTGCATGCGAAATGTGTCTTCTTCTTCAATTCCGAGCTTCTCGAATTCGTCGAGTGCGCGAATCATTTGGGGATCGTCGAGCGAATACCCTAGGCAGCGCAGGGCGATGATGGCGTTCAGCATGGCGGGATAAATCGCGCCCAGGCCGTCGGACATTTCGAACCGGGCCAACATCCACTGTTCCGCCTTCCTTAGCGCCAGCCAGCGCAGCGGACGAATGTGCACCGCCTCAAACCAGTGCGTCAGGCGATCCAGAACGAGAAAGAAATTCCGCCAGGAGACGAGTTTCGGGCTCCACTCCAGGTGCATGCGCGATTTGTCGCGGCCCCCGACGAAAAGTTCGTTGATGTTCATTTCATCGGGAATTTTCTTAAACGGCTTCTTTGCGTAAACGATCGAAAGCGGAACCAGGATCGCGCGCGACCATGAAGAGATCTCGTAGATGTTGAACCAGAACCAGTTGGGGAAGAGAACGATCTCCGGTGGAATGGCCGGGACGGCGTCGTAGTCGTACTGGCCCAGAAAGCAGAGATAGATCTTCGTGAACGTGTTGACCTCGGTCACGCCCCCAAGCTCAAGAATCTTTTTGCGCGCGCGTTCCAGAGCAGGATGTTCGGGCTTATATCCTGCGAGCTTTAAGCCAAAATACGCCTTCACCGACGCGCTGATGTTCGATGGGCCGCCGTTGTAGATCGGCCAACCGCCGTCTTCGTTCTGATGCCGGAGGATGTAGTTCGCGCATTTCTGGAATCGCTCCTGATTACCCGTGCCCAGCAGAACGTGCATCAGGATGTAGTCGGATTCGAGAGTGGTATCGGCTTCGAGCTCACCGCTCCAGTAGCCGTCCTCGTGCTGCTGAGAAAAGATCCACTTGCACGCGCCATCAATCGCAGCTGCAACGCGGCTGCCGAGGCCGTCAATTTTTCCGAAACGAAGCTGTGGTGTTGAGGAGGCAGAAGTTGAAGAGGAGAATTCTTCCATATTTAAATCAAAGCTTCCTAGTTCGCCGGCACGGTCGCCGGGGGCGCAGCCCCAATGGCTTCGACAATTTCCGGCGGGAGCCCGAAGCGCACGTTCTCAGGCATCACTTCAACTTCCTGAAGGTTGTTAAAGCCCTTCGTTCTCAGGAAGGCGACCACCTCTTCGACTAAGCATTCCGGTGCTGAAGCTCCAGCGGTCAGCGCAATCGTCTTGACGCCTTCCAGCCACACGGGCTGTATGTCTTCGCAACTATCTATCAGGTGTGAACCGGTGCCAAGATTGCGCGCCACTTCGACCAACCGATTCGAGTTCGAACTGTTCTCCGAACCCACGACCAGCAGCAGTTTGCGGCGCAGGGCTTCGATGATGTCCTTGGCTTCGTCGAGGCTGAGCGTGGTCTGCGTGAGATAAGCGACGCGGTTCGGATCGGGAACTGAGAGAGCGTCTACCTGAGCGGGTGAACCTACCACCTGTGTAACAGTTGGCGCTTCGCCGAGCGTGCCGATGACTTCGTCGTGATCGCGATGGCCGATCAGGATGAGCGAATAACCTTCTTTCGCGAACTTCACGGCTTCAACGTGAACCTTCGTGACCAGCGGGCAGGTCGCGTCAATCACTCGCAGCTTGCGATCTTTGCTGGATTGGCGCACCTCGGGAGAAACGCCGTGCGCACTATATATGACCCGCTCGCCGGCAGGCACTTCGTCGACCGAATCAACAAAAATAGCGCCTTTGCCCTGAAGTTCTTCAACCACAAAACGGTTGTGGACGATTTCTTTGCGGACGTAAATCGGCGGCCCAAAGGCCTCGAGGGCGATGCGCACAATATCAATGGCGCGGACGACGCCGGCGCAGAAGCCGCGAGGCTTCAACAACAGAAGGGTTTCTGGCTCTCAGACACGCAATCTCCCTTGGTTTGTTACTCGCCCCTAAGGATACACTTTTCCTATTTTGAGGTTGCAAAAAGGGTACCGAAAAGTGCTCTGCTGGTCAATGTAAGCCCAAGAAGCGCAGGCAATTAGCAGCGGGAGGGGAAAAAGCAGGGGTGAATGGGATGGGTAGGCTGATGAGCTGGACTAACGTTCGCTGGACGCTTCATTGTCGAGGCTTGCTTTGTGAACGCGTGCTTTGCGAACGTAGATCGGTTTGAGCCAATGCCACGGGCTTGCCGCGGCGGCATATGATGATCTTTTCGCCGCCCCTAGCCCCTTCAATGAGCTCTTCCAAACGGACTTTCGCTTGGGTAATGGAAACGAGCACCGGCTTGTCCATTAACACTTGATCGGCAGAAAGCCAGCCGTGTTCAGTTCTGTGAGTGCAAATTAGCAACGCTCAGTTCGCCTCGGTTTGACAAAACTCCCGCTGCTCACTTCAAATCGTCTTTCACGTCTATTGCAGATTAGTGTTCTAGCTGCCTCGGAGGTCTATGTCCCGCCTACTGAAATGTTTTGCGATTTTGCTGCTTGCGTCAACGTTTAGTTCCGCCCAGGACCTCGCCTCTTTCGAAAAGAGGGTCGTGGTTAAGAAGTTGCCGAACGGACTGACCGCAATTGTTTGCGACAGGCCCGACACTGCGCCGGTCTTTTCCTTCTACACCAACGTTGACGCCGGGTCAGTGCAGGACCCTATGGGCAAAACCGGACTGGCGCACATGTTCGAACACGAGGCCTTCAAAGGGACCGACACGATTGGCACGAAGGATTACACCAAAGAAAAGGTCGCGCTTCAAAAAGTCGAGGATGCCTATACCGCTTATCTATACGAGCGCGACAAATCCGAGGGCCGCGATGAGCAGAAGCTGAAGCAATTGGAACAGTCATGGCAAGACGCAATCAAAGACGCTCAACAATATGTAATTCCCAATCAGTTCAGCGAAATCGTGGAGCGCGAGGGCGGTGAAAACGTGAATGCTTCTACTAGCGACGACCACACCGAGTATCACTTCTCGTTTCCCGTGAACCGCCTGGAATTGTGGGCTTATCTGGAGTCTTCTCGATTTACGCATCCAGTCTTTCGCGAGTTCTACAAAGAACGGAATGTCGTGATTGAAGAACGGCGGATGCGGACCGATAGCTCTCCGATCGGCAAAATGATCGAGCAGTTCTTGTCCGTGGCGTTCACCGCACATCCATACCATCGCCCGACCGTGGGGTACATGTCGGACCTGAACAGCTTTTCAGCGACCGACGCTCAAGCGTTTTTCGACCGATATTACATTCCGTCAAATATGGTAGTTTCGGTCGTTGGTGATGTGGACACCGCGCAGACCATGGCGCTGATCGAGAAGTATTTCAGCAAAATCCCATCGCACGAAAAGCCTGACGAACGCACCACCACCGAGCCGCCGCAGGGTTCCGAGCGGCGCGTGATATTGCACGAACGCTCACAGCCGATGTACCTCGAAGGCTATCACCGTCCGAATTTGAAGGACAAAGATGATGCCGTGTACGACGCCCTGGCCGATCTGCTCTCCGATGGGCGCACGTCCCGCCTTTACCGCGCTCTGGTGCGCGACCAGAAAATTGCGTCCGATGCAGAAGGTGGAACGGGTTTTCCCGGCGTGAAATATCCTACGATCTTTTACTTCTTTGCGACGCCCATGCCGGGCCACACCACCAAGGAAGTTGGTGACGCAATTCATGCGGAGATCGAACGCTTGAAAAAAGAAGACATCACCGACGACGAATTAAAAATGGTGAAGACTAGGGCCAAAGCAAATTTGATTCGGGGCCTCGACAGCAATGAAGGTCTGGCTCAGGACCTCGCGATTTATCAGACGTATTACGGTGACTGGCGCGAACTGTTCCGCACTGTGGATCGCATAAACGCAGTGACCAAAGCCGATATCAAGCGCGTGGCCAATCAGGTCTTTGTGACAACCAATCGGACAGTCGGAATCATTGAGACTGCGGGCGCCGCCAACGGAGGTGCGCAATGAGGAGACTTTCTTTGATCATGCGTTCATTCACGTTCCTTCTGATAGTTGCGATCTGCTCGCTACCGGGTGGCGCTCAAGAGTGGAATAAGATTCCAATTCCGAAGCTTCCCGCGTTTCATCCCCAGGAACCCAAACGGATTGAGCTCCAGAACGGTATGGTGATGTTCCTGCAGGAAGATCATGAGTTGCCTTTGATTGAAGGCGTGGCCCGCATTCGTGGGGGTTCGCGCGCCGAACCTGCCGGGAAGGTCGGGCTGGTCTCTCTGTATGGCGAAGTCTGGCGTACTGGCGGCACCAAATCTCAAACCGGCGACCAGCTCGACGATTACCTCGAAGTGCATGCAGCAAAAGTTGAGACTGACGGCAATGCCGACTCGACTACGATTTCGCTTTCATGTCTTAAAGAAGATTTCAACGATGTTTTCAAGGTTTTCAACGATCTTCTTCGGGGGCCCGGTCTAAGGGAGGACAAGCTCGATCTGGCGAAGAGGGAGGCGTTCGATGGCATCTCTCGACGCAATGACGAGATCGGCGAAATTGCGCGCCGGGAAGCCAGTAAATTGGCTTATGGAGCTCAGAACCCGTACGTGCGTGTTCCTGAGTACACGACGATCGCTGCCGTCAATCGTGAGGATCTCCAGCAGTGGCATGATACCCACGTTCATCCCAACAACATCATTATCGGAATCGTTGGCGATTTCGATTCTGCGCAGATGGAAGCGAAACTGCGCGAGGCGTTCGGCGACTGGGCCAAGGGGCCGGCGCTTAAGGAACTCGACATTCAGTTCACGCCCGCAAAGCCAGGTTATTACCTGATCAAGAAAGAAGATGTGAACCAGAGCACGATTCGAATGGTCGGGCTTGGCACCACGCGGAGAAACCCCGATTACTACGCCATTGAAGTCTTCAACGAAGCGTTTGGTGGCGGCTTTTCAGCTCGCCTGATTCAAAGCATTCGCACCGCGCAAGGATTGGCATATTCCGTGGGCGGGGGCATCGGGACCCGCTTTGATCACCCCGGCATGATTCAGTTGGTGATGGGCACCAAGAGCCAGAGCACAGTCGAAGCGATTCAAGCTTTGTACGGTCAGATTGACGAGTTGAAAACCAAGCCAGTCACCGACGACGAAATTAAACGTGCCAAAGATTCCATCCTGAATGCATTTGTTTTCAATTTCGATACGCCGGACAAAGTCTTGCGCGAGCGCATGGCGTACGAGTTCTACGGATATCCTCCAGATTTCCTGGAGAAATATCGCGCCGGAATTGACAAGGTCACAACCGCTGACGTGGCCCGCGCCGCTGCCAAATATCTGCACAAAGATCAGCTTGCGGTGTTGGTTGCAGGCAACACTACCGAGTTCGATAAGCCTCTTTCTTCTCTGGGCCAAGTAACGGACGTGGACATTACGATACCGCCTCCGCCTGGGGACCACAGCGAAAAATCAGGCGAGGCGACTAATCCTGAACCCAAGCCGTCGAATCCCGAGGGCAAGGCGCTCGCGGCCAAGGTCGTGCAGGCGCTTGGTGGCGAAGAGAAACTGCAGGCAGTGAAGGCCACTAAGTCCGATTTTAGCGTTACGTCGATTGGTGGGCCGGGCACGACGCAGATTGAATCCACAGTGGTATTTCCTGACCGGATGAAGGTGGATCTGCAGACCCCGCAAGGAAACATGTCCATCGTCGTGACAGCGAATTTGGGGTTCGCGTCAGCAGAAGGAATGGGATCGCAAGAGCTGCCACCTTCGCAGAAAACTGAAACCATGGCGCAGCTTCACCGGGATCTTATCTATATTGCGCAGCACGCCGATGATCCGGCATTTTCTTTCTCAGCTGCGGGACGCGAAAAATCGGGCGACGTTGACACCACAATCGTGGATGTCTCCGGTCCGGGCGTAAGCATGCATTGGTTTGTTGATCCGCAAACCGGCAAAATTGTGCGAGAAACCTACAAGACCATGGACCGCTCCGGCCCGGTGGAGGGCGAAACCGCATTTTCGGACTGGAAGCAGGTCGAAGGACTGAACCTGCCGTTTCACCGCGACAACAAGCAGGGCGGTCAGAATTCAAGCACTGTGCAGTTCACCAGCATTCAACTCAACCCCACGGTAGATCCCAAGATCTTCGAGAAACCGGCCCCCGCGCAATAGAATCCGGAACTTTCCCGCTCACCTCTCCGTATCCTTGTACGTCTGAATCATTGGAGGTGACGTGTGCGCCATCTTATTCTCAGTGTCATCCTTTTGTTGACCATAGCCGAGGTCCCGCTTCGCGCCGAGGAGTGGATCCACAACTACAACGTACGCGGAAAACCCGAAATTGCCGTTGATACAAACGACGGCGACGTAGAAATCTCGCCGGGAAGCGGCGATCAGGTCAATGTACGCGTCACCGTGCGCGGAGTGAAGATGACCGACATGCAAATCAGCGGCAATCAGACCGGCAATCGTGTCGACATAAAGGTGCACAAGCCATCGCGTGTTTGCATTGGATTTTGCTTTCAGGAGATACGCATTCTTGTTCAGGTGCCGCGAGACTCCGATCTCAATCTGCACAGCGGAGATGGCAATCTCCACGTTCAGGACATTAAAGGGCGGATGGAACTCGAGACCAGTGACGGCGACATGCGCCTTCACGGCATTGAAGGTTCATTGCGAGCCGACACCCACGACGGCAATGTTGACGTGAGCGGCCGTTTTGATTTTCTCAATCTTCGCACTGGAGATGGGAATATCGACGCCGAGATCAGCGCGGCAGCGTCGCCTCAGCCTGGCTGGAGTTTGCGCACAGGTGATGGAAACATGCGGCTGCGCCTCCCGGAAAACTTTGCCGCCGACCTTAGCGCGCACACAGGAGATGGAAGTGTCAGAGTGGATGTTCCGATCACAACGTCGGGTGCGATGTCGGAACATTCGGTGCGAGGCAAGATGAATGGTGGCGGCATTGGCCTGGAGGTACAGACTGGAGACGGCGATATCGAAGTTGAAAGGATGTGAGTGGCTGTTCTTTGCTGATCCCGCACTTATTCAAATATGTTGTGACAACGCCGAGTCCCTGAAAAGCTATAGTTGACCTATGTCTACTCAAGTTGCCGACGATCGTGACTTGCTTCCTTCGCTGGACGAGGTCCGCGAAGCCCAGGAGCTGATCTACTCGATAATGCAGCCAACTCCGCAGCTATCATGGCCGCTGCTCAATCAACGGCTCGGAGCTAATATTTGGGTCAAGCACGAGAACCACACGCCAATCGGTGCATTCAAGGCGCGAACGGCAATCGTCTATGTTGACGCGCTTCTCAAGCGCGAGAAAGCAATTCGGGGACTGATCACTGCCACCCGCGGCAATCATGGGCAATCTGTAGCGTTGGCCGGACAACGGTTCAATGTGCCCGTGACAATCGTCGTCCCATTTGGTAACAGCAAATCGAAGAATGCGGCCATGCGTGCGCAAGGCGCAAAACTGATCGAGTTTGGTAACGATTTCCAGGAGTCCCGCGAGTACGCTGCCAAAATCGCTACGGAACAAGGCCGGCACATGGTTCCCCCGTACCACCGCGACTTTGTAAAGGGAGTCGCGAGCTACTGGGTCGAACTCTTTGAGGCTGTGCCAGATCTCGATGTGGTTTACGTGCCGATCGGAATGGGCTCCGGCATCTGTGCGGGGTGTGCCGTCCGCAATGGCATGGGGCTGAAGACGAAAATTGTTGCAGTCGTCGCAGACGGTGCGCCCTGTTATGCCCTCTCGCTTGAGCAGGGCAGGACCGTTGCGGCGCCAGTAACCACCAACATTGCTGACGGCATGGCTTGTCGCCTGCCGGATGACGATGCGCTAGAGATCATTCGGGCCAATGTCGAACGGGTCGTCATGGTAAGCGATGAAGAGATTCGGTGCGCAATGAAGATCTATTTCACTGACACTCATAACGTAGTCGAAGGTGCCGGGGCCGCCGCTTTGGCTGGAGCCTTGAAAGACAAGGCTACACTTAGCGGCAAGCGCGTGGGTGTAATCGCCACGGGCGGCAATGTAGATCCGGAAGTCTTTGCTGAAGTGCTGCGCGAGCCGCTATCTGCCGAATAAGTGCCATTGACCAGCCCTCAACCGAGGAGTACAGTCGCGCTGTAGTTCTCCCCTCGAAGTTCGCGCGCACGTATCTCTGGAGGTCTTATGCGAGCCTGGATTGCTGGCGTTGCCATCACAGTTTCAATTTGCCTGCTAGCTTCCGGAGCAATGGCTCAGGCCGCGGCCGAAGGTGCGCTCACGCATGCGCTTTCGTCCGGCATGGGTAGCAGCCTGGGAAACGCGATGGGAAAGGCTACCAACCAGATGGCTGGCCGGGTGGCGCAGCAAACCTCGCATGCTGCTTCGCGACAGGCTGCAACAGCCAGAGTCAAGCATCCAGGAACCGCCGCAACAGTAGTTCCTAGCACGTCCGCGTCAGCGCCGAGCGGATTGCCCGCTTCCGGAGCGCCCAGCAATGGGTCAATGATCGTTTCGATCCAGGGTGTTGTCCGGCAGCAGTCCGCATGCGCCACGCCTGCCAACAATGCCGCCGTGACAGCCACCGCATCTGGCGATGCCCCAAGCTCAACCGCCGCTGTTCCGGTCCAAGGCGGTGATTGCAACAAGACTGCTGATCCCGCAGCCTTCGCACATCCATCAGAAATTACTCTGCAAATGCCCAAGTAGGATCAAGATTTGGATCTGTAGGATCCAAATGTACCCTGTGCAGTCTGAAATCGCCTCCACACTCGGTTTATAACGCAGGTTCTCTGCGGCGGATTCTCAAACGACAATTCCTGGAAAGATGGGATCATCTCAGCAATGAAGATCCTCGTGGTTGTCGGGGCGCGTCCTAATTTCATGAAAGCGGCGCCGATCCTGAACGCCATTCGCCAATTTAATGCAATACGGGGAGAATGGGTGGAATCGTTGCAGCCGATTTTGGTTCACACGGGGCAACATTATGACGCCAGGATGTCAGACGCGTTTTTTGCCGACCTGGATATGCCCCAGCCGGATGTTTTTCTGGGCGCTGGCTCGGGATCCCATGCGGAGCAAACGGCTGAGGTGATGAAGCGCTTCGAGCCGGTCCTGGTGGCAGAGAAGCCGCACGCCCTGCTGGTAGTTGGCGATGTGAACTCCACGCTTGCATGCGCGCTGGTTGCGACCAAGCTGCCGCCAAAGTCGAAGCCATTGGTTGCCCATGTTGAAGCCGGATTGCGTTCGTTCGACCGCAGCATGCCGGAAGAGATCAATCGCATTCTCACCGACCGGATTTCCGATCTCCTCTTTGTGTCTGAAGAAGCCGGGGTGAGAAACCTCCGGGCGGAAGGCACCCCACGAGATCAAGTACATTTCGTTGGCAATACGATGATCGACTCTTTACGCGAGCATGAAGCGAAAGCCGGTTCGTCTTCTGTGTTGGAACAGTATGGGCTGAAAAAAGACAGCTATGCGCTCCTGACGCTTCATCGCGCGGCGAACGTTGATGGTCGCGACAGCTTCATCGAAATCCTCGAAGGAC